>DATKEW010000277.1:0-8666 GCA_035511785.1 Mycobacterium sp.
GCGCTGCCGCGTATTCGTGACTTCCGCGGGCTTTCGCCCAAGCAGTTCGACGGTGTCGGCAACTACACCTTCGGGCTGGCCGAGCAGTCGGTGTTCCACGAGATCGACGTGGACAAGATCGACCGGGTCCGCGGCATGGACATCAACGTCGTCACCTCGGCGACGACCGACGACGAAGGACGAGCGCTGTTACGGGCCCTCGGCTTTCCCTTCAAGGAGAACTGAGTAGATGGCTAAGAAGGCACTGGTTAACAAGGCAGCCCGGAAGCCGCGGTTCGCGGTGCGTTCCTACACCCGCTGCAGCAAATGCGGACGCCCGCGCGCGGTCTACCGCAAGTTCGGGCTGTGCAGGATCTGCCTGCGCGAGATGGCCCACGCGGGTGAGCTGCCCGGCGTGCAGAAGAGCAGCTGGTGACGGAGACACAGGACTAAAACACCATGACGATGACGGACCCGATCGCGGACTTGTTGACACGTCTGCGCAACGCCAATTCGGCGTATCACGACGAGGTGAGTTTGCCGCACTCCAAGCTGAAGGCCAACATCGCCCAGATCCTCAAGAACGAGGGGTACATCACCGATTACCGGACCGAAGACGCTCGGGTCGGCAAGTCGCTGGTCATCCAGCTCAAGTACGGGCCGAGCCGCGAGCGCAGCATCGCCGGTTTGCGCCGGGTGTCCAAGCCGGGCTTGCGGGTGTACGCGAAGTCCACGAATCTGCCGCGGGTGCTCGGTGGCCTGGGCGTGGCGATCATTTCGACCTCCTCGGGCCTGCTGACCGACCGCCAGGCAGCCAGACAGGGCGTGGGCGGCGAAGTCCTCGCATACGTGTGGTGAGGGGTTGAGGAAAAGCCATGTCGCGTATTGGTAAGCAGCCGATTCCGGTCCCCTCCGGAGTCGACGTAACGATCGATGGCCAGAACGTCTCGGTGAAGGGACCCAAGGGCACCCTGGATCTGAAGGTCGCCGAGCCGATCACCGTGTCGCGCAACGACGACGGTGCAATCGTGGTCACCCGCCCCGACGACGAGCGGCACAACCGCTCGCTGCACGGGCTGTCGCGCACCCTGGTGTCCAACCTGGTCACCGGTGTGACGCAGGGTTACACCACCAAGATGGAGATCTTCGGGGTCGGTTACCGCGTGCAGCTCAAGGGTTCCAATCTCGAGTTCGCGCTTGGGTATAGCCACCCCGTGGTGATCGAGGCGCCCGAAGGCATCACGTTCGCGGTCCAGTCACCGACGAAGTTCACGATTTCCGGGATCGACAAGCAGAAGGTCGGGCAGATCTCGGCGAATATCCGCCGTCTGCGCCGCCCTGACCCGTACAAGGGTAAGGGCGTGCGCTACGAGGGCGAGCAGATCCGCCGCAAGGTCGGAAAGACAGGTAAGTAGTCATGGCGAAATCACAAGCTGCCACCGCCGTGCGAAAGTCGTTGGGGCAGAGCGTATCCCAAACCCGGCGGGTCTCCCGGCTGCGTAGGCACGCGCGGCTGCGCAAGAAGATCGTGGGCACCGGCCGGCGCCCGCGGCTGGTGGTGCACCGGTCCGCGCGGCACATTCACGTGCAATTGGTTAACGACGAAAACGGCACCACGGTCGCTGCCGCGTCGTCGATCGAGACCGATGTGCGCGGCTTGGAGGGCGACAAGAAAGCCCGCAGCGTGCGGGTCGGTCGACTGATCGCTGAGCGTGCCAAGGCCGCCGGCATCGACAGCGTGGTGTTCGACCGTGGCGGATACACCTACGGCGGACGGATCGCGGCGCTGGCGGATGCCGCACGCGAGAACGGATTGAATTTCTGATGACAACTGGAAGGACCGCATAATGGCCGAGCAGTCGGCTGGCGGGCAAGGCGCCCCAGACAGCCGCGACAGCCGTGATTCGCGCGGTGACGGCCGCGACAGTCGCGGCCGCCGCGACAGCGGCCGTGGCCGCGACCGTGACCGTGACGGCGACAAGAGCAACTACCTGGAACGGGTCGTCGCCATCAACCGTGTCTCCAAGGTGGTCAAGGGCGGTCGGCGATTCAGCTTCACCGCTTTGGTCATCGTGGGTGACGGCAACGGCATGGTCGGTGTCGGCTACGGCAAGGCCAAGGAAGTCCCCGCCGCGATCGCCAAGGGCGTGGAAGAGGCGCGCAAGGGTTTCTTCCGGGTTCCGTTGATCGGTGGCACCGTCACTCATCCGGTGCAGGGCGAGGCAGCCGCCGGCGTGGTGCTGTTGCGCCCCGCCAGCCCGGGTACCGGTGTGATCGCCGGTGGTGCGGCGCGCGCGGTGCTGGAATGTGCTGGGGTGCGCGACATCCTGGCCAAATCGCTGGGCAGCGACAACGCGATCAACGTGGTGCACGCCACCGTTGCCGCGCTCAAGCTCCTGCAGCGTCCCGAGGAAGTGGCCGCTCGCCGCGGACTGCCGATCGAGGACGTCGCGCCGGCCGGGATGCTGAAGGCGCGACGGGAGAGTGAAGCGCTGGCCAGCGCGACCGCGGCCCGGGAGGCACAGCCATGAGTCAGCTGAAGATCACCCAGGTGCGCAGCACCATTGGGGCTCGCTGGAAGCAGCGCGAGAGCCTGCGCACTTTGGGCCTGCGCCGGATTCGCCATTCGGTGGTCCGCGAAGACAACCCACAGACCCGCGGCCTGATCGCGGTGGTGAGCCACCTCGTCGAGGTGGAGCCGGCCGAGACGGGCGCCGGAGGTAACACCAAATGACGCTCAAGCTGCACGACCTACGGCCCGCGCGCGGGTCGAAAACCGCTCGTACCCGCGTCGGTCGCGGTGACGGCTCCAAGGGCAAGACCGCGGGCCGTGGCACCAAGGGCAGCAAGGCCCGCAAGCAGGTGCCGGCGACCTTCGAGGGTGGGCAGATGCCGATCCACATGCGGCTGCCCAAGCTCAAGGGCTTCCGGAACCGGTTCCGTACCGAGTACGAGATCGTCAACGTCGGCGACATCAACCGGCTGTTCCCCAAGGGCGGTGCCGTCGGTGTGGACGACCTGGTGGCCAAGGGCGCGGTTCGCAAGAGCTCTTTGGTCAAGGTCCTCGGTGACGGCAAGTTGACCGTCAAGGTCGACCTGTCCGCGCACAAGTTCAGCGGCAGCGCCCGCGAGAAGATCACAGAGGCGGGCGGTTCGGTCACCGAGCTGTAATCAGCGCAGCTGCGGAATCACCTCTGCGGCAAGGCGTTCCATCTGCTCGCGATTCTCCGGGGCGTCGACGCCAACGGGATTGAGCAGCAGCATCTCCGCCCCGGCGTCGATCACCTCGCGCAGTCCCCGGGCGACGTCGTCGGGTGTGCCCGACACGGGAACTGAATCGATACCGGGCATCTGGCCGTAGATGCGCCGCAGCCCGGTGAGCACCCGATCGCGCGCCCGGGCGGCATCGTCGTCGACCATCAGATAGACCCGTTTGCCGATGGTGAAGTGTGTCGGGTCTTTGTGCTGTTCGTCGAGTTCACGGCGCACGATGCCGACGGCTTCGGCAAACGCTTCGGTGGTCGACGAACCCGCACCCAAAAATGAGTCACCGTGGCGCACCGCCCTGGCCAGGGCCTTTGGAGCGAGGCCGCCGAACCAGATGGGCGGGTGCGGTCGCTGCACCGGCTTTGGCTGGATGGGAAGATCGTCGACGTCGCGGAACCGGCCGTGGAATGTCACCCTGGGTTCGTCGGACCAGGCCGCCTTCATCAGTTCCAGGCCCTCGGTGAAATAGCTTATGAAGGTTGACTTTTCGACGCCGAACGCGGCGAACGTACGGAATCCGCCACCGGGTGCGACGCCGACATCCAGCCGTCCGTGGCTGAGCCGATCCACGGCGGTCACTGACGAGGCCAACTGAAGCGGATCATGCAACGAGGACACCAGCACGGCGACCCCAAGGCGCAGTCGCTCGGTGCAGGCCGCGCAGTATGCCAGCAGCTCCAGCGGCGCCAGCAGCGGTGCCGCACCGATGATCTGCTCGAGCACCCAGCCTCCCTCGAACCCGAGCTCCTCAGCGCGCGCAAGATACGAGCGCAACCCGGCCTCGTCGAAGCCTTCGAAGTCGAATTGCGGGATAGCGATCGAGAACCTCACCCCACCACCGTACGGCGGCCGATCGGTAGGCTGCGATCATGTTCGCCTTCCTGCCCCCGCTTCCCGGCCTCGACGACGTGCGTGCCCTCGCCGGCCGCGTCGATACCGCCCGTCATCACGGCGTGCCCAATGGCTGCGTTCTCGAATTCAGCCTGCGCTCGGTGCCGCCCGAGACGACGGGCTTCGACCCACTGGCGATCATCACCGGCGGCGGCCGGCCGATGGCGCTGCGTGACGCGGTCGCCGCGATCCACCGCGCCGCCGAGGACGCCCGCGTGGCCGGATTGATTGCCCGCGTGCAGCTTGCGGCGTCGCCGCCGGCCGCGGTTCAGGAACTGCGGGAGGCCATCGCGGCCTTCAGCGCCGTCAAGCCGTCGCTGGCGTGGGCCGAGACCTATCCGGGGACGCTTTCCTACTACCTGGCTTCGGCATTCGGCGAGATCTGGATGCAGTCGTCGGGAAGTGTGGGGCTGGTCGGCTTCGCCAGCAACGCCACCTTCCTGCGTGACGCGCTCGACAAGGCGGGGATCGAAGCGCAGTATGTCGCGCGGGGCGAATACAAGTCGGCGATAAACCGTTTCACAGAGGACGGGTTCACCGACGCCCACCGCGAGGCCGTGACCCGGATACTGGAAAGCCTGCAAGAACAGGTATGGCAGGCGGTCGCCGAATCACGCAACATCGATTCGGGTGTGCTCGATGTGCTGGCCGACCGAGCCCCGCTGCTACGCGATGACGCCGTCGCCTCAGGCCTGGTCGACCGGATCGGCTTTCGCGACGAAGCCTATGCCCGGATAGCGGAACTGATTGGGGTAGAAGGTATTTCACCAGAGTCTGTCGACTCCGCTGAAAACGCTCCGCCGCGGCTCTATCTGTCGCGGTACGCCGGTGCGGGCCAACGGCTGACCCCGCCCTTGCCGCCGATTCCCGGTCGCCGGCCCAAGCCCACCCTGGCCCTGGTCACTGTGGCCGGCCACATTGTCAACGGACGCGGTGGGCCTTCGTTCCTGCCATTCGGCACCTCGGCCGTCGGTGGTGACACGATTGCGGCGGCGCTGCGGGAGGCGGCTGCCGACGACGCGGTGTCCGCGATCGTGCTGCGGGTGGATAGCCGGGGAGGGATGCTCTCTGCCTCCGAGACCATCTGGCGTGAGGTGGCAAGGGCCCGCCAACGTGGCAAACCGGTGGTAGCGTCCATGGGCTCGGTGGCCGCCTCTGGCGGCTACTACATTTCGATGGGCGCCGACGCGATCGTGGCCAACCCGGGCACGATCACCGGCTCGATTGGTGTTTATAGCGGAAAGCTCGTTTTTCGGGATCTGAAGGATCGGCTGGGAGTGGCGTCAGATGCCGTGCGCACCAACGCCAATGCCGACGCCTGGTCGATCAACGCACCATTCACGCCGCAGCAGCGAGCCCATCAAGAGGAGGAGGCGGACCTGGTCTACGCCGACTTCGTGAAGCGGGTGGGCGAGGGTCGCAATCTGAGCACCGAAGCCGTGGATGTCGTTGCCCGAGGAAGGGTCTGGACCGGTGCCGACGCCTTGGAGCGTGGCCTGGTCGACGAACTCGGCGGCCTTCGAACCGCCGTGCGCCGAGCCAAAGTCTTGGCCGGCCTGGACGAGGACGCCGAAGTCCGGATCGTCAGCTATCCGGGGTCCTCGCTGCTGGACATCGTGCGACCTCGCGCGTCCTCGCAACCGGCGGCGGGGTCGCTGCCGGACATGCTGGGCGCGCTGCTCGGCCGCTCGGTTGCCGGGATCTTCGAGAACGTGGGGCAGGCGCTGACCGGGGCGCAGGTGCTGTGGCTGGGGGAGTCGCGCTTTTAGCCGGTAAGCCCGCCACTGATGAAGATGATTTCGCCGAGCGGGTCGTCGTTTTCCGGGGTGGGCACGTCGATGCCGTGTTGCTCGAAGAGTTCCGTGCGCGTCACGCCCTCGACGTCCCACCCCTTGCTCCGTAGATAGTCGACGACGTGGTTGCGTTCGCCGGCATAGACCAGCGACGCCATGTCGATGTCCAGGCCATGGTCCCGGAAGGAACCGGACATCTCCCGCACCCGGTCGGCATCGAAATCCACGATGCCGGGCACGAATTCGGTGGCGATGGTGCTCCCGGGCACGCTGAGCCCGGTGATGTTGTCGAACAACCGGTCTTGGGCCTCTGGGGGTAGGTAGATCAGCAGACCTTCGGCCAACCACGCAGTCGGTGCCGTGGTGTCGAGCCCGGCCGCTTCCAGTGCCGCCGGCCAGTCCGCGCGCAGATCGACGGGGATGGTGCGCCGACTCGCGGCGGGCTCGGCACCGATACCGGCCAGCGTGGTGGTCTTGAACTCGATTACCTGTGGCTGGTCGATCTCGTAGACGACCGTGCCGCCCGGCCAGGGTAGCCGGTAGGCGCGCGAGTCCAATCCGGACGCGAGGATCACCGCTTGACGGACCCCGGCGCCGGTGGCGTTGACGAAGTAATCGTCGAAATACTTGGTGCGCACCGCCATTCCGTCGGTTATCGCCTGCATGCGCTCCGGCGTCAGGTTCTCGATAGCGTCGATATCGAGCTCGCCGTCGATCATCTTGGTGAAGAAATCCAACCCCACCGCGCGCACCAGCGGCTCGGCGAACGGATCGTTGATCAAACCGCGGGGATCCTTCGTCGCCATGGCGCGCCCGGACGCGACAAAGGTCGCGGTGGCACCGACGCTGGACGCCAGATCCCAGGTATCGTCGTGCGCGCGTGGCATGGCAGAAGCCTAGCGAAACCCTACTTAAGGGTCGCCGCGACGTAGCTCATTTCGCCGAACGTGGCCGCCATCTCGTCCTCGGGAAATTCAAACCCGTTGCGCGCGTACAACTCCCTGGCGGGATGGGGCGTCACCTGCCAGCCGTGACCGGTCAGGTAGTCGATGACGACGTTGCGCTCACCCCGGTAGAAGAGGTCGGCCGCGTTGAGGTCGAAGCCGAAGCGCCGCCACCGCTCGCTGATGCGCTCCAAGCGCTCATCGGAAAACGCGTTCGGGTCGGGCACGTGTTCGGTGGCCAGCCGGCTGCCCGGCGCGCTGAGCGAGGTGATGTTGTCGAACAGCCGGTCCTGAGCCTCGGGTGGCAGGTAGGGCAGCAGGCCTTCCGCACTCCACGCGGTCGGCTGCGTGACGTCAAAACCGCCGTCGGCCAAAGCGGCGGGCCAGTCGTCCCGCAGATCGATGGCGATCGCACGGCGGACGGCGGTCGGCGCGGCGCCCAGGCCGGCCAGCGTGTCGGTTTTAAAGGCGATGACCTGCGGCTGGTCGATCTCATAGACCACCGTGCCCGCCGGCCACCGCAATCGGTAGGCCCTGGTGTCCAGGCCGGAAGCCAGAATCACCGCCTGCCGCACACCGTCTTTGGTAGCGCCGGTGAAGAAGTCGTCGAAAAACCTGGTCCGCACCGTGATCTGTTCGGCCCTGGCCTTGCGGTTCAGCAGCGGGTCGTCGTCGAAATCGATCTCTCCGTCGATGATGCGAACGAAGGGATCCAATCCCACGGCCCGGACGAGCGGATCGGCCAGTGGATCGTCGAGCAGCGCATCGGGTCCCTGCGACGCCACGGCGCGGGATGCCGCGACCATCGTCGCCGTCGCTCCCACGCTGGACGTCGGGCCCCAGCTGTCACCGTCGGTGCGTCCTGAGTCGATTGTCATTGAAGATGACCTTTCACGTAGAGCATGTCGCCCATGCGCATGTCGTCGTCCTCAAGCGGCGGAAGTCCGTTGTCCGCGAACAGGTCCCGGATGCTGATTCCCTTCAGCGCCCAGCCGCGGTCGGTCAGGTAGGGAGCCGCCTCGTTGCGCTCGCCGAAATAGACGAGCCCCGCCATGTCGAGATCGAAACCGTGGGCACGCCAGCGCTCGGAGATGCGTTGCATGCGTTCCCTCATCTTGTCCTCGTCGCCCGGCTGCGGGTTGGGCGCGCTTTCGGTGGCGAACCGGCTTCCCGGCGCGCTGAGTTCGGTGATGGTGTCCAGCAGTCGGTCCTGCGCCTCCGGCGGCAGGTAGCCGAGCAGGCCCTCGGCGCTCCATGCGGTCGGCTGGGCCGGGTCGAATCCGGCGGTGCGCAGCGCGGTGGGCCAATCGTCGCGCAGATCGACCGCGACCACTCGCCGATCGGCGGTGGGCGCTGCGCCCAGCTCGGCCAGCGTGCGGGTCTTGAATTCGATGACCTGTGGCTGGTCGACCTCATAGACCACGGTATGAGCCGGCCACGCCAACCGGTAAGCGCGGGAATCCAGCCCCGAGGCCAGGATCACGACCTGCTTGATGCCCGCGTTCGTCGCGTCCAGGAAGAACTCGTCGAAGAACTTGGTGCGCACCGCCATGTTGTCGGCCATGCGGGACATGGCCCCGGCGGATCCCGTCGCGCCGTCGTGCACGTCGTTCAAGTCGCCTGCGTTCACTGCGCCGGTCGCCAGGCGGGCGAGGAGGTCGACACCAACCGCCCTGACCAGCGGCTCCGCGTAGGGATCGTCGATCAGCGGGCGGTCGTCTCGGCTCGCCACCGCCCGGGCCGCCGCGACCATCGTCGCGGTGACGCCGACGCTGGACGCCAGGTCCCAGGT
>DATKEW010000278.1:0-8753 GCA_035511785.1 Mycobacterium sp.
GGTCAGCATCAACAGCTTTTCGGCTCCCAGCGCTTCGGCCAATGCCGCCGCGGCGGTATCGGCGTTGATGTTGTGCACCACACCGTCGGCGTCCGGCGCGAGTGTCGACACCACCGGAATACGGCGCGCCGCAATCAGATCTAGCACCGCCGCCGTGTTGACCCGATCGACGTCGCCCACCAGGCCGATGTCGGTGGCCACGCCGTCAACGGTGACGCTGCGCCGCACGGCGGTGAACAGTTGCGCGTCCTCGCCGGTGATGCCGACCGCATAGGGTCCATGCGCGTTGATCAGGTTGACCAGCTCGCGGCCCACCTGCCCGAACAGCACCATCCGCGCCACGTCGAGCACTTCCGGTGTGGTGACCCGGAATCCACCCTTGAAGTCGCCTTTGTCGATGCCGAGGCGGCGCAGCATGGCGGTGATCTGTGGTCCGCCGCCGTGCACGACGACCGGGTGGATTCCGCAGTTGCGCAGAAAGGCCATGTCGGCGGCGAACGCTCGACGCAACGTGTCGTCGGTCATGGCGTTGCCGCCGTATTTGATCACGACGACCTTGCCGTGTAACTGCTTGAGCCACGGCAGCGCCTCGGCCAACACCTGCGCCTTGACCTGGGTGGGCAGCTCGTCGATCCCCGTGGTCATAAGCGCCGCTCCTCCTCATCGCTTCGCTCTGCATCGTCGCCGGCGCAGGTCATGAGCGCCGCTCTCCCCCTCGCCGCTTCGCGGCTGGGAGGTACCCCCACCTCATCGCTTCGCTCTGCATCGTCGCCGGCGCAGGTCATGAGCGCCGCTCTCCCCCTCGCCGCTTCGCGGCTGGGAGGTGCCCCCACCTCATCGCTTCGCTTTGCATCGTCGCCGGCGCGGGTCATGAGCTGTAGGCCGAATTCTCTTCGACGTAACCGTGCGACAGGTCGGTGGTGCGGATGGCGGCTGAGGCCTCTCCGACGCCGAGGTCGACGGTGATGTCGATATCGGCGCCCGACAGGTCCACCTCGCGCGCACCCGGGGCCCCAACCCCGTCGACACACACCGGAGAACCGTTGAACGACACCGTGATTCGATCGGGCTCGAGGCTGACCGCCGGTGCCAAGCCGACGGCCGCGACCACCCGGCCCCAGTTGGGGTCCGACCCGAACATCGCGGTCTTGACCAGGCTGTCGCGGGCGACCGCCCGGGCGGCCGCCACCGCTTCGTCCTCGGAGGCGGCCCCGGTCACCGTTATGGTGACGCGCTTGGTAACGCCCTCGGCATCGCCTTGCAGCTGCGCGCACAGGTCATCACAGACCCGCAGCACGGCCTCGTCGAGATCGCCCTGGGGCGGGGCGATCCCGCTGGCGCCCGATGCCAGCAGCAGCACGGTGTCGTTGGTGGAACAGCAGCCGTCGATGTCGAGTCGGTCGAACGTGCGGGCGGCGGCGCGGCGCAACGCCTGGTCGAGTGCTGCGGGTGTGACGACCGCGTCGGTGCTGAGCACACACAGCATGGTGGCCAGTGATGGCGCCAGCATGCCCGCACCTTTGGCCATCCCGCCGACCGTCCAGTTGTCCGGATGGTGCAGCGCAACCTGTTTGGCCACCGTGTCGGTGGTCATGATGGCATGCGCGGCGTCCTCCCCGCCGGTCAGGCCGCCGGCCATCTCGTGCACGATTTGACGGACACCGTTGAGCACCTTGTTCATTGGCAGCCGGTCGCCGATCAGACCGGTGGAGCAGACCGCGACCTCGATGGCCCCGGTCTCGGTTCCCCAGTCCGACAACGCGGCGGCCACGGCCTCCGCGGTGGCGTGGGTGTCCTGAAAGCCGCCCGGTCCGGTACAGGCGTTGGCCCCGCCGGAGTTGAGGATCACCGCCCGCAGCTGCCCTGTGGTCAGCACCTGCTGGGTCCAGAGCACCGGCGCGGCCTTGACCCTGTTGCGGGTGAACACTCCGGCGGCCCCGTAGTCGGGCCCTTCGTTGAAGACCAGCGCTAGGTCACGAGCACCCGATGTCTTGATCCCGGCGGCAATGCCGGCGGCCCGGAACCCGGCGGGGGCGGTGACGCCCTGCTCCCGCAGTAGCCGCGTCGCGGGAGCTTCAGTCATTGCGCCACTCCTCGATCCCGGCCGCGTCGGCATCATTCGTCGTCGGCGCGCGTCACGGCGCCACCCCGATCACCGAAAGACCTTCTGTCTCCGGCCAACCCAGCGCCAGGTTCATCGATTGCACCGCGGCGCCGCCGGTGCCCTTGACCAGGTTGTCGATCGCAGCGATGGCGACGAACGTGTCGGCGGCCTCGTCCACCGCGACGGCGACCTGCGCCGCGTTGCTGCCGAGCACCGAACCGGTGCGGGGCAACTGCCCTTCGGGCATCAAATAGATGAACGGCTCTGCATCATAAGCCTTTTCGTAGGCGGCGCGCAGTTGCGACAGCGGTGAGCGGGTGCGCGCGGTGCAGGTGGCCAGGATGCCGCGGGAGGCTGGGATGAGCACCGGGGTGAACGACACGGTGACGTCGCGATCGGTGACGGCCCGCAGCCCTTGCGCGATTTCGGGCGTGTGCCGGTGGGCGCCGCCGATGTTGTAGGCCCGCGCCGACCCGATGACCTCCGAGCCCAGCAAGTCGGTCTTGGCGGCGCGACCGGCCCCGGACGTGCCGCTGACGGCGACCACCGTGACGGCGGGTTCGACGAGGTCCTCGGCCACCGCGGGCAACAGTGCCAGCAGTGCCGCGGTCGGATAGCAGCCCGGCACCGCGATGCGGCGTGCGCCGCGCAGCCGCTCCCGCCCGCCGGGCAGCTCCGGCAGCCCGTACGGCCAGCTGCCGGCGTGCGGGGAACCGTAGAACCGCTCCCAATCGGCGGCGTCGGTGAGCCGGAAGTCCGCGCCACAGTCGATGATCAGGGTGTCGGGGCCGAGCTGTTCGGCCAGCGCCGCCGAGTGCCCGTGCGGCAGGGCCAGGAACACCACGTCATGGCCGCTCAGCACGGCAAGCTCGGTGGGCTCGACCACCCGCTGGGCCAGTGGCGTCAGGTGCGGATGGTGCTCACCCAGCGTGCTGCCGGCGCTGGCTGCGGCGGTCACCGAACCGATCGTGAGCCGGCCGTCGGTGTAGGCGGGATGCCCGAGCAGCAGCCGGAGGATCTCACCGCCCGCGTAACCGCTGGCACCGGCAACCGCCGCCTTCAGAACGTCGCCCATTTCGACCATTCTGCATGATTATGCAGCACTTTGCAAATCAATTCCGCAGCGCGCCGCACCGCTCAACCGGTGCTAGGCCCGCAATTCGGCGCCGACCACCTCGGCGGCGCGTCGCACGGCCGCATCACGGGCAGCGCTGGCGTCGTCTTCGGTCAGTGTGCGGTCCGGCGCGCGGAAGCGCAGCGCGAAGGTCAGCGACTTGCGATGCTCGCCGATCTGCGGACCGGTGAAGACGTCGAACAGCTGAATGTCTTCCAGCAGTTCACCAGCCCCCTCGCGGACGGCATCGGCCACCGCCTGGGCGGGTACGTGGGCCGACACCACCAGGCTGACGTCCTGGAACACGGCCGGGAACGGCGACACCCGGGGAGTCGGCAACGCCTCGACGATGGGAATCGCATCGAGGTTCAGCTCGAGCGCGCAGGTGCCCTTCGGCAGCCCCGAGCGCTCGATCACGGCAGGATGCAGCTGCCCCGCGTGACCGACGCGGGTTTCCCCGACGAGCACCTCGGCGCACCGACCCGGATGCCACGGTAGGTACTCGGCCGCGCGAAGGATGACGTCAACTCCGCTGGCGCGCGCGATGATTCGCACCGCCTCGAACGCGTCGGCGGCTTCGGCCCGGCGCCCGGGCCCCCACGGACCCCGCGGTTCACGCAGGCCGGCCAACACCGCGGCGACGTGCTGCGGTTGCCGGGGCAACGACGCGTCCAGCGTGGCGATCTCGGCATCGGTCGGCCGGCGGTCGACGGCGATGAGCTCGACGGCGTGGGTGTGCTCGGTCGGCTGCACCACCTGCGCGACGGCAAACAGCGCGGCATCGACGAGGCCCCGGGACACGTTGCGTCCCAAGGCTTCCAGCAGACCGGGCAACAGCGTGGTGGCCAGCTCCGGACGATCGGCTTCCAGCGGGTTGAGCACATGGGTCGTCGTGCGTCGCGGGTCGTCGGCGGGCAGGCCCCACAGGTCGAACACACCGGCGGGCAGGAAGGGTGTCGGCAGGACCTCGACGTATCCGGACTGGGCCAGCGACTTACCGACGGCGCGGCGCCGCTTTTGCGCCGCGGTGAGCCCCCGGCCCGCGGGCGCCGGCGGCAACACCGATCCGATGGCCTCCAGCCCCTCCAGCCGCAGCACTTCCTCGACGAGGTCGGCGGGCTGTAGGAGATCGGGGCGCCAACTCGGCGGCGTCACGATCAGGATGTCATCGTTGCGGGCCACCGCGGCGCCGATTTGGGTCAGTCGCGTGACCGTCGTGCCCGGGGCATAGGCCACCCCGGCGACCCGGTCCGGCAGGTCGACGGCCATCCGGATCGGCGGCAGCGACCAGTCATCGCGCGGCGGGTCACCCCGCCAATCGGTCAGGGTCGGTGACACCGTTCCCCCGGTGATGTCGGCGAGCAGCCCGGCACACCGGTCGAGCGCGGCCACCGAGACGGCCGGGTCTACCGCGCGCTCGTAACGACGGGCGGCCTCGCTGGGCAGGTGCAACCGCCGCTGCGTGCGTGACACCGCGGCCGGGTCCCACACCGCGGCCTCGAGCAGCACGTCGGTGGAATCGCCGCGCACCTCGGTGCTTGCCGCACCCATCACGCCGCCGATCGCGGCCGTGGCCACGTCATCGACGATGAGGACATCGGCCGGATCGAGCTTGCGCTCGACGTCATCGAGGGTGCGGACGGTCTCGCCGGGCCGGGCGAAGCGCACCCCGAATCCGCCGGTGATGCGGTTGCGGTCGTGGGCGTGCATGGGGTGGCCCAGTTCCAGCATCACGTAGTTGGTCACATCCACGGCCGGGGAGGTCGCACGGATGCCGGATAGCAGCAGCCGGCGCTGCAGCCACCACGGCGACACCGCGGCGGAGTCAATCCCGGTGACCGGGCGCAGCGCGAAGCGGCGCACGCCCGTTTCGGCATCTACCGTCAGCGGCCAGGCCTCCCCTTCGGCCGGCAACGGCTTCACCTCCGCCGGGTCGACGAAGTCCAGGTCGTAGGCGCAGGCGATCTCACGCGCCAAGCCGCGCACCGACATGCAGTAACCGCGGTCGGGGGTGATGGCCAAGTGGAAGACCACGTCGTCCAATCCGAGCACCCCGGCGCCGTCGTCTCCCGGTTCGGCGGTGCCGGGCGGCAACACCAGGATTCCGGAATGGTCTGCGCCCAAACCGAGTTCGGCCGCCGAGCAGATCATTCCATCCGAGTTGCGGCCGTAGGTCTTGCGCGCCGTGATGGCGAACCCGCCGGGCAGCGTGGTGCCCGGCAGTGCCAACACAACCAGATCGTCGACCATGAAATTAGTTGCACCGCATACGATCTCGCGCTGCCGATTTTCAATGTTGGGGCCGACGTCGACCAGGCAGGCCCGAACCGGCTTCTTGAAACCGGTGAGCTCCTCGATGCCGGTGACTCGTCCCACGGTCAGCGGGCCGTCGACCGGACCGAGCGCGATGACCTCCTCGACCTCGTGGCCGATGCGCACCAGCGTCCGCTCGAGGTCGGCGGGGGTGACATCCCAGCCGGGGGCGCCCACCGTGACGACCTCGCGCAGCCAGCTATACGGAATGCGCATCAGGCACCCACCCCGAACGGCAACGAGAACCGGATGTCCCCTTCGACCATGTCGCGCATGTCGGGAATGCCATTGCGAAACTGCAGCGTGCGTTCCAGGCCCATTCCGAACGCGAAGCCGGAGTAGCTGTCGGGGTCAATCCCGGTGGTCCGCAACACGTTTGGATGCACCATGCCGCAGCCGCCCCACTCCACCCAGTTGGCGCCGCCCTTCTTGCCGGCGAACCACACATCGAACTCGGCGGACGGCTCGGTGAACGGGAAGAAGTGCGGCCGGAATCGGGTGCGCACCGAGGGACCGAACTCGGCGCGCGCGAACGCGTCCAGCGTTCCCCGCAGATGCGCCATGGTCAGGCCGCGGTCCACCGCCAAGCCCTCGACCTGGTGGAACACGGGGGTATGGGTGGCATCGAGTTCGTCGGTACGGAACGTGCGGCCGATCGAGATGATGTAGACCGGCAGCTCGCGCTCCAGCAGGGTGCGCACCTGCACCGGTGAGGTATGGGTGCGCAGCAGCTGACGCGAACCCTCCGGCGCGATGTAGAAGGTGTCTTGTTCGCTGCGCGCGGGATGGTCGGCCGGAAAGTTGAGGGCGTCGAAGTTGAACTGCTCCGTTTCGACCTCTGGCCCCTCCACCAGCTCCCATCCCATGGCGATGAAGGTATCGGCGACGTGCTCGGCCAATATCGTGATCGGGTGCCGGGCGCCGGTCGGCCGCCGAGTCGACGGCAGTGTGACATCGATGCCCTCGGCGCCCAACACGGCCGCGTCGCGCTCGGCGCGCAGCACGGCCAGCCGTTCGTCGTAGCTGCGCTGAGCCTCACCGCGTGCGGTGTTGACGCGCTTGCCGGCGTCGGCGCGCTCGTCCTTGGGCACGCTACCCAGCGCTTGTCGCGCGAGCGCCAGCGGCGAGCGGTCACCGAGGTGCTCGGTCCTGATATGTGCCAGCGCGTCCAGATCGGCCGCGTGTGCGATGGCCCGCCGGGCGGCATCGACCGCATTGGTCAATGCTTGCGGCGACAGGTCGACGGGTTGATCGCCCACGCGGCGACACTCTCCTTGCTGACGAGGCTGTTCAGACTGCTCGCATCGTCGCGGGCGGCTTTGCGCGCGACACGGGTCGAGTGCCGATCATAAGTGATTCGATACGTGCCGCCCGGTGCGCACTTCCCGTCGCGGCGAGAGGGCCGCGGGGAGGCTTAGCCGGTCACGACCGGCTGCGGACCCGTCAGCGAGTCCTCGTCGGCCACCGGCGAAGCCGGCAGCGAACTGCGCGCGCTGCCGAACTGGGCGATCTTGTACGCAGCGAACGCTCCCACCGCCCCGCACACCGGCGCGGCCGCCATTGTCCCCCAGTGGTGAGCCAGGACCAGGAACCCGAACCCCGAGGACGCTGCCAGCATCAGACGCAGCACCGGCGTCCAGCGGATCGGCTGACGGAATCGGGCGGACACCAGCACGCCCAGAATCACCGCGACGGTGTGCCCCGCATCGGTGAAGTCGGCACCGATGATCGCCGACGCCAGGCCCGCCGATACCCACCAGCCGACCCAGGCCGGCCGCCAGCGCTCGGGAATCGCCGCCGTCATCGCTCCGAGCACCGCGAGGGCCCCATAGCTCATCCCGACGTCACTGGCCCGGGCAATCGATATCGGCATCCAGCCGAACTCGACCGCCGCGGCGAGAGCCGCGGCCACCACCAACGTCGCGCCGATATGGCCGACGAGAAACGCGACGACCAGCCGGATGGTGCGCAAATGCAGTTCTGCCAGTGCGAGCAGGCACGTCAGGAACGGCAACCAGAAGTAGAGCGGTCCGGCATCGACGACCAGCGCGCTGCCCAGGAGGGTGCCTAGGTGTCCGCGCGCCAGGTTGTGCAGGTTGGTGCTGGCGCGCTCGACGAGGACGTCATGCGCATGCGGGCCAAGCGCCAGGATGGCGAAGCTGACAGCAAGCAGAATCGCCACATACCCAACGGTGAACCGGACCCGGGCCAAGCGGGAGAAGATGCCCCCAATCATCGAGATCCATTATGTGGGCTAATTTGTGTCGGAAGTGTGATCACAGGCTGTTAACTCCCTAAGAGTCTTGAGGCGGTATATCGCCAGGTCGGACGGCACGCCAGCGGCTTTACCTGCAAACACACCTTTACGTGCGCGCTTGGCGGCGACGCCCAACGCTTCCAGCTCCGAACGCGGTATGAGCTCTAACGTCGAGCTCGACACCATAATTCCGCCCTTGGTGGCGCGTTCCATCACGCGAGCGGCGACGTTGACGTCGACGCCGAGCCAGTCCGCGGCCATCCGCTGCGGCCGTCCGGTGTGTATCCCGACCCGCATCCGCGGCGTGTAGCCCGCCACCTCGACCGATTTCAGCTCCTCCTTGGCGGCCAGTACGGCGCGCACGGCGACCGTCGGATCGCGGAACACCGCCATCAGCCCGTCGCCCATCCGTTTGACGATGTGTCCGCCCGCATCCAGGAGCGGCGGCTCGACGGCCCGCGCCACCCGCCGCAACAAGGCGAGTGCCGCGTCGTCACCGGCGTGCAACGACCACGTCGAAAAGCCGACCAGGTCGGTGAATACCAGCGTCACCTCCGGATTCGCCGGCCGCCGGGAAACGGCCTCCGTCAACGCCTGCCACACCTGCAGCACACCGAGGCTGATCTCGCGCGACGCCGCGTCCCGATCGCCCAGCAGCCGGTCGGCAGCTCGCGCCGCGGCACGCGGTCCCCCCTCGCCCGCTGTGGACAGCGGGTCGCCGAACTCGGGATCACCGGGCAACAGCCGTCGCGCCCGCCGGACGAACGCCACCACGCCCGGGCGGTGATTTGTCGTGCGCAACCACCGCGTCGCGGTCTGCACGGATGAACGCCGTTTTGAGTCGGGGGGCGCCACCGTGGTCACCGTTTCAGGGTCCGTTTCCAGGGCCTCGCCCGGGTCCGGATCGCGAGGCGCGAGTTCCACTTGGCCAGGGTAAGTAGTTCCCGCGGACGCAGGCAATGACG
>DATKEW010000279.1:0-21525 GCA_035511785.1 Mycobacterium sp.
AGCCGGCGCGCCGAGACGAACCCGTCGAGAGCCACGAGTTCGCCCAGATGCACTTCGTCGTACCAGGTGTTGTACTCCTGGTCGCGTTCGGGCGAACTGGGTCGACTCTCAACGAGGATGATGCCCTTGGCCATCGTCGCCTCTCCTGTGACTACTCGTAGCGCACCGTAATCGAATCGGTGTCGGGTACGCCCTGGCACGTCAGAATGTAGCCGTCGGCCACCTCGTCTTCTTCGAGAGCGTCGTTGACCCGCATGGTGGCATGGCCTTCCTCGAGCCTGGCCATGCAGGTGCCGCAGTTGCCGGCTTCGCAATTGAAGGGCGGCTCCAGGCCCGCCCGTCGCGCGCTTTCCAGAAGCGTCTCGCCGGGCACTTGTGGCACCGACACCTTCTTGCGGTCAAGGTAGATCGTTACCGTGCCGGCCTCGGCGCCGTTCAACGGATCTGTCACCCGTGGAGTCTCCTCGATGGTCGCGGTGACCGCCGCCTGCCGGAACGCTTGGAGTTCCGTCATGGCCGCCCCTCCCGTACTTGCATTCTTCAGTATAGAGAATACTATTCTCCCTAGACGATAGGATCGATCCTCTCAAGTCTCAAGACTGTGCCGATGTCGGGTCAGCGGGGCCTGCCAGGGAAGGACGGGACGTGACCGAGCCGGCCGCGCTCGTGTTCGAGGAACGGCGATTCAGCCTGTCTCAGCTCGACGCCCTGGCCGACGGGTTGGTCAGAGCCCTGGCCAAAATCAATGTTGCCGCAGGCGAGCGTGTTGCGCTCATGGCGTCCAATCGGCCGGAATTCGTCGCCGCTTTGCTAGCAATCTGGCGGCTGGGTGCCGCGGCGGTGCTGATCAGCCCGGCGTGGAAGCGCCAGGAGGTCGACCACGCGCTGGCACTGACGAACCCGGCCCACGCTGTCGGGGACCATCCGGTGCTGGCCGGTTTGATGCCGATGTTGCACCTGGACGATCCGATCACCCCCGGAGAACCAATATCCTGTTCGCGGCCGTGCCAGGACGACGCGCTGCTGGTGTTCAGTTCGGGCACCACCGGCCTGCCGAAGGCTGTCCGGCACACTCACTCGTCGTTAGGCGTGGCCATGCAGCAGTGGCGAGACGCGCTGCAGCTGACACGGCATGACCGCATTCAGATCGCCACGCCGCCATCACATATCTTGGGCCTGCTCAACATCCTTACGGCACTGCAGATTCGCGCCCAGATACGGTTGCATCGCCGCTTCGACATCAATGCGATGCTGCGTCACATCCAAAGCGACCGCATCACAATCGAGATGGCAGTCGCCCCTATCGCGCTGGCCATCGCCTCACACCCCGATCTCGAGTCCTACGACCTGTCATCACTGCGCTTCATCATGTGGGGTGCGACGCCGGTCAGCGCCAGCATCGCCGAGACCGTGACCCGGCGAACCGGCGTCGGTTGGGTGCCCGCGTACGGCACCACGGAACTGCCCGTCATCGCTTGCAATCCGCTCCGTGGGGCCCGCCTTGACGCAGTCGGGCGCCCGGTGCCGGGTGTGGACCTGCGGGTGATCTCACTGGATACCGGAAGACCGGTCTGCGCGGGGGAGGTCGGTGAGATCCAGGCGCGGTCGAAGTCGCTGATGGCCGGCTATCTGCAGGCCGAGGTGACCGACGAGGCGGTTTGCGACGGCTGGTACCGGACCGGGGATGTCGGCTGGCTCGACGCCGACGGTTGGCTGCGGATCACCGACCGCCTCAAAGAGATGATCAAAGTACGCGGTTTTCAGGTCGCGCCGGCCGAAATCGAGACCCTGCTGCACGGCCATCCGGCCGTAAAAGACTGTGCGGTGTTCGGCGTTCCCGACGGGATCGACGGCGAAGCGGTTGTCGCCGCCGTAGCGGTGCACGCTCCAGTTGACGCCGCTGACCTGATCGCCGCAGTGGACGAGAAGCTGGCGTCCTACAAACACCTGAGCCGGATCGTGTTCGTGCCCGATATCCCCCGCCTGCCCTCGGGCAAGGTGCTGCGCCGAGTGCTAAAGGAGCGCTATGGATGTACGTCTGACAGCTGAACAGCAGCAACTGCGTGACGCCGCCGCCAAGCTTGCCGACGATTTAGGGCCTGGAGGAGTTAACGACCTCGCCGACGATGAGCGAATTGCCCGTTTGGAGAAGCAGATCGAGACAACTGGTTGGCGATCGCTGCGCTCCGACGGGGCTTCCGGCGTCGAAGTGGCCATCGTCGCTGAGGAATTCGGGCGCCGACTGGTCGACGTACCGTTTCTCGGCCCGGTGCTGGCCGATGATCTGGCCCGCCACATCGATGCCGACAGTCGGGAGGCGACCATCGCTGCCGATGACCGGGTGATCGACGCTCGGGGCGCTCGACGAGCCCTGTTCCTGTCCGGCACCAGGGTTTTGGCGACGGACCTCGACGACGGCCGCACCGGAGCCGATTTGACCAGGGCCGAAGCGGGCATGGTGGGATCGCCGGTGACTCTCGGCGAGGTGTCGGCCGACGTTGCCGCGCAGTGGCAGGCGCTCGCGCTGGTCACCACGACCGCGGATCTGGTCGGAATTGCCCGGGGGGCGCACGCCGTCGCCGTCGACTACGCGAAAATCCGCGAACAGTACGGCAAACAGATCGGCTCCTACCAAGCGATCGCCCACCTATTGGCCGAAAGCCTTGCACTGATTGAAGGTTCGGTGAGCGTGTTGCGCCATGCCGCGTGGGCGGTCGACGAGCTGACGCCCGCCGAAGCCATTCGAGCCGCCAAGATCGCGAAGGTCTACTGCGCCCGGGCCACCCGAACGGTCTGCGAGACCGCCGTACAGGTGCACGGCGGTATCGGCAATACCTGGGAATGCGTGGTGCATGTATACCTGCGGCGCGCACTGACCTCGACCGAGTTGTGGCCGGTAACGCTGAAGGAGATCGACCTTGGACTTTCGTGACTCGCCCCAGGAGGCCGCCTTCCGGGAGCGGCTGCGATCGTGGCTTTCGGTGCACGCCAAGGAGTTTTCCGGCTCGGGCGACGACTATTGGGCCCGCCAGATCGAGTGGCATCGCGCCCTCTACGAGGGCGGTTTCTTCGGCCTGTCCTGGCCCCGCGACTACGGCGGGCAAGACCTGCCGCCGGTGTACGACGTCATCGTCGACGAAGAGCTGGTGCGCGCGGGCGCTCCGCCGCGTCCCAGCGTAGGTTACCTGGTCCACGGCATCGGCAGGCACGGCAGCGACGAACTGCGCAAACGCTTCCTGCCCGGCATCATCAGTGGCACCGAGCGCTGGTGTCAGGGTTTCAGCGAGCCTGGCGCCGGCTCAGATCTGGCCTCGCTGACCACCACTGCCACCCGAGAGGGCGACAACTACGTGGTTCGCGGACACAAGATCTGGACCAGCTACTCCGATGTCGCCGACTGGTGTCTGCTGCTGGCCCGTACCGACCCCGAGGCCAAGCGACACCGTGGCCTTTCGGCGTTCGTGATCGCGATGAAACAGCCTGGTGTGCAACAACGCCCGCTTCGCATGATGAATGGGGTCACCAACGAATTCGGCCAGGTGTTCTTCGACGGCGCAACGGTGCCCGCTGACCGGATGGTCGGTGCTCCCGGTGATGGCTGGGCGGTCGCCATGACCGTCGTCGGGCACGAGCGCGAACCTTCCACGCTGGGCTACGCGGCCAGATACGGCAAGCTGGTCCGAGAGCTGTTGGCGCGCAACGACGGTCCGATATCCGACGAGCTGGCGTGGGCGGCAGTCCAGTCGGAAATGCTGACTCATCACGTCCGGCGGCGGCTGTCCGAACAACTGGACGGGGTGTCACACGGGCCCGAAGGCTCGCTCGACAAGCTGCTGATGACCTGGGTCGAGCAATCCGTCGGGCATGCCGCACTGGCGGTCACCGGAACCCGCGACCCGGACCTGCTCAGCGCCTATTTGTACAGTCGCGCGCAGAGCGTCATGGGCGGGACATCGCAGATACAGAAGAACATCATCGCATCGCGAATCTTGGGATTGGGAGTCTGACGTGTACGAGATGCCTGCCGAAATCGACGTCCGTGCCGAAGGCGCACTACGCATCATCACCCTCAACCGGCCCGATTCGCTCAATTCGGTCAACGATGACCTGCATTCCGGACTCGCGCGGATATGGCAGCGACTGACCGACGATCCCACCGCCCGCGCCGCGGTGCTCACCGGGGCCGGTCGGGCATTTTCGGCAGGCGGTGATTTCGCCTATCTCGAGGAGCTGGCCGGCGATGCCGAGCTGCGAGCCAAGACGATCCGCGACGGGCGCGAGATCGTGCTGGGCATGGCACGGTGCCGAATTCCCGTGGTGGCGGCGGTAAATGGCCCGGCGGTCGGCCTCGGCTGCAGCCTGGTCGCGCTGAGCGACATCGTCTACATCGCCGAAGACGCTTATCTCGCCGACCCGCATGTGCAGGTGGGGTTGGTGGCCGCCGACGGCGGGCCGCTGACCTGGCCGCTGCACATCAGCCTGCTGCTGGCCAAGGAGTACGCGTTGACCGGCACGCGAATTCGCGCCGAGCGGGCCGTCGAACTCGGGCTGGCCAACCACGTGGCGGCCGATCCGGTCGCCGAAGCGATCGCCTGCGCAAAAAGGATCATGGAGCTGCCCCAGCAGGCGGTCGAAAGCACCAAGCGGGTGCTCAACATTCATCTGGAGCGGGCGGTCCTGGCCAGTCTGGACTACGCGCTGTCTGCCGAAAACCAGTCGTTCCAGACCGAGGACTTCCGGTCGATCGTCACCAAGCTGGCCGCCGGCAAGAACTGATCGCAACAGCCGCGAGCGTAAGGTCACGGCGAATCCCCGCCTACATTTTCGCCGTGGCGTTACGCTCGCGACGAGTCGATCTGCTGCGGCAACCGCGGATCAGACATCGTCGTGATACCGCAGGAACTCGCGCATCACTTCATCGAACCGGTCTGGTTCCTCGATGAACGGCATGTGAGAGCTCGACTCGAACAACTCAAACTGCGAGCCTTCAATACGCCGGTGCATTTCCCACATGTGCTCGGGTACGCATTCGTCGTACCTGCCCGCAAGGACCAGGGTCGGTAACGCGATCTCGGCTAGGCGGTCGAAGACGTCCCAGGTGCGAATGGTCCCGACGATGTGAAAGTCGCTCGGTCCAAACATCGTCTCGAAGATCTCGGTTCCCATGTTCTTGAATGCGTCCTGAAGCTCTTTAGGCCACGGAAGAACCCGGCACAGATACGTCTCGTTCCAGGTACGGATTGCCGACTGGTATTCGGCCGAGTGGGTCGTGCCGGCAGCTTCGTGGCGGTCGATGGCGGATTGAGTTGCTGCGTCCAAATCGGACTTCAAGCGGGCCACCATCTCCGAGAATTGCGGTATGGACGCAATGCTGTTCGAGATGGTCAGGCTGACGGCCCCGGATGCGACGTCGAGCACGTACTGTTGCGCCATCATTCCACCCCATGAGTTACCAAAGACATGGAAGCGGGCCAAGCCGAGAGCTCGGACTACGGCATCCATTTCGGCCACCGAGCGATCCATCGTCCAAAGTTGCACGTTTGACGGGCATCCGGAATTCCCGCAACCAAGTTGATCCCAGAAAATCACTTCTCGCTCGTCAGCCAAGCGCTCGAGCGAATTCAAGTAGTTGTGCGGTAGACCCGGCCCTCCATGAATGGCCAGCAGCGGAAGTCCCGGCCCGCCACCGACTCGCTTGAACCAGACGTCTCCTCCCGGGACCGGGATCGTCCCCTCCAGCTGCGTCATAGCTAGCCGCGCCTCCTACGTGTCATAAGGGTGTTCGGGGATGGCACGAGATGCTAGTCGCGGGCCTGGGCGGCCGCCCTCCTTGCAACTCCCACTCTCAAACTGAGAGAATAGTGTTCTCATGAATGCGCGGTTGGCTCTCGAGCTCCGCAACGCTGAACTGGAGAAGACTCGTGCCCGAAGCTGTCATCGTGTCCGCCCTGCGCACCCCCATCGGCACCGCACGGAAGGGAACGCTGCGCGACACCAGTGCGTTCGACCTCGCACATCACGTCGTCGCCGAGGCGGCCGCGAGCCTCGATCCGGCCCAGGTCGACGACGTGATCCTGGGCGAGGGCCTTTACGGTGGCGGCGTGGTCGCCCGCCACGCGGCCATCACGGCGGGCCTGTCTCACGTTCCCGGTCTGGCCAACAATCGGCACTGCGCGGCCGGTCAGGCGGCGGTGCAGAGCGCGGCGGCAAGCGTGCGCGCCGGGATGGATGAACTCGTCATCGCCGGCGGTGTGAACTCGGCGTCCACCTCGCCGCGATCACTTCTGCAGATCGACGGCGAATGGGTCGACTGGTTCCCGCCGACCCACCCCGACCGTCCCGACGCGCCAAACCTCGACATGTCGATCACCGTGGGCTGGAACGCCGCCGTCAAAGCGGGCGTGAGTCGCGAGGAGATGGACGAGTGGGCGCTGCGGTCACACCGCAATGCCATCGCCGCGATCGACGAAGGCCGCTTCAAAGAGGAGATCGTCCCTATCGAGACGCCGCACGGGGTGTTTTCGGTCGACGAGCACCCACGACGTGACACCAGCATGGAGAAGCTGGCCGCACTCAAGCCGCTGCACCCGGAGATCGAGGGCTTTTCGATTACCGCCGGCAACGCCTGCGGCGCCAACGACGGTGCCGCGGTGTTGACCATCGTGAGCGACCGGCTCGGGCTGCCCGGGCTGGCCACCGTGCGGTCCTGGGCGTCCGTCGGGGTCGACCCCGCGATCACCGGTTTGGCGCCGGTCGAAGCGATCCCGAAAGCCCTTGCCCGCGCCGGCCTTTCGATGTCGGATGTGGACCTGTTCGAAATCAACGAGGCTTTCGCGGCGATGTGTGTGGCTACCATCAAGCTGCTAGATCTGGACCCGGACAAGGTCAACGTCAGCGGTAGCGGCTGCTCGCTGGGACACCCCGTGGCCGCGACGGGAGCCAGGATGCTGGTCACCCTGGTGCACGAATTGCGTCGCCGCGGCGGCGGAATCGGGGTCGCGGCCATGTGTGCGGGCGGCGGAATGGGTTCCGCGACGGTCATCGAGGTCGCTGCGCCATAATGCGCAAATGACCATCGCCGACCTGATTGCCGGAGCGCGCAACGGATCTCCGCGCGCGGCGGGTCGGCTACTCAGTCTCGTCGAGGGTGAGCGGCGCGACGAAGTGCTGGCGAGTATCGGGCCCTCATCGGTGAACGTCATAGGCATCACCGGACCGCCGGGCGCGGGTAAGTCGACGACGATCGCGGCCCTGGTCGGCGCCTACCGTGAACGCGCGTGCCGGGTGGCCGTGCTCGCCGTGGACCCGTCGTCGCCGTTCAGTGGCGGTGCGCTGTTGGGGGATCGAATTCGAATGGCCACGCATATCAACGACTCCGATGTACTGATTCGTTCGGTGGCAACGCGTGGCCATCTCGGAGGCCTGGCCGCCGCGGTTCCGGCGGCCATCCGCCTGTTGGGGGCGATTGGTTACGACGTGGTCATGCTGGAGACCGTGGGGGTGGGGCAGTCCGAGATCGAAATTGCCGCCGTCGCCGACCCGACCATCGTCATTCTCAACCCCGGTGCGGGCGACGCGGTGCAGGCCGCCAAGGCCGGTGTGCTGGAGGTTGCCGACATCGTGGTGGTCAACAAGGCCGACCGGGACGGTGCCGAACAGACCGTGCGGGATCTGCGGGCCGAAACCAAAGCCCCGATCGTCAGTCTCGTCGCCGCTCGGGGTGAGGGGGTTGCGGATCTGGTTGCCGCCATCGACGATCACCACCGCACCGACAGCCGCGCCCGTCGGCTGGCCCGTGCCCGAGCACAGATCCTGTCGCTGGCGCAAACCCGGCTGCGCGGCCAGCCGGATCTCGACAGGCTCGCCGAAGCAGTGGTCGACGGACACGACGACCCCTATGCGGCGGCCGAACGGCTGCTGTCACCGACAACTGAAAAGGATTGACGCGGGAGCAACGGTAGTCGTCGAACACGCCGACCTGTTCTTGCCTGTGTTGCAACGATACTGGGGATCAGATAATCGCTGATCCGCATCGGGGGTCGGTGGACCGCTGTGGATATCCGCTGGGCAGGACCCCTAACCACTGCCGAAGGAGTCGCCGGTGCGAACCGTCCACGTCGAAACAGTCCTGCCAACCGACGCCGACCGGGTGTGGCCGGCCATGCTGTCTCCGGTCACCTTCCTCTACGTGTGCAAGGGGCTGTTCGGCATTCCGGCGCTGTCAGGACGCTCGGAGGCACTCCGGCTGGGCGAGTGTGGCACAGGATGGCTGTTCGCGCTCCATGTGATACTTGCCTACCGGCACACCATCGAGATCGTTGGGGTGGATCCGGCCAGCAAAACAGTGCGCACCCACGAGCACGGCGGAATCCTCAACGCGTGGAACCACACGCTGCACGTCGAGCCGATCGACGAGCGCTCGTGTCGCTACAGCGACACCGTCGACATCGATGCCGGAGTCGCCACCATCTTCGTCGCAGCGCTCGCGACGGGGATCTACCGTTATCGGCAGCGGCGCTGGCGCAAACTCGTACGCCGGCACATGCTGCCGCAAGGCCCCGCGTACGCAAGCCGACCCGGCGCCGGCTACTGAAGGTCGACGGACTTCCCCGTGGCGGCTGCGTGGCCGGCGCGGTAGCCGAAAACCATTGCCGGGCCTATGGTTCCGCCGGCGCCTCCGTAGGCCCGGCCGGTTGCACCGGCCATGGCATTGCCCGCGGCGAACAGACCCGGTATTGGCTCACCACTGACGTGCAGCACGCGGCCGTCAGGATCGGTCCGCGGTCCGCCCTTGGTGCCCATCGCGCCGATGCGGACCGGCACCGCGTAGTACGGCGCGGTGTCGATCGGGCCGAGTGTCTTTCCGGCCAGCGTGGTGGCGGTGTCATCGCCCCAGTAGCCGTCGTAGGCGCTCGAGCCGCGGCCGAACTCAGGATCGGTGCCGACGGCCACGTGCCGGTTCCATTCCTGGATCGTGCGATTGAGACCGCCGGCGTCGATACCGGTCTTGGCGGCCAACTCGGCGAGGTCCGCCGACTCGCAGAACCAGTCCGGAACCTGTTGTCCGGGAGCGACACCCAGAAATCCGTAGCGCTGCAGGTGCACCGAATCGAAGACAATCCAGCCGCGATCGTTGACGTACCCGCCGCGGGGATCGAGGTAGTGAAAAGCGCCGGCCATCGAGTTGTAATCGCATGCCTCATTGACGAACCGGCGCCCCGCCGCATTGACGATGATGCTCCTGGGCCTCGTGCGCTCCAGGCGTACGCTGCGGCTGCGCGGCTTGCCTTCGATGGTGTCTCCCGGGATTCGTACGATCGGCACCCACCACGCTTCGCCCATGTTGGCCAGATCCGCACCGTGTGCCATCGCCATGCGCAGCCCGTCCCCGGTGTTGTTCGGTGGGGAGACCGCACCGTGCATCGGGCCGCGCAGAAAGGCTTGCGCCAGAGCGGGATCCCATTCGAAGCCACCGGTGCCCAGGATGACTCCGTGGCGAGCACGCACGTTCAGGCTTTGTCCGGGCAAGGCTATCCGTGCTCCGGTGACGTCTTCGGCTTCGACAATGAGTTGTTCGGCCCGCGCATTCACCCGCGGCGTCACTCCGACATTCAGCAACCCCTTGAGGAGCCCCGCTATCAGTGCGGTGCCGGCTACGCACAGATGGCTCGTTCGTTCATCGATCGCGGCATGCAACCGGGCTCTGGTCTCGGCGTCGAAACCGACGTTGGACCAATCGGCGGGAAACGACGTGATTCGGGTTGCCCAGTCGCCCAACTGGGCGAGATCAAAGGGAGCCGCGCTGAGCGATCGGCCTCCCGTGGGTTGTCCTCCGGGCAGCTCCGGTTGGTAATCGGGGAAGCCGGTGGCGATCTCGAAGCGCAGACCACTGTGTGCCTCGACGAAGTCGAGCATCGCGGGACCGGTCCGCACGAACGTTTCGACTAAAGCGTCGTCCATCGAGCCAAAGGACTGCGCGCGCAGGTACCGCAGCGCCTCCGCAGCCGTCAATTCCCCTTCGGGAGAACGGTTATGGGCGGGAATCCACACGATGCCACCCGACACCGCGGTGGTCCCGCCGACGGTCGGGGCCTTCTCGAAGACCGCGACGGAGGCGCCGGCCGCCGCCGCCGACAGCGCGGCCGTGAGCCCGGCTCCGCCGCTGCCGAGTACGACGACATCGACTTCGCAGTCCCAAGGCATGGGTGGCTATCCCTTCAGCTCAGTAGCTCGGACAACTGCTTTGCGGCCCTGACGACCGCGTCCTTCCCGCGCATCACGACATCTTCACGATGAGAGATGAGGTTGATGCAGGTTGGTGGGGAGGGTGCTTGGCGGCGGACCGCCACGGCCAGGCCGTACGTATTCGGCTCGATCTCCCCATACGTCGTCACCCAGCCGCGTTCGCGAGCGCGGGCGACCAAGTCTCGTTCGCCGGGGCGCGGGGGCATGCTCGCGAGCAAGGCGATCCCGGCGGCACCGCGGTTCAGCGGATATCGGCTGCCTTCGTGGAAGGAAAGCTGGTAGGCGACATGGCTCGGCACGATCACCGCGACTGCAACCTGCTGGTCGCCCTCGGCAACGAGCAACGACACGGTGGTGCCCAGATCGTCGGCCAGCGCGCGCAGCGTCGGCAGACTCAGTTGGCGCACGTTGTGGTCGAATGATGCGCCGAGCACGGCCAGGCCGGCTCCCGGCCGATAGCGCCCGTCCTCTCCCTTGGCCACCAACCGGAACTGCGCCAACGTCGAAAGCAACCGATAGGCGATGGTCCGGTGCACCCCGACCTGGTCGGCGAGCTGCTGGACGGTGAGCCCGGTTGGGGACGCCGCCACCATTTGCAGGGCGGTGAGTCCTCTGGCCAGCGTCTGCGAGCCGGTCCCCGAAGCCGTCACAGCCTTGACAGACCTCCATCCGAGAGCGAAGCTCTAAATATAACGCACATTATTGTGCGATATTAGCACACCAGGTAAGTCTAAAACGAGAATCAGATTTCCACCCGGTGTAGGCAGAGAGGAACCGTGGCGGAGTTCGAGAGCATATGGAGCGATCTCCAGGGCGTCGCGTTTGAGCAGGGTTACCTCAACGCCGGCGGAGTGAAGACCCGCTATCTGCGTGCCGGTGATCCCGGCAAGCCGCTGCTGGTGCTGTTGCACGGGTCCGGCGGCCACGCCGAGGCCTACGTTCGCAATCTGGGCGCCCACGCCGAGCATTTCTGGACCTGGTCGATCGACATGCTGGGCCATGGGTACACCGACAAGCCGGGCCACCGGCTGGAAGTCGGTCACTACGTGACGCATCTGATGGCTGTGCTGCGGACCATCGGCGTGGATCGCGCCCACATCAGCGGCGAATCGCTCGGGGGCTGGGTGGCCGCCCGCGCCGCAGTCGACCATCCGGATGTGGTTGAGCGGCTGGTTCTCAACACGGCAGGTGGCTCACAGGCCGATCCTGTGGTGATGCAACGGATCATCACGCTGTCGATGGCGGCTGCCGAGGACCCGGCCTGGGAGACGGTTCAAGCGCGGATCAAATGGCTGATGGCCGACAAGTCCAAGGATTACGACGACCTGGTGGCCAGCCGCCAACGGGTGTATCGGCAACCGGGATTCGTGGCGGCCATGCGTGACATTATGGCGTTGCAGGATCCCGAGATTCGGGCACGCAACATTCTCGGCCCGGCCGAATACGGGTCGATCACCGCACCAACGCTGGTGCTGTGGACCAGTGACGACCCAACCGCCGATGTGACCGAGGGCCGCCGCATTGCGTCGATGATCCCCAACGCGCGGTTCGAGGTGATGCCGGGCTGTGGCCACTGGCCGCAGTACGAGGACGCCAAGACCTTCAATCGCCTGCATCTCGATTTCCTGCTAGGGCGCTGATGGAAAGCGACGGGCACCAGACCAAAGCCGTCGATGTCGACGTTGTAGTCGTCGGCGCCGGCCCGGTCGGATTGACCCTGGCCAATATCCTTGGCCTGCAAGGTGTCCGCACGCTGGTGGTCGAGGAACGGGACACACTCATCGACTATCCACGTGGGGTGGGGCTGGACGACGAGGCACTGCGCACTTTCCAATCGATCGGCCTGGTCGACCGTGTCCTCCCGCACACCGTGCCTAACCAGATTCTGCGTTTCGTCGACGCCAAGCGCCGGGTGCTCGCCGAAATGGCCCCACCTGACGCGCGTTTCGGCTGGCCTAAGCGCAATGGCTTCGTGCAACCGCTCGTCGACGCCGAATTGCTTGCCGGCCTGGACAGGTTCGAGCACGTCGAAGTATGGTGGGGTCGCCCGATGACGGCCTGCGATGAATCCGCCGATGCAGTGACCGTCGAGCTCGGCGGTGACGGTGACGCCCCTAGCGTGCGGGCGCGTTACGTCGTCGGTTGCGACGGCGGCCGCAGCATGACCCGGCGGATGATGGACGTCTCCTTCGACGGGACGACGTCGCCGACACGCTGGCTGGTCGTCGACATTGCCAATGATCCGCTGGGCCATCCGAACAGCGAGGTCGGCGCGGACCCCGAACGCCCGTATGCCTCGATCTCGATCGCACACGGGATTCGCCGCTTTGAGTTCATGATTCACGCCCACGAGTCCGACGAGCAGGCGGAGGATCCGGCGTTTCTGAACCAGATGTTGGCGCGCATGGTGCCGCACCCCGACCGGGTCGACGTGATACGGCGCCGGGTTTACACCCACCATTCGCGGATCGCAGGCGCGTTCCGCAGTGGCCGGTTGTTGCTGGCCGGCGACGCCGCTCACCTGATGCCGGTGTGGCAGGGGCAGGGCTACAACAGCGGAATCCGGGATGCGGCCAATCTGGGCTGGAAGCTGGCGGCGGTGGTGAGCGGCAGGGCCGCGGACAAGTTGCTGGACACCTACGACGTGGAGCGCCGCAAACACGCGCGGGCGATGATCGACCTTTCCACCATGGTGGGTCGCGTCATCTCACCAACAAACCGGCGGGTGGCGACGGCGCGGGACATCCTCGTGCGATCGGCGTCAATTGTGCCCTCGCTCAAGCGATATGTCCTGGAGATGCGGTTCAAGCCGATGCCGCGCTACGAGCAGGGCGCCGTCGTGCATTCCGAGCCACGTCGCGCCGAATCGCCGGTCGGAACTTTGTTCATACAGCCTCGGGTTGACACCCGGAGCCGGCACGACGTCCTGTTGGATGACGTGCTCGGCGACTGGTTCGCCGTGCTGTGCTGGAACAACAACCCGCGCAAGATTCTCGGCGATGAGGCGTTCGCGGCCTGGAAAGCCGTGGGCGCACGATTTATTGCCGTGCGGCCGTTGACTCAACTGCACTGGACCGGGCACGACGATCCCGATGTCGTGGTCGTCGGCGATCGAGACGGCGGACTCAAATCCTGGTTCGACACGCAGCCGGAATCGGTACTGTTCCTGCGTCCCGATCGGTGTATCGCGGGTGCCTGCATCGCTCAGCGCACGCCCGACGTGAGTGCCGCCCTCCTTGAAACCCTCACTCTCACCCCGGGAGGGGGTGATCGCCGAAGTGGCTCTGGCTCTGTGCTGTATGTCCCACAGCCCGCTCCTGAGTCTTCCGGGGCCGTCGCGGGACCTGCTTGACGACATCGAAGGCGCGATCGCCGAGGCGCGCGCATTCGTCGAAGACTACGACCCCGAACTCGTGGTCATCTTCTCTCCGGATCACTACAACGGGTTCTTCTACAAGGTGATGCCGCCGTTCTGTATCGGCATGAACGCCAACGGGGTTGGCGATTATGGCACCCACGCCGGCCCGCTCAATGTCCCGGCGGACTTAGCGGCCGACTGCGCAAAGGCCGTACTCGGCGCGGGTGTCGACGTCGCGGTATCGGCCAGCATGGACGTGGATCACGGCACCGTCCAGCCGCTGGAAAAGCTCTTCGGGGACGCCACCTCGCGCCCGGTGATACCGATCTTCGTCAACGCAATCGCCGTGCCGCTGGGGCCGTTGCATCGCTGCCGCGCACTGGGTACCGCCGTGGGTGCCTATCTGGCGACCCTGGACAAACGGGTGCTGGTGCTTGGATCCGGTGGGCTCTCGCACAGTCCTCCGGTGCCAACCTTGGCGACTGCACCTCCGGCCGTCCTGGAACGGATCGTGCACGGCCGGCCGATGACGTCCGACCAGCGGCAGGCCAGGCAGGCGACCGTGATCGACGCGGCCAAAAGGTTCGCCGCCGGCGGGAGTGACCTGCAGCCACTCAACCCGGCATGGGACCACCGCTTCCTGGAAATCATCGACGCGGGACGGCTCGACGACCTCGACAAATGGTCGAACTCGTTCGTAGTCCACGAAGGCGGCGGCTCCGCGCACGAAATCAGGACCTGGGTGGCGGCTTTCGCGGCATTGGAATCGGCAGGCCCCTATCAGACCGAAATGCGCTACTACAAGCCGGCCGCCGAGCTCATCGCCGGATTCGCCATCAGGACGGCGGTGCCGAAATGACTGCCGACACCTTCGATCATGTTGTCGACGTGCTCATCGTCGGGTCTGGCGGTGGCGGCATGGCGGCCGCCCTCACCGCACACGCCTCCGGACTGGACGCGTTGGTGGTGGAAAAGTCGCCGTATTTCGGCGGTTCCACCGCCCTCTCCGGTGGTGGCATCTGGGTACCCGGGGCGCCCGCGCAACGCAGGGAGGGCTACGCCCCGGAGCCCGAGGGCGTCGTCGAATACCTGCGCAAGATCACCGACGGCCTGGTCAGCGAGGCGCGCATCCGGCAGTACGTCGAGTCGGCGCCGCAGATGCTCGAGTTCCTCGAACAGCTGTCGGGATGGTTTGAGTTCGTCTGGAAGCCCGGCTATGCCGATTACTATCCGGAACTGCCCGGCGGCTCCGAACTCGGGAGCACGATCAATGTGCCGCCCATCGATCTGCGGAAATTGGGCCCCGACGAGGAGAAGCTACTCAAGCCGCTGGCGCTGGCTCCCAAGGGAATCTGGCTGGGTCCCAAGGAGCTTCGAACCTTCTACCGGATCAGGCAGTCGTGGGCCGGCAAGGGCGTCCTACTGAAGTTGATCTGGCGGATGGTCAGGGCCAGAGCGTTCAACGAGCGGATGGCGGCGATCGGACAATCGCTGGCGGCACGGCTGCGGCTGGCGATGCGGGAGCGCGGTATCCCGCTGTGGCTGGACTCCCCGATGCTGGAATTGCTCACCGACGCCGGCGGATCGGTGACCGGCGCGTTGCTGGAGCGAGACGGCGGCAAGCAGCGGATCGGCGCGCGTCTCGGCGTCATCCTGGCTTGCGGGGGCTTCGACCACGACCTTGCCTGGCGTAAAGAACAGCTACCCGTCGTGGACCGGGATTGGAGCTTCGGCAATCCCGCCGCCATGGGCGACGGCATTCGCGCGGGACAAAAGGTGGGCGCCGGAACCGATCTCCTCGATGAGGCATGGTGGTTCCCGGCAATCCAATGGCCGGACGGCCGAATGCAATTCATGCTCAACGAACGGATGATGCCCGCGCAGTTCATCGTCAACGGCGAAGGCAGGCGCTTCATCAACGAGGCGGCGCCGTACATGGACTTCGGCCACGCCGTGATCGACGGCCAGAAGTCTGGAGTCACCCACATCCCATGCTGGCTCATCACCGATCACAGGTCTTGGAATCGCTATGTCATCGGCGGCCATCTGCCGATACCCAAAATCCCCGGGGCACCGGTGCCCACCGGGCGTAAGATCCCGCCGGCCTGGCTGGAGTCCGGTGTGGTCAAGGCGGCGATGAGTTGGGCCGAAATGGCGGCCAAGATCGGCGTGCCGGCGCGCCAGCTTGCCGAAACCGCAAGCCGTTTCAACGAGCTCGCACGCACGGGTCACGACGACGATTTCAACCGCGGGGACAGCGTTTACGACAACTACTACGGCGATCCGACGTTGCCGAACCCCAATCTGTATCCGCTGGGAGATCCGCCGTACTACGCGTTCCGAATGGTGCTCGGGGATCTCGGGACGTCGGGCGGCCTGCGTACCGACGAATACGCCCGAGTGCTGCGGTCCGACGACACCGTCGTGCGGGGACTGTACGCAGTGGGCAACACCGCCGCGCCGGTGATGGGCCGCAGCTATGCCGGTGCCGGGGCGACCATCGGCCCAGCCATGACATTTGGGTTCGTCGCAGCGAAACACCTTGCCCAACAGACCCTTAATTCTCATAGGAGGTAACAATGAAAATCTCGCTGTTCTACGAGTTCGCCTTGCCGCGTCCGTGGCAGCCCGACGACGAACGGGTCTTGCTGCAGGAATGTCTGGACGAGGTTGAGGCCGCAGACAAGGCGGGATTCTCCACCGTCTGGCTTACCGAGCACCACTTCCTCGAGGAGTACTGTCATTCGACCGCGCCGGAGATATTCCTGGCCGCGGCGAGCCAGCGCACGAAGAACATCCGGCTGGGATTCGGCATCATGCACCTCCCGCCCGCGGTCAATCATCCCGCGCGGGTGGCCGAACGCATTGCCACCCTCGACCTGCTCTCCAACGGGCGTGTCGAGTTCGGCACCGGCGAATCCTCCTCCGTCGGTGAACTCGGCGGATTCAACATCGACCCCGCCGACAAGCGCGCGCAATGGGAAGAGGCCCTCGAGGTCGCGATCCGATGCATGATCGAGGAGCCCTTCGCGGGATTCAAGGGCGAGCACATCGAGATGCCGGCCCGCAACGTCGTTCCCAAGCCGATGCAAAAGCCGCATCCGCCGGTCTGGGTCGCCTGCACGCGGCCGGCCAGTGTGCAGATGGCCGCACAAAAAGCCATTGGCGCTTTGAGCTTCGCCTACACCGGTCCCGGGCCGCTGACACAGCGGGTCAATGGCTACTACAAGGAATTCGAGGAGAACGGCACCCCGGTGACACCGCGAATCAATCCGAACATCCTGGCCATCGGGGGTGACCTGTCGATGATGGTCGCCAAGACCGACGACGAGGCACTCGAACGCCTCGGGCAGGGCGGTGGCTTCTTCTCGTTCGGCATCATGCACTACTACATGACCGGTGTGCACACCCCCGGACGGACCGGAGTGTGGAAGCGTTACCTCGAAGAGGTCGAGAAGGACCCGACGGTCGCCTACGGTCCCGGCCGCGGGGCGATCGGCTCACCGGCCACCGTGCGCGAATTCCTGCGTGGCTACGAGGACAGCGCCGTCGACGAGATCATTCTCCTGCTCAACCCGCGCAGCCATGAGGGCACCATGGAATCCATCGAGCTGATGGGCAAAGAGGTGTTGCCCGAGTTCATCGAGCGCGACCAAAAGGCGGTGGCCGACAAGGCGGCCCGGCTGGCGCCCGTCATCGAGAAAGTCGAGGCGCGGCGCCCGGAATCGACCGCACCGCAATTCGACGAAAACTACTCCTTTGGTGGTCTGCCGACCGGTCGGGGCGGTAAGTTCACCGCCAGTGAGATCCCCGAAGCCATGGCGGAGATCAACGAGGGCCGTGTTCAGGCGGCGCAGCGCGCGAAGGAACAGCAGGAGCAGCGCAAGTGATACCGGAAGCCGGTTGAGCCTTGGGGCAGATCGACGAGCTGTGGCGGTACGACGGCCGCCGTGCGGTGGTGACCGGGTGTGCGTCGGGTATCGGCGAGCACGTGGTACGCCAGCTCACCGAACTCGGGGCGGACGTCGTCGGTCTGGACAAGCGCCGGCCGGCCTTTGAGATCAACGACTTTCATGAGGTTGATCTCGCCGATCCGGAATCGATCGATCACGCGGTGGCATCCGTCGAAGGGCGGGTCGACGCGCTATTCAACGTCGCCGGTGTGTCCTCCGGTATCGGCAACCCGCCGCTGGTCGTCACCATCAACTTCCTGGGCCTGCGGCATGTCACCGAGGCGCTGCTCCCGAGGATGGCCGAGGGCTCGTCCATCGTGAGCGTGTCCTCGCTTGCGGCGGCCGCATACCGGGAACATCTTCGGGCGGTGGCGCCGCTGCTGAATACCGCGACGATGCAAGAGGGTGTCGAGTGGTGCCACAGCCATCCCGATGAACTGGCCGGCGGCGGCTATCAATTGTCCAAAGAAGCGATCATCCTTTACACCATGCGGAGCGCCACGTCGTTGGGCACCCGGGGTATCCGCATCAACTGCACCGGCCCCGGGGTCACCGAAACGCCGATCCTCGATCAGCTGCGGACGGCCTACGGGCAGGGCTTCCTCGACGACATCCCCAAGCCGTTGGGGCGTGTTGCCGTCGCCGCCGAACAGGCCGCGGTTCTGCTGTTCCTGAATAGTCGTGCAGCCAGCTATATCTCGGGCCAAGTGCTGTGGGTCGATGGCGGAAACGTCGGCGCCGCGATCGCCCGTGAACTCGAGGAAGGACGGGCGCCGTGGCCAGCCTGACTGACTTTCGACGGGTCGCGCGTGACGTCTCCAACTGGGGGCGGTGGGGGGATGCCGACGAGCTGGGCACGCTGAACTTCATCACCGCCGAGAAGGTGGTGCAAGCCGCAAGCCTGGTCCGGCATGGCAAGGTCTTTCCGCTCGGTGTGGACTTCGGCGCGTCAGGACCGCAGGGCGCCTTCGAGTTTCGCCATAACCCCGTCCACGTCATGACGGTCGACGGCGGCGATGTGAACACGCTGGCCAAGTATGGGCCCGACTGGGAACGAAACCTATTGGCGAAGCAGCTAAGTGGGTACATGACCGCCGACAATCCGTTCCGCTTCAACGACGACATGATCATCATGCCGTTACAGGCGGCCAGCCAATGGGATGCGCTGTCGCACGTGTACTACGACGACCAGCTCTACAACGGTTTCCCGGCAGATTCGGTGACCAGTATGGGGGCCTACCACTGCGGCATCGACAAGGTGGATGGCAAAGGCATCACCTCACGCGGCGTGCTGCTGGACCTCGTTCGCCATCGCGGCGCGGACGTCTTCCTCGAGCCCGGAAACCCGATCAGCCCGGAAGAACTGGATGACGTCGTTCGCGCCCAGGGAGTCACGGTCGGGCGAGGCGACATCTTGTTGATCCGGACCGGCTGGTGGACAAGGTTTCTCAGGACCGGGAACAAGATGGAGGGCTACTCCGGATTGGACTGGCGGTGCGCCTCGTGGCTGCATGACCGCGAGATCGCGGCGGTCGCTGCCGACAACCTGCAGGTCGAAGACCTGGTGTCCGCGGTCGAGGGGATAAGCTTTCCCCTGCATCTGCTTTGCCTGCGTGACATGGGGATGATGTTCGGCGAGTACTGGGACCTCACCGCGCTGGCGGATGATTGTGCGGCCGACGGTGTTTACGAATTCCAGCTCATCGCGCCACCGTTGAGAGTTGTTGGTGCCGTGGGTTCCCCGGTGAATCCGATCGCGATCAAGTAGAGAAGGCGGGCGATGGAGATTCATCGCAAGACCATGCTGGTCGACGGCCTGGTCACCGGGTATCTGGAGGCAGGTGACGGCGATCCCGTGGTGCTGCTGCACGGCGGCGAGTTCGGCACCAGCGCCGAACTCGGCTGGGAACGCAACATCGCCGCTCTTGCAGCGCGGTACCGAGTGCTGGCACCGGACCAGTTGGGATTCGGCCAGTCGGCGAAGGTGATCGACTTCGTCAACGGCCGTGGCATGAGGATTCGCCATGTGGCGCGCTTCTGCGAAGAGCTCGGCGTCGACTCGGCTCACTTCGTCGGCAACTCGATGGGCGCCATCAACCTGCTCACCGACGCCACGTCGGAGACACCGCTGTTGTCGATCCGCACCTTGGCAATCATCTGCGGGGGCGGAGAAATCCAGCAGAACCGGCACTTCGAGGCACTGCAGCAATATGATGCGACCCTGCCGGCGATGCGGCGCATCGTCGAGGCGCTGTTTTACGACGGTAGCTATCCAGCCGACGACGACTACGTGCGACGCCGTTATGAGTCGAGCATCGCGCCCGGGGCGTGGGAGGCGGTGGCCGCGGCCCGGTTTCGTCGCCCCGAGGCCGCACCGTCCTCGACTCCACCTACGGCACGAGCCTACGAGCGCATCGAGGTGCCGACGCTTGTCGTCGAAGGTGGCGACGACAAGCTCCTTCCGTCCGGCTGGGCGGCGCAGATCGCAAAACAGATCGACGGTGCGCGCTCGGTGGTGGTCGGTAAGGCCGGTCACTGCCCGCAGATCGAGCAGTCGTCGGAGGTCAACGAGTTGCTGCTGGACTTCTTAGCCACGGCTTCAAGTCAGAAGACATAGTCCAGCCGGGTCTGCATGCCGGCTTCTTGGTGATAAGTGTTGTGGCAATGCAACATCCACAAGCCCGGGTTGTCGGCGACCAGGACGGCGAGAACCCTCTGTTTGGGCAACACCATCACGGTGTCCTTGCGGGCGCCGGGGCTGCCGTCGGCCTTGAGCAGCTGGAAAGTGTGTCCGTGTAGGTGAATTGGGTGGTACATCATGGTGGTGTTGTCGAACGTGATGGTGGGCCGTTGGCCCTGCCGGATGTGCAGCGGATCGGTCTTCCTGTAGGGCTCGCCGTTGATCATCCAGTTGTATTGCACCATGTTGCCGCCCAACACGACCGGGAGATTGAGGTTGGCCTCGGGTCCACCCAAGTTGACCGGCGTCGTAGCGGCGAACATGTCGATGGTGCTCACGCGCTTGGTGAGTTCCTCCGGTTGAAATTGCGGGTCGGGTTGGCTGCCGGACCCGGTGGAGAGCAGCGCGCGCGCCAGAGCATTTTTTCCCTCCGCGAGCGCGACCAGTGGGAAGATGCCGTCGCCGGCGGTCACAATGACGTCGTAGCGTTCGGCCATGCCGATGAGCAGGGCATCGACTTGCTTGGGCTCCACGGGGTAGCCGTCGGTGTGGGTGACCGTCATCGAATGGCCGGTCAGCGCCACGCGAAATGTGGTGTCGGAGCCGGTGTTGATGAAGCGGATCCGAATTCGCTGCCCTGGCTTCGCGTTGAAAGTCGCAGGAGCGGTGGGAATTCGGCCGTTGATCAGATAGTACGGGTACGCGATGTCTCCTGAGTCGCCGCCAAGCAGGTCGCTTTTGCCGACACTGCCCTGTGGTGTGCCGGTCGCCGACGTTGCCGGGCTGGTCGGACTTGTCGACGTCGTGGACGTCGTAGAGCTTGTTGGCGTCGACGAGGTCGTCCCGGGCATACCGGGCATGTTAGACATAGCGGGCTTGTTCGGGCGCGTGAGTTCGTCGTAGAGCTGTTGAGGAGACTTTCCGACGCCATCGGTCCAATCATCAAGGACGACAATCCATTCAGCGTCGTAGTTGCCCTCGGTCGGATCGTCGACGATAACCGGCAGATAAAGCCCCATGTCGGCGTCCAGGCCGGTGTGCGGATGGCCCCAGTAGGTGCCTGAATTCGGCACGGAGAACCGGTAGGTAAAGTCTTGGCCCGCAGCGATGTTCGGGGTGGCGGGTGCAGCACCGTCCATGTCGTTGCACAGCGCGATGCCGTGCCAATGCACCGATGTGGGATGGTCGAGTCGGTTGGAAACCGTGACGACAAGCTCGTCACCGATGCCGGCCCGGATCACCGGCCCGGGAATGGTGTCGCCGTAGGCCAGTGTCTGCACGATCGGTCC
>DATKEW010000280.1:0-2767 GCA_035511785.1 Mycobacterium sp.
ATCAGGAAGACCTCGTAGTCCATCGACAGCCCAAAGGCGATGCAGAACAACAACACCGGCAAATTCGCCACTAGCGTCCCGGTCGGCGTGGTTCCGAGCGCGCCAAGATGACCATCCTGGAAGATCCACACCAGCGCGCCGAAAGCGGCGGTCAGCGACAACACGTTGAGCACCAACGCCTTCAGGGGCAGCACCACGCTGCCGGTGAGCAGGAACAGCAGCACGAAGGTGATGACGGCGATCAGACCAAGCACCAACGGCAGTCGAGACGTGATGGCCTCCACGCTGTCGCGGTTGATCTGCGCAGTACCGGTCATTTCGACCGACCTGCCGGCCGGCCCGGGTACTGCGTGCAGCCGATCGAGCTGAGTCGCCGAGCTACCGGAGAACAGCGGCGCGGTACTGCTGACGGTGAGAAACGCACTACCCTGTGCGACCCCGGTGGCAGCCGAGGGCGGCCCCACCTGGTTCCCGCCGACGAACGTGCCGCTGGGGGCGGACACCGCCGACACGTCCGGTACACGGGACAGATCGGCGGCATAGCGGTTCAGGTCATAGGGGGTCAGGCCGTGGGCATCGGGGACTACGACCGTGACAGCGTTCGCGGAGTTGTCGCCGAAGTCGTTGCGCAACTGGTCGCCGAGCTGATGCGCCGAGGCCGAGTGAGGCAACACACGGTCATCGGGCATGCCCCACCTGACGCCGAGGAACGGGGCACCCAACAGCACCAGCAGCGTAACGACGGCCAGTCCGATCGGAACCGCGCGGCGCATCACGAACTTGGCTGAGCGGTACCAAAACAGTTGCTCGACGGGGCGCGGGACGGGTTCGGGCCGACGCGACAGCCGGCGAACCAGCCGGCGCACGTCCAGCGAATCGAGCCGGGAGCCTAACAGGACGATGACCGCCGGCGTCACCACCACCGCGGCCACCGCTGCGAATGCGACCGTGGCGATACCGCCATAGGCGAACGACTTCAGGAAGTACATCGGGAACAGGACCATCACGGCCATCGACAGCGCGACCGTGGTCGCGGAGAACAACACTGTGCGTCCGGCGGTGGCCATGGTTCGGATCAACGCCTCGTCGCGGCCGGCGCCAGTGGCCAGCTCGTCGCGGTAGCGACTGATGATCAATAGCGTGTAGTCGATCGCCAGTGCCAGGCCCATCGCAGTACTCAGGTTGAGCGCGAAAATTGACACGTCGGTGCTGAAGGTGATGGCGCGCAGCACCGCCATCGAGCCCGCGATCGCCAGGAGGCCCACGGCCATCGGCAGTGCTGCAGCCAGTAGCCCGCCGAACACCCAGACCAAAACAATGAGGCTGAGCGGGATGGCGATGGACTCCATCAGCAACAGGTCGCGCTCATTTTGGTGGTTGATTTGCGCATAGACCATCGCCATCCCGCCCGCGCGGACAGTGACGCCTTGATGGTCATGGACAACCTCGTCAGACAACGTCTGGGCGTACTTCTGGGCGTTGTTCTCGCCGCCGGTGATTCCCGCGACGATCAAACCGGAGGTGCCGTCCTTGCTGATCAGCGCGGTCGCGGCCGCGGGCGGCGCGGTCCACGCCGACGTCACACTGGCGACATGGGGAGATTGGGCCAGGTGATCGACGATGTCGGTGGCCACTGCGCGGGCCGGCGCGCTGGTGGCACCTGCCGGCGCGCTGACGGTGATAAGCAGCTGCATGTCGCCCTGGCCGAACTTGTCGCTCAGCAGCTGTGTCGCCTTGGCCGATTCTGAGCCCGGGTCCTGGAAACCACCTGCCGACAGGCTTTTGGCGACCGGGATGCCGAAAATGGCGGCTCCGACCATCACCAGGATCGCTATCGCGACGATCCGCCGCGGTGCGGCGATGGCCAGTCGGGCGATTCGTTGCAGCACGTCGCTCCTCCAATGTATCCGTCGCAACTTCGCACCAGGCCCCATTGCCAGCGCCAACCCCCGACATAGATACGACGAGGGTCGCCGAAACGTTCAGATATGAGCGCGGGCCCTAAGCCAGCGCCACCGCCGCCGCCACCCGATACTGCGTGGCCATCGGCCGCCGCGCCCTTACGCCGCGGCGCTTCTGCTTGCAAGGCAACTCGATGCGCCGCCGGCATTGTGGACGGGAACGCGGCGGTGGCCGTCGACCCCAATATCGCCACGCCGTCCCCCACTCAGGCGGTCACAGGAAGCCCACGAGGCCGGGCCTAGTCCCCGCATTTTCGACGAGGAACGACGGGCAAGTGAGGCTCACATCGCCGAGATTCGTGCCGAGCAGGAGGAACGCAATGCCGCACTGCACAAGATGGACCACAGTCACGTCCCACCAATGCGGATAGCCGACCGGTGCGGGGCTGGGCGTAAGTATGGCTGAGGTGGATAGGGCCAGGTTTGCGCGAGTTGGCTGATGAACTCGGATTCTGGCAGGTGACCATGGATTGTCGGACCGGGGACGTAGTGGGCGCTGAGCGCGGCTGGATCGGTTATCCGCAGCCTCCGGTCGAATGGCGCGACTCTCATTACTCCCGGGTCCTGCAGAAGCTGACCGAGGAGATTCAGGCCGAGCAAGGGGCCAAGAACGCCGAGTTGCACGAGATCGACCACAGCCACATCCCGCCCCTCGGGATCGCCGCCCGTTATGCCACCGGGAGACCCAGGGCTTCAACGTAATGAGCCATGTCGTTACGGGCCTTCTTTACGCGTCCTGGCAGATCAGCCACCGACTCCGCAATCTCTCCGGACCGCGGCGCACACCTCGGTTACCACGCATCACT
>DATKEW010000281.1:0-2290 GCA_035511785.1 Mycobacterium sp.
GGCCCCGGCATGAATTTCGTCATCTGCCTGGTGCTCATCTACGGCATCGCACTGGCCTGGGGACTGCCGAACCTGCACCCGGCCACCCGGGCCGTGGTCGGCGAGACTGCTTGTGTCGCACCGGAAGTGGCGGTGGGCAAAATCGGCGACTGCACCGGACCGGGCCCTGCGGCAGTGGCCGGAATTCGCGCCGGTGACGTCGTCGTCAAGGTCGGGGACACCCCGGTGTCGACCTTCGAGGACATGGCCGCCGCGGTGCGGAAATTGCGCGGCACCGTTCCGGTCGTCGTCGAGCGTGACGGCACCACGATCACCACCTACGTCGACGTCACACCCACCCAACGCTTCGTCGCCAATGGGCAGGGCGGCCAGGTCCAGGCCACGACGGTCGGCGCCATCGGGGTGGGCGCCGTCAAAGCCGCGCCCACGCACTACGGCGTGGTCTCGGCGATACCCGCCACCTTCATCTTCACCGGCGACCTGACCCTCGAAGTGGGCAAGGCGCTGGTGGCGATACCGACGAAGGTCGGTGCGCTGGTGCACGCCATCGGCGGCGGACAGCGCGACCCGCAGACGCCGATGAGCGTGGTCGGGGCGAGCATCATCGGCGGCGACACCGTTGACCACGGGCTGTGGGTGGCGTTCTGGTTCTTCTTGGCCCAGTTGAACCTCATCCTGGGCGCGATGAACCTGGTGCCGCTGCTGCCCTTCGACGGAGGTCACATCGCGATCGCGGTGTTCGAAAAGATCCGCAACAGCATCCGGTCCGCCCGCGGCATGGTCGCGGCCGCCCCGGTGAACTATCTCAAGCTGATGCCCGCGACGTACGTGGTCCTGGTGTTTGTGGCCGGCTACATGCTGCTGACCGTGACCGCCGATGTGGTCAACCCGATCCGGATCTTCCAGTAGAGAGAGAAGGCAAACAGTGACCATTGGCCTGGGCATGCCGGATGCTCCGGCGCCCACGCTCGCCCCTCGGCGCAAAACGCGCCAACTGATGGTCCGCAACGTCGGGGTTGGCTGCGACTATCCGATTTCCGTGCAGTCGATGTGCACCACCAAGACCCATGACGTCAACTCGACGTTGCAGCAGATCGCCGAGTTGACCGCGGCCGGCTGCGACATCGTCAGGGTGGCCTGCCCGCGTCAGGAAGATGCCGACGCGCTGGCCGAGATCGCCCGGCACAGTCAGATCCCGGTGATCGCCGACATCCACTTCCAGCCGAAGTACATCTTCGCCGCCATCGACGCGGGGTGCGCCGCGGTGCGGGTAAACCCCGGCAACATCAAGGAATTCGACGGCCGGGTCGGCGAGGTCGCCAAGGCGGCAGGTGCGGCCGGCATCCCGATCCGCATCGGCGTCAACGCGGGCTCGCTGGACAAGCGATTCATGGAGAAATACGGCAAGGCCACACCCGAGGCGCTGGTCGAGTCCGCGCTGTGGGAGGCCTCGCTGTTCGAGGAGCACGGCTTCGGCAACATCAAGATCAGCGTGAAGCACAACGATCCGGTGGTGATGGTCGCCGCGTACGAGCAGCTGGCCGCGCAGTGCGATTACCCGCTGCACCTCGGTGTCACCGAGGCCGGTCCCGCCTTCCAGGGCACCATCAAGTCGGCGGTCGCCTTCGGCGCATTGCTGTCGCGGGGCATCGGCGACACCATCCGGGTGTCGCTGTCGGCGCCACCGGTGGAGGAAGTCAAGGTCGGCATTCAGATTCTCGAGTCGCTGAACCTGCGGCCGCGTTCGCTGGAGATCGTGTCCTGCCCGTCGTGCGGTCGTGCGCAGGTCGATGTCTACACGTTGGCCAACGAAGTCACCGCCGGCCTGGACGGTCTCGACGTGCCGCTGCGAGTCGCCGTGATGGGGTGCGTCGTCAACGGTCCGGGCGAGGCCCGCGAGGCCGACCTGGGCGTTGCGTCGGGAAATGGCAAGGGCCAGATCTTCGTTCGGGGTGAAGTGATCAAGACCGTGCCCGAAGCGCAGATCGTCGAGACGCTGATCGAAGAGGCCATGCGGCTCGCCGCCGAAATGGGCTCGGAAACCAGCACAGGCCACGATGCCGATCACGGTCCGGGGACAACATCGAGCGGTTCGCCTATTGTGACCGTAAGCTGATGGAGGCCAGTTCGGCTCTACTCGCTATTGGTTCGCAGCACAGAGAGTTCGCCAGATGTCGGCTCCGCCCATCTTTCGCCTAATAGGCGACCGACGGGTGTCGGTGGTGCGTGACGCCGCCGCGGTGTGGCGGGTGTTCGACGACGATCCGGTGGGGTCATGCATGGTCGCGGC
>DATKEW010000282.1:0-4684 GCA_035511785.1 Mycobacterium sp.
GAACTTTCTGCGCGGCCGTTATTTATGGCTCCGACGGGGCCGCACCCGGAGGTTGCGGGCTAAAACCCCTTCGGTCTTGTCGATAGGCGGTCTCCCCGGCGGAAGATGATCCGGTTAGGGAATCGTCCGTGCAGCGTTGAACGGTGGCGTGTACCCGGTCTCGACAAGTCGTAAAACGATATGACAAAAACCGCCTGACATGCCAACTTCTCTAAAGTCTAGCCTGCCAGCTAGCGGCACCGTAAATTCGCTGCAGCATGCGATCGACAGCATTGCGACGTGCTGTTTGCCGCCGCTAATCTGCCCACCGCGGCATCGGTCCGGCGCGCCGCTCGCCACACCAGCCGCTTATTCAAGTTTGCTGCGGCCCCGCTCGGCCGCTCGCTGCGGCGGCCATATCGGTCGCAAACCACCGTCGCACCCGCACCATTGCTCGCGATAAGACGTGGCAGCAATGCTGTCACTATCGCCTACTGGCGTGCACGGCCGATGGCCGCAGAAGTCGCGCGGCACCGCAATGATGCTGCGCTGAGTTTGCACGAAACTAATAGGAGTCTAAAGGCGGCATGGCGACGATACTGGACTGATACTGGTCCGGTACTACCACGTCCGGCGATCGGCGGTAGGACTGCGGGCTCATCGGTTGAGAGTTCGCCGCGGTCGGCCGCACGCGCGACGATCGATCGCATGGCACCCGAGGAGCCCATGAACGAGCGCGACGAATTCCTGCGGGACCGTCTGCAGCCCGGCCAACCCAGCACCCCTGCCGCACGCCCGCCCGATCCTCAGCCCAGAGATCCTCACACCGCGCCCCCGGCTTTTCCCCTGACCCCTCCTCCGAGACCCGCCCCGCCGCGCCCGCCGGCCCCTCCGCGCTGGCCCTCGCGCCCGCCGGCGGCTCCCCCTCCGCCACCGCGCGGGCTAGCCGCTTCCGCTGCCCCGCCGCGATCCGCGGTGCCGCCACGGGAGGCAGCTCCGCCAGCAGCGCCGCCCGCCACGGTCCCTCCGCCCGGTTCCCGGGCCGATGCAACCGCTACGCCGGCGCATGCCTCCGCGGCGAAACTCCCCGATCGAGGTTGGCGACGCATCCTCCGGCTGGCCACCTTTGGCCTTGTCAAGCTGGGTCCGTCGGCCGCGCAACGCCAGGAGGCTCAATTCGAAGCAGCCATCCGGACCGTCCTTCACGGCAATTACAAGGTCGGCGCGCTTGGCAAGGGCGGTGTGGGAAAAACGTCGGTCGCCGCCTGCGTCGGATCGATTTTTGCCGAACTCCGTCCGCGGGACCACATCGTGGCGATCGACGCCGACACCGCCTTCGGCCGGTTGAGCAGCCGAATCGATCCGCGCTCGACCGGCTCATTCTGGGAACTGACCGCGGACAAAAACCTGCGGTCCTTCACCGACGTCATCACGCGGGTCGGGCGTAATCCCGCCGGCCTGCACGTACTCGGCGGCGAACCGGCGTCCGGCCCACGCCGGATCCTCGATCCTGCGATCTACCGGGAAGCCGCGTTACGGTTGGACCCCCATTTCACTATTTCGGTCATCGACTGCGGCTCGACGATGGACTCACCGGTCACCCAGGAAGTATTGCGCGATCTGGATGCTCTGATCGTGGTGTCCTCGCCGTGGGCGGACGGCGCCTCCGCTGCCGCCAGAACCATGGAATGGCTGTCAGATCAGGGCATGGCGGATCTGTTGCACCACACCATCGTGGTACTCAACGATTCTGACGGCCACGCCGACAAACGCACCCGGGAATTGCTGGCACGCGAGTTCATCGATCACGGGCAGCCCGTGGTCGAGGTGCCCTTCGATCCTCATCTACGGCCCGGTGGCGTCATCGATGTGAGCCATGGAATGGCCTCGGCAACGCGACGCAAATTTCTACAGGTAACGGCAACGGTCGCAGGGTATTTCGAGGCGCGGCCGGACCGTGCCCGCGACCGCGGGCCGGGTGCGGACGAGAGCTGAGCCGCTGTCGCCGATGCGATGCACCGCATCATCGCTGGGTCCGCCCGGCGGTTCCCGCCCGGGCCGACGGGTCGGCGATCGCCTCGATCTTGGTCACGAGGCAACCACGGATTGTCAGCACGATGGCGGCGAAGAGCCGGCGCTCGGCGAAGGCCAACACCACCGGCTGTCCGGCGGGACCGCTCACCAGCGTCACTTCCGGCCCCAGGTAGCGCAGCAGGTTGGTGGCCACCGAGTGCGGCCCGTGATTGATCTGTGGGGGCGGCGCGGGGTCGGCGAGGACCGTACCGACCCCCCAGACCGTCGGATCCAGCACGGCGGTCAACGCAGCAATGTCGCCGTTGGCGCATGCGGTGATGAACTTCTCGGTGACGAGCTTGTGCTCGGCCGTGGCCACCTCGCTCAACTTCGGCCGTGCCGTGCTGAATTTGGCCCGCGCGCGCCGCGCCAGTTGGCGGCAGGTGCCGACGGGGCGGCCCACTGTTTCGGCGATCGCGTCGAACGGGACGCCAAACACGTCGTGCAGCACGAATGCGACCCGCTCGCCGGGACTGAGCCTGCGTAAGACTTCCATCAACGCGGTACGCACCTCGTCGTCGAGTGTGACCCGGTCGGCCGGATCGACGGACTGGGCTTCGGCCGCCTCGGGGTCCCATCCCTCGGCGGCCGGGCGACTCAAACGTTCGTGGCGCGTTCGCGCCGAGCGCACCTGATCGAGGCAGAGCCGGCTCGTGACCACGGTCAGCCAGCCGCGAACATCGTCGATCTCATTCAGATCAGCACGGGACAGCCGCAGAAACGCCTCCTGCGCAACGTCTTCGGCGTCACCGACATCTCCGATTATCTGATATCCGAGATTGATCAGGTAAGGACGGTGACGACGCCATGCCTCGGCGATCTGGTCGCTCGGTGACTGCAACTGGTCCATGAATCTTCGACGATCTGATGCCGCAAAAAGTTACACGTTTGACGTTGTAACTTTCCCACGTTCCGCGCCGTCCTTGGTGAAAAGCACTCGCAGAAACGCACGGAAGGAACCACACCATGACGATCGTCGTAACAGGAGCAACCGGCAACGTCGGGCGGCCGCTGGTTGCCGAGCTTGCCGCAGCGGGCGCCCGAGTGCGGGCGGTCACTCGGACACCCAAGACCGCCGCGTTTCCCTCTGCCGTCGAGGTGGTCGGCGGGGCGGCCGACGCGCTACCGGGAGCGTCGGCGGTATTCCTCAATTCCCGTGCGCTGGGACCGGACCTGCCCTCCGTTGTGGCCCGATGCGTGGAAGTCGGTGTCACAAAACTGGTGGCACTGTCGGCCATCAACGCCGACGACGACTTCTCCCGACAGCCGTCCCGCTTCCGCGGGGACCGCAACAAGGAGGTTGAGCAGTTCGCGGTCGACTCCGGCCTGGCGTGGGTGAGCCTGCGCCCCACGGTCTTTGCGACGAACTTCGCCGGCATGTGGTCGGCGCAGATCCGCGCCGGCGACGTGGTCGGCGGACCGTACGCGGCTGCGTCGACCGCGCCGATCGTCGAGAGCGACATCGCGGCGGTCGCGGCGCGGGCGTTGCTCACCGATGAGCTTGTCGGCCAGCGGATTCCGCTGACCGGTCCGCAGGCTTTCACCAACGCGGAACTGGTGGACGTCATCGGCGCCGTCCTCGGCCGCCCGCTGCAGTACCGGGAAATACCGGCCGACGCGGTGCGGCAACGGTTCATTGGTTTGGGTTTCGGCGCCGAGTTCGCCGACGCCTATACGGCCATGCTCGCCGAGTCGCTCGACAAACCCGCCCTGGTCACCCATGACGTCGAGAAGATCCTGGGCCGGCCGGCGACTCCGTTCGCGCATTGGGTGTCGGCGCACCGCGACGTGTTCGCGAAATAGATCCAGATAGATAAGGAGCACTCACATGTCAGAACCACGTCCACCGCGCTACCTCAAACAGATGAACAGGGTGATGATGGCCGTGCAACGGCTGGGGATACCGACCGGTCCCGCCATGGTGCTGACCGTGCCCGGCCGTAAGTCGGGTCGACCGCGCAGCACCCCGATGACGCCGTTCGAATTTCACGGCGGCCTCTACGTGGTCGCCGGCTATCCGGGCGCGGACTGGGCGGCAAACGCCCGCGCCGCGGGCACCGGCACGCTGGCGCGGGGCCGGCGCTCACGGCGAGTCAGGATCGTCGAACTGACCACCGAGCAAGCGCGCCCGGTGCTGCGGGCGTTCCCTACCGAGGTGCCGGTCGGTGTGGCATTCGCGAAGCGCTCGGGAATGGTGCGCGACGGAACGGCCGACGAATTCGAGGGACTCGCCGGCCGGCTCGCCGTCTTCCGATTCGAGCCGGTGTAGCTTCCGACATTGTTCGCCCGCCGGTTACCCGGGGCAAACCCACGGCTCGTTCAAAGCGCCACCGGCACATGCTTTTCCGCGCACGCATCCTTGACCGCGGCGATCACGTCCTGGGTGCGGAGCGCCTGCAGGTCCTCCACCGTCACCGAGCCTCTGTCGGTGCGGTGCTGGGCGGCCACCCGCGAGTCACGCAGCCGTTCGGCACGTTCGACGACGTTGCGCTCCATAGGCTGTCGGACGCTGCGCCCCCGCTAGCGGTTCCCGCGCGACCGCCACCAGGCCAGCAGCTCGGCGGATGCCTCCTCGGTGGTCAATGGCCCGCGATCCAGCCGTAGTTCTTTCAAGAATCGCCACGCCTCGCCG
>DATKEW010000283.1:0-6863 GCA_035511785.1 Mycobacterium sp.
ACGCCGGCGCCCTACGGCCCGTTGTTCTTGTGGATCGGGCGCGGAATTTCGGCCCTGACCGGCGAAAACATCGTCGCCGCCGTGCTGTGTCACCGGGTCGTGGTGCTGATCGGGGTGGGCCTCATCGTGTGGGCGACGCCACGGCTGGCCCGGCGGTGCGGCGTCGCCGAGGTCAGCGCGCTGTGGCTGGGCGCGGCCAATCCGCTGCTGATCATGCACCTGGTCGCCGGCATCCACAACGAGGCGCTGATGCTCGGGCTGATGCTGGCCGGCGCCGAGTTCGCGCTGCGCGGTATCGATTCCCCGCGACTGCTGCCCCGATCGTGGCGGTTCGGCCCGGACTGGGAACCGTTGGGGATGCTGCTGACCGGCGCGATCCTGATCACGCTGTCGTCGCAGGTGAAACTGCCTTCGCTGCTTGCGCTGGGATTCGTCGCGATGGCGCTGGCGTATCGCCGCGGAGGCAACATGCGAGCGCTGCTGCTGGCGGGTGGCGGGATGGCGGCGCTGTCGCTGTCGGTGATGGCCATCGTCGGCTGGGCCAGCGGGCTCGGGTTCGGGTGGATCTACACGCTGGGCACCGCGAACGTGGTGCGCAGCTGGATGTCACCGCCGACGCTGCTGGCGCTGGGCACCGGGCAGGTGGGCATTCTGCTGGGCCTGGGCGATCACACCACTGCGGTGCTGGCGCTGACCCGTGGCATCGGTGTGCTGATCATCACGGTCATGGTGGCCTGGCTGTTGCTGGCGGTCTTCCGCGCCCGGCTGCACCCGATCGGCGGCCTCGGCGTCGCGCTGGGCGTTACGGTGCTGCTGTTTCCCGTGGTGCAGCCCTGGTATCTGCTGTGGGCGATCATTCCGCTGGCCGCCTGGGCCACCCGCACCGGCTTCCGGGTGGCGGCGATCGTCATCACCCTCGTCGTCGGCATCTTCGGCCCGACGGCCAACGGCGACCGCTTCGCGCTGTTCCAGATCGTGGACGCCACCTTGGCCAGCACCCTCATCGTGGCGGTGCTCATCGCGTTCACCTACACCCGCTTGCCGTGGCGACCACTGCAATCCAAGCCGGCCAACACCCGCGAACCGAATGGCCAAGCGGTTACTGATGCGGCGCCCGAGACCTCAACGACCCCGGGGAACCCCGAGGCCCCGCGCCCGACAGCGGCACCCGACGCCTACGCTGACTCCACGTGAGCTCGGCCCCCAACGTCCCCGAAACCGTCGTGCGACTGCGCGGGGTAAGCAAGCAATACGGCTCGACCAAGGCCGTGCGCGATCTCGATATGGATGTGCATGCCGCCGAGGTGCTGGCGCTGCTGGGTCCCAACGGCGCCGGCAAGACCACGACGGTCGAGATGTGCGAGGGCTTCGTATCCCCGGACGCCGGCACGATCGAAGTGCTCGGGCTGGACCCGATCACCGATAACGCCCGCCTGCGTGCCCGCATCGGGGTGATGTTGCAGGGCGGGGGCGGCTACCCCACGGCACGCGCCGCCGAAATGCTCAACCTGGTGGCCTCCTACGCCGCCGACCCGCTGGACCCGGCGTGGCTACTCGACACCTTGGGTCTCACCGATGCCGCCCGCACCACCTATCGGCGGCTCTCCGGCGGCCAGCAGCAACGGCTCGCGCTGGCTTGCGCGCTGGTCAGCCGTCCCGAGCTGGTGTTCCTCGACGAACCAACCGCGGGCATGGACGCACACGCCCGGCTGCTGGTCTGGGAACTGATCGACGCGCTGCGCCGCGACGGCGTGACCGTGGTGCTGACCACCCACCAGCTCAAGGAGGCCGAGGAGCTGGCCGACCGGCTGGTCATCATCGACCACGGTGTGACGGTAGCCTCGGGCACACCGACCGAACTGACGCGCACCGGCGCCAAAGACCAGTTGCGGTTCACCGCGCCGCCGCGGCTCGACCTGTCCCTGCTGACCGCCGCCCTGCCCGAGGACTACAAGGCCACGGAGGTGACGCCGGGCGGGTACCTGGTCGAGGGCCCGATCAACCCGCAGGTGCTCGCGACCGTCACGGCGTGGTGCGCGCGGATCGACGTGCTGGCCACCGACATGCGGGTCGAGCAACGCAGTCTCGAGGATGTGTTCATCGACCTGACGGGCAGAGAGGTGCGTCCGTGACGCAGAACAGCAAGACCCCAACCACTGGGCCGCTGTTTCCCGAGGGAACCTTCACCCCCGACCCGCGCCCGAGTGCCGTGCCCCGGATGCTCGCCGCCCAGTTCGCGCTGGAGTTGAAGCTGCTGCTGCGCAATGGCGAACAACTGTTGTTGACCCTGTTCATCCCGATCACGCTGCTGGTCGGCCTCACGCTGCTGCCGCTCGGATCGTTCGGCGGCAACCGCGCCGCCACATTCGTTCCGTTCATCATGGCCCTGGCGGTGTTCTCCACCGCGTTCACCGGACAGGCGATCGCGCTCGCGTTCGACCGCCGCTACGGCGCGCTCAAACGGCTTGGAGCCACCCCGCTGCCCGTCTGGGGGATCATCGCCGGCAAGTCGCTGGCTGTGGTCGCCGTGGTGTTTCTGCAGGCGATCATTCTGGGAGCCGTCGGTTTTGGGCTCGGCTGGCGACCCGCCCCGGCGGCCATAGCACTTGGCGCGGCGATCATCGGGCTGGGAACCGCCTGCTTCGCTGCTATCGGCCTGTTGCTCGGCGGGACGCTGCGGGCCGAGATCGTGCTCGTCGTCGCCAACTTGATGACATTCGTCTTCGCCGGGTTCGGCGCGCTGACGCTCGAAACAAAGATGATCCCGGCGGCCTTCAAATGGGCGGCCCGCCTGACCCCATCCGGCGCGCTCACCGAGGCGCTGTCCCGGGCGATGACGTTGTCGGTGGACTGGTTCGGCGTCGTGGTCCTGGCGGCCTGGGGCGCGGCGGCGGTTCTTGCCGCTTTGCGCTGGTTCCGGTTCACCTGACGGCCGCCCCGCTAGTCTCGGCGTGGCCGGCACCGTACTACAGAGCGTAGTTTTCGTTGGCTTACGATCGGGCGGTGCCCGTTGGACGAGTGTTGGCGCGGTTGGTGGACCTGCTCCCCGACCCCAGTACGCGTGTCCAACGGATCATTGCCGCGACCGTGATCCTCACCCAGGGCGGCATCGCCGTCACCGGCGCAATCGTCCGCGTCACCGCGTCGGGACTGGGTTGTCCCACCTGGCCGCAGTGCTTTCCGGGCAGCTTCGTTCCGGTAGCCGTCGCCGAGGTGCCGCGGGTTCACCAAGCGGTCGAGTTCGGCAATCGGATGATCACCTTTGCGGTGGTCATCGCCGCGGTGCTGGCGGTGCTGGCAGTGACCCGGGCGCGCCGACGGGCTGAGGTGCTGGCCTATGCGTGGCTGATGCCGGTGTCGACGGTCGCTCAGGCGGTGATCGGTGGTATCACCGTGCGCACCGGGCTGCTGTGGTGGACGGTGGCCATCCATCTGCTGGTCTCGATGACGATGGTGTGGCTGTCGGTGCTGCTCTACGTCAAGATCGGTGAGCCCGACGACGGGGCGGTTCGCGAGCGGGTCGCCAAGCCGCTGCGCGCGCTGACGGCGCTGACCGCGGTGAATCTGGCCGCGGTGCTGGTAACCGGCACGCTGGTGACCGCCGCGGGACCGCACGCGGGCGACCGGAGTCCCAGCCGGACGGTGCCGCGGCTCAGGGTCGAGATCACCACGCTGGTGCACATGCATTCGTCGCTGCTGGTCGCCTACCTCGCGCTGCTGGTTGGGCTGGGCTTCGGGCTGCTGGCGGTGGGCGCCGCCCGCGCCGTCATGCTGCGGCTCGGCGTGCTGCTCGCGCTGGTTTGCGCGCAAGCCGCCGTCGGCACCACGCAATACTTCACCGGGGTGCCCGCCGCCCTGGTCGCCGTCCACGTGGCAGGTGCCGCGGCGTGCACAGCGGCCACCGCGGCGCTATGGGCGTCGATGCGAGAACGGGCCGAGCCCGAGTCGCTCGCACGCTGATTCCACGGCCAACGCGAAGTCGCGCTGGGCAAGGTCGCGGGTGTCGGCGTCCAACCGCCGCCAGCCCAGCGACGGATCCACCAACTGCAGTTCCAGCAACCGCGCGCCGAGCAGGTGAGCGCGCGCGTAGAGCAACTCGTCGGCGTTGATGCCCACCTGGGCCGCCGCGGCGGCCAGGGCCGCGGTGCCCACGTCCCAGATTTCGAAGTCGGGCTCGGCTGGGAACGCATGCGACGGCTCGCCGCCCAGAAAGACCAGCTCGGTCTCGCCAGCCGACTCGGCCGGCTGCACGAACACGGCTTCGTGCCGCTCCCCGATAAACGCGGCGGCCGCGGTCCGGTCGCTGAAACGCCGGGTGCCGGTGCCGATCGTCGGGCCGACGAAGACGCCACCAGTGCGCGGCAGCCGAACCCGCTGGCCCGGAGCGAAGACCTCACCGGGCACCGTGGGCACTCCGCGATCAGCAAGGTCACCCAAATAGCGCCGGTCGGCATTCCAGGCGACGACGGCGGGCGCGTTCAGCAGATTGGACACCCCGGTAGCCCAGCCCAGGAACTCGTCGAGCCGCCCGGCGTAATCCCGCGTCGCGCGCAGTATCACCAGATCCGCGTCGCCGGCGTCGGGATCGTCCCAGGACAACCATCGGGCGTGCAGACCACGATGTCGCAGCGCGGCTACCAGCCCGGCGTCGTCTCCGTCTCCGGCGACGTGCTGCTGCCACCCGGCCAGCACGATCCGGGGATGGAAGACATCCGGCCGAGCGAGCTTCATGCCCGGGCATGATATCCAGATGCACGCAATCGAAGTCAGCCGCACCGGCGGCCCTGAAGTCCTGCGCTACGTCGACACGGCACAACCCACGCCCGGCCCGGGTGAGCTGCTGATCAAGGCCGAGGCCATCGGCGTCAACTTCATCGACACCTACTTCCGCTCGGGGCAATACCCGCGCCAGGTGCCGTTTGTCATCGGCTCCGAGGTGTGCGGCACCGTCGAAGCCCTGGGCGAGGGAGCCGGGGAAGGCTTCAGCGTCGGAGACCGGGTGGCGTCCGCGGCGGCCTCCGGCGCCTACGCCGAATACGCAACTGCCCCAGCATTTTTGACCGCAAAGGTGCCTGACGGTGTTACTTCCGACGTAGCGGCGTCGGTACTGCTGAAGGGCCTGACCGCGCACTATCTGCTGAAGTCGGTGTATCCCGTGCAAAGCGGCGACGCCGTGCTGGTGCATGCCGGCGCCGGCGGAGTCGGCCTGATCCTGACCCAGTGGGCACATCTGCTAGGGGCCCGGGTCATCACCACCGTCTCGACCCCCGAGAAGGCGCGGATGTCCAAAGACGCCGGCGCCGACGAGGTGCTCTCCTACCCCGACGACGCCGCGCAGTTCGGCGAGCAGATTCGCGCGCTCACCGGGGGCGCCGGTGTGGCGGCCGTCTACGACGGCGTCGGCGCCACCACCTTCGACGCCAGCCTGGCCAGCCTGGCCGTCCGCGGGACGCTGGCGCTGTTCGGCGCCTCCAGCGGACCCGTTCCGCCGGTCGATCCGCAGCGCCTCAATGCCGCCGGCTCGGTGTTTCTGGCCCGGCCGTCGCTGGCCCACTTCATGCGCACCGCCGGGGAATTCAGCTGGCGGGCAGAGGAATTGTTCGAGGCGGTTGCCGGCGGAGCCATCAAGATCGAAGTCGGCGGACGCTATCCGCTGCCCGAAGCGGCCCGTGCCCACGAGGATTTGCAGGGCCGCAAGACGGCCGGTTCTGTTGTGCTGCTGCCTTAATCACCCAGGCCCCAGCGGAGAAACCAATCGACGTTTTGCCCGCCTGCTGTGAGATAAGGCGGGCAAAACGAGTGTCGTCTTCGCGAGGGACTCGTGTGGCGAATGTGGCTGAACGCGGATCGCTCAGATCAGGGTCGGCAGCGCGATCACCGAGTCGACCGCCAACGCGCAGAACACCACCGCCAGGTAGTTGTTCGACTGCAGGAACAGTCGCAGCGGCTTGACCGGCTCGCCGGCGCGGACTCCCGCGTACAACTGGTGGGCCATCGCCAGGAACCACACCCCGGCCAGCAGGGCGACCGCGGCGTACAGCCAGCCGGTGGCCAGGGCCAGCGCCAACGTCGCCAGCACGGTCAACCAGGTGTAGATCAGGATCTGCTTGGTGACCTGACGCTCGGTCGCCACCGCCGGCAGCATCGGGACGCCGGCCGCTTTGTAGTCGTCCTTGTACCGCATCGCCAGCGCCCACGTGTGCGGCGGTGTCCAGAAGAAGATGATGGCAAACATCACCAATGCCGGCCAGCCGATGGTGCCGGTGACAGCCGACCACCCGATCATCACCGGCATGCAGCCAGCCGCCCCACCCCACACCACGTTTTGCGACGTGCGGCGCTTGAGCAACAGCGTGTAGACGAGCAGATAGAACGCGATGGTGGCAATGGCCAGCAGTCCCGACAGCAGGTTCGTCGTCCACCAGAGCCAGAAGAACGAGCCCACGCTGAGCACCAGCCCGAGCACAAGTGCGTTTCGCGTCGGCACCGCGGCTCGCGCCAGCGGCCGGAGCGCGGTCCGCTTCATCACCTTGTCGATATCGGCATCGGCCACACAGTTGAGCGTGTTAGCACCTCCGGCGGCCAGCATCCCACCGATCAACGTGTTGAGGATCAGCAGCGGGTTAACGGTGCCGCGGTTGGCGAGCAGCATCGCAGGAATGGCGGTGACCACCAGCAATTCGATGACCCGCGGCTTGGTCAGCGCCAGGTAAGCCAGCACGGTGCCCTGCAGTCGGCTCGGTACTCCGCTCGGCGCGAGGCGCCCGCGAACGCTCACGCAATAACTCCTCGGGGTCGCAGCAGCGCGCAGCATCTACTACGCACGATGGTAGACGGCTAGGGGGCGCCGGGGACAGTTCGGG
>DATKEW010000284.1:0-2397 GCA_035511785.1 Mycobacterium sp.
GCATCCTGCTGGCCGGAGACGCGGCGCACACGGTGATCCCCACCGGCGGCTACGGAATGAACACCGGCCTCGGCGACGCGTTCAACCTCGGTTGGAAACTCGCGGCAGTCGTGCACGGCTGGGGTGGTCAGCGGCTCTTAGACAGTTATGAAGCCGAGCGTCGCCCGATAGGTGAACGCAACCGCGACGCGTCTTTGGAGAACGCCGCCGTTCACCTGCAATACCGGTTCATGGCCGACGCTGATCTCGTCGCCACCGATACCCCCGAGGGCGCCGCGCACCGGGCAGCCCTTGCAGAGTTCCTCAGCGCCAACGACAGCGAGAACACCAGTCTGAGAATCGAACTCGATCTCCGCTACGACGACTCGCCGATCGTGTGCGACCCCGACACATCAGCGCCACATTGGGATCGACGCGGCTTCGTGCCTACCGTGCGCGCGGGTCACCGGGCGCCCAACATCGTCGTCGGCCCGGACCATCACGCTGTTCGACGACTTCGGGCCCGGCTTCACGTTGGTCGACGCAGGCAATCACCCCGATGCCAAGCAATTGGTCGACGAGGCCGCCGCCGTCGGCATGCCGCTGCACCACCTGGTGCTCGAAGACACGCACTGTCGCACGCTGTACCAGGACCGGCTGGTACTGGTCCGTCCCGATCTGCACATCGCCTGGAGCGGACACGCTGTCACCGATGCGGCGGTCATCATCGGGCGCGCCCGCGGCGCCGTGTGAAGCCACTGAAGCCATCGACAGACTTCCACAGCATTCCCAGGAGCATTCACCATGACTGACAAGAAGCTCAAGACCGTCGACGGCCACGCCGACCTGCACAGTGAACACGGCGCCCAGCGCGGCGAGCACAGCGGGCGCTGCGTGAACCCGACCATCAGGGTGGCCGACCTGGCGTGGCTGGAATTCGTCAAACCCGACCTCAAGCGCGCCGAAACTTTTGCTCGCGACTTCGGTTTCGTCGTCGCCGCCAGGCAGTCCGACGCGTTGTACTTGCGAGGCTCGCTGCCGGGCACACCCGCGGTGGTGATCCGCAAAAGTCCCCGCTCCCGATTCGTCGGACCCACCTTCAAGTCCGCCGAACAACAGGATTTGCACCGGCTGGCGCAGGCCACCGGCACCAAAGTGCACCCGTTGGACGAGCCGATGGGGGGCAGCGTTGTGCACCTGACCGACCCCAGCGGTTTCGCCGTCGCGGTCGTCCACGTCAGCCAGGAATTGCCGGCGCTTCCTGAGCTGGCGCCACAAGTCCTCAACGTCGGCACCACCCAGTCGCGTGTCAACGTCACTCAGCGGCCTGTCCGGGCTCCGGCACCCGTGCAGCGGCTCGGGCACGTTGTCCTGCAGACACCGCACTTCATCCGCACGCTGAATTGGTATTTAGACACTTTGGGGATGATCGTCAGCGACTTCCAGTTCGCGCCAGGGCGGCGCGATCTCGGGCCGGTGATGGCCTTCGTTCGGTGCGATCGCGGCAGTATGCCCGCCGACCACCACACCCTTGCGCTCGTGCTCGGCCCGGTCGCCGGCTACGCCCACTCGGCCTACCAGGTCACCGACTTCGACGCGATCGCCGCCGGCGGCGAATACCTGCTGGAGAAGGGCTATCACCGGGCGTGGGGAATTGGTCACCACACCCTCGGCAGCCAAATCTTTGACTACTGGACCGATCCGGACGGGATCTACGTCGAACACTTCACCGACGGCGACATGTTCGACAACACCCTCGAGCCCGGCTGGGAGCCGTTGACCGCTTCCAGCCTCGCCCAATGGGGGCCCAGAGTGCCGAACGAATTCCTCGGCGCCAAACCGTCACTGAAGCTGGTGCGCGAGGTGGCCTCGGGGCTGCGCGGCGACAACGATTACACCCTGTCGAAGCTGGCTGCGATGGCGAAGGGCGCCCGGTCTTGATACGCCGCGGTCTTAATTGTCAATTGCCGGGCTAATATTTGATAGTCGTCATAATAGGTGTACGCTGGTGCCATGGATGAGCAGAGCAGCATTTCGGCAGAGCTCACGTGGGACAACGCCGACGCAGTTCGCGGACGCACGCCCGAGCAGGTGGTCGCAGATTTTCTGGACGCACTGGGACGCCATGACGTGGAGGGGATCGGCCGGGTCTGCGCTGACAACATCGTCGAAGTGCTCTCTGGCACAGCACCGTTGGAAGGCATCGATAACGAATTGGCGTTCGCCAGGGACCTGCTCGCCGCCTTCCCCGACTTGGAGATTGAAGTGACCCGGTTGATGGCGGTCGACCTGGTCGTCGCGGCTGAGTGGACACGGCGCGGAACGTTCTCCGGGGCAGACTTCCAGGGCTTGCCGGCCAACGGCGCGCGGTTCGACTCACCGGCTGCGGGCTTCTTCGAGATTGAGAACGGCTTGATC
>DATKEW010000285.1:0-21270 GCA_035511785.1 Mycobacterium sp.
TGGTGCGCACCTTGCGGCTCGGTGGAACAGCCGCGTTGCCAAGCTATTTCGAGATCGTCGAGCGGGCACACGGGTTGGCGCACGGCGAAAACGGTCCGCTCAACCACCGCACCTCGGCGCGGGTGGTGCTGCTCGATGAAACCGGCGCGGTGCTGTTGCTGTGCGGTTCGGATCCGGCGGTCACCGACGGCACCGCGCCGAGGTGGTGGTTCACGGTAGGCGGCGAAGTATGCCCCGGCGAACGGCTGGCCGAGGCCGCCGCGCGGGAGCTGGCCGAAGAAACCGGCCTGCGGGTTGCGGCCACCGACATGGTCGGACCTATTTGGCGACGTGACGAGGTGTTCGAGTTCAACGGCGCACTGATCGACAGTGAGGAGTTCTACCTGGTGTATCGCACACGGCGGTTCGAGCCGTCCATTACGGGGCGGACCGAGTTGGAACGCAGCTATATCCACGGTGCCCGCTGGTGTGATGCGAACGACATCGCCGAGTTGGTCGCGGCCGGTGAACAGGTGTATCCGCTGCAACTCGGCGACCTGCTGCCCGCGGCCAACCGGCTGGCGGCGCTGAGCGAGGCTGACAACGGCACCGCTCGCAACGCCTGCGTGCCTCAGTCGATCCGCTGATCAGCGCAAAACTCGCTTGCCGCCGACCACTAGAGTGGAACCGCAATGATTGAAGGAGAGAAAACGCTCGTGGACAGGCCCGCACAGTCGAACCAGACGGGAACGGCCCGGGTCAAGCGCGGCATGGCCGAGATGCTCAAGGGCGGCGTCATCATGGACGTCGTTACCCCGGAGCAGGCCAGGATCGCCGAGGGCGCCGGCGCCGTCGCAGTAATGGCGCTGGAACGGGTGCCCGCCGACATCCGCGCCCAGGGCGGCGTGTCGCGGATGAGCGACCCCGACATGGTCGAGGGCATCATCGCCGCCGTCACCATCCCGGTGATGGCCAAGGCGCGCATCGGGCATTTCGTCGAGGCGCAGATCCTGCAGAGCCTCGGCGTGGACTACATCGACGAGTCAGAGGTACTGACTCCCGCCGACTACACCCATCACATCGACAAGTGGAAGTTCACCGTGCCGTTCGTGTGTGGCGCGACCGATCTCGGTGAGGCGCTGCGGCGCATCAGCGAGGGCGCGGCCATGATCCGGTCCAAGGGTGAAGCCGGTACCGGAGACGTCTCCAACGCGACCACGCACATGCGGGCCATCGGGGGCGAGATTCGCCGGCTGACGTCGTTGTCGGAAGACGAGTTGTATGTGGCGGCAAAGGAATTGCGCGCGCCCTACGAACTTGTCGTCGAGGTGGCCCGGGCCGGCAAGCTGCCGGTCACGCTGTTCACCGCGGGCGGTATCGCGACTCCCGCGGATGCGGCGATGATGATGCAGCTCGGCGCCGAGGGCGTCTTCGTGGGCTCGGGCATCTTCAAGTCCGGAGACCCCGCGCAGCGCGCCGCCGCCATCGTCAAGGCCACCACGTTCTACGACGACCCCGATGTGCTGGCCAAGGTGTCTCGTGGCCTCGGCGAGCCGATGGTCGGCATCAACGTGGAGCAGATCGCGCCGCCGCATCGCCTGGCCGAACGCGGCTGGTAAAAACATTCCGTGGCAATAGAAGAGATCCTTGATCTCGAGCAACTCGAGGTCAACATCTACCGCGGCAGCGTGTTCAGCCCGGAGTCGGGATTCCTGCAGCGCACGTTCGGCGGTCACGTCGCCGGCCAGTCGTTGGTGTCGGCGGTGCGCACCGTTGACCCGCGCTACCAGGTGCACTCGCTGCACGGTTACTTCCTGCGGCCGGGGGATGCCAAGGAGCGCACGGTTTTCATCGTCGAACGCACCCGCGACGGCGGGTCGTTTACCACCAGGCGCGTCAACGCCATCCAGCACGGGGAAATCATTTTCAGCATGGGCGCGTCCTTCCAGACCGACCAGGAAGGCATCCACCACCAGGACGCCATGCCGGCCGCGCCGCCACCCGACGGCCTGCCCGGGCTGAGCTCGATGAGGGTGTTCGACGACGCCGGATTCAAGCAGTTCGAGGAGTGGGACGTCTGCATCGTGCCGCGCGACCGCCTGCAACTCTTGCCGGGTAAAGCCTCCCAGCAGCAGGTGTGGTTTCGCCACCGTGACCCGTTGCCGGACGACCCGGTGCTGCACATCTGCGCGCTGGCCTACATGAGCGACCTCACGTTGCTGGGATCGGCGCAGGTGACCCATCTCGACGTGCGTGAGCATCTGCAGGTGGCGTCGCTGGACCACGCGATGTGGTTCATGCGGGCGTTCCGGGCCGACGAGTGGCTGCTCTACGACCAGTCGTCGCCGTCGGCCAGCGGCGGTCGCGCGCTCACCCAAGGCAAGATCTTCACCCAGACCGGCGAGATGGTCGCCGCCGTCATGCAGGAAGGGCTGACCCGCTACAAACGCGGATACCAGCCCACTGCGCAGTGAGCACACCACGAATCGGCGTCCTGGCGCTGCAGGGCGACACCCGCGAGCACCTTGCCGCGCTGCGCGAAGCCGGAGCCGACTCCATGCCGGTTCGCCGGCGCAGCGAGCTCGAGGCGGTAGACGGGTTGGTCATTCCCGGCGGGGAATCTACCACGATGAGCCACCTGCTGCTCGACCTCGACCTGTTGGAGCCGTTGCGGGCGCGGCTGGCAGATGGGCTTCCGGCCTACGGTGCATGCGCCGGCATGATCCTGCTGGCCAGCGAGATTCTCGATGCCGGCGCCAACGGACGCGAGGCGCTGCCGCTGCGTGCAATCGATATGACCGTGCGGCGCAATGCTTTTGGACGACAGGTCGACTCGTTTGAAGGCGATATCGCGTTCGCGGGTCTTGACGGTCCGGTGCGAGCGGTGTTCATCCGCGCCCCATGGGTTGAGCGGGCCGGTGACGGCGTGCAGGTGCTGGGCCGGGCCGCGGGGCACATCGTCGCGGTACGGCAGGGGCCGATGCTGGCGACGGCGTTTCACCCCGAGATGACCGGGGATCGCCGCATTCACCAGTTGTTTGTCGACATCGTCAACGGTCGGCACTGACGCCCCACATGTCACTTGAGTCATCCGAGGGTTACGGGTGGGTTTTTGCCCGCCTTACAGCGACAATCTGGACGGTTGGGAACTGGTCCTGGTCACGGGCGAGGCCGCCGAGTTTGTCGCTGTGAGGCGGGCAGGTCGGCATATCCCGAAGTTCCTGTGACGGCTGGGACTTCTGAGCCCCGAGGGGAGTGGTCGGGCAATCTGCGCCCGTCGTCCACGTAGACTCGTCTGGCCAAATCAACAAGAGGAATGAGATAGGACGGCGATGAGCGGCCATTCCAAGTGGGCCACCACTAAGCACAAGAAGGCCCTCATCGACGCTCGCCGCGGCAAGATGTTCGCGCGGTTGATCAAGAACATCGAGGTCGCGGCCCGCGTCGGTGGCGGTGACCCAGCGGGCAACCCGACGCTGTACGACGCCATCCAAAAGGCGAAGAAGAGCTCGGTACCCAACGACAACATCGAGAAGGCCCGCAAGCGCGGCGCCGGCGAGGAAGCCGGCGGCGCCGACTGGCAAACCATCACCTACGAGGGGTATGCGCCCAACGGCGTGGCGGTGCTGATCGAGTGCCTGACCGACAACCGCAACCGCGCGGCCAGTGAAGTACGCGTGGCGATGACGCGCAACGGCGGAACCATGGCCGATCCCGGATCGGTGGCCTACCTGTTCACCCGCAAGGGAGTGGTGACGTGCGAGAAGAACGGCCTGACCGAAGACGACGTGCTGGCCGCGGTCCTCGACGCCGGTGCGGAGGACGTCAGCGATCTCGGCGATAGCTTCGAGATCATCTCCGAGCCGAGTGACCTGGTCGCCGTGCGAACTGCCTTGCAGGAGGCCGGGATCGACTATGACTCCGCGGAGGCGGGGTTCCAGCCGTCGGTGACCGTTCCCCTCGATGCCGACGGCGCGCTGAAGGTCATGAGATTGGTCGACGCGCTCGAAGAAAGCGACGACGTCCAAGACGTCTACACCAACGCCGACATCCCCGACGAGATCCTGGCTCAGATCGAGGAGTGACCCGTGTCGATCGCGAGCGCGGCGCAGGCGCCGGGCGCGGCGGGTCGACGCCATCGGGCCTAGTGTCGATCGCAAGCGCGGCGCAGGCGCCGGGCGCGGCGGGTCGACACCATCGGGCCTAGTCGTAACCGTGCCGCATGTCCTCGACGATGCGCGGATTGTCCAGCGTCGATGGCTCCAGCGAGCGGGGACCGATGTCATCAGAGAACACGGTTGCGGCTTCCAGCACCTGCGGGTTCAGGAAGCGCAACGGGGGCGCATCGGCCGGCATAGTCGGTGTCGGCGGGCTGTCGCCGCGGCGCGCAAGCGCAAACCCCCAGTCGCCGAACGTGGGCACATGCACGTGGTAGGGCGTGACCGCATACCCGGCGGATTGGATCGTCGAGACCGTGCGCCAGAACGCCGTCGGCGTGGAAAACGGGCTGCCGGCCTGCACGACCATCAGGCCTTCCGGGGCCAGCGCATGCGCGACGAGCGAGTAGAACTCGGTTGAATACAGCCGGCCCAGCACGGGTGTGTCCGGATCGGGCAAGTCGATGATGACCGCGTCGAAGCCTCGCGACGGGCGCAGGTCAGGATTGGGTGCCCGAAGCCAGCTCATCGCGTCGTCGATCACGACGGCCACCCGCGGGTTGTCCAGGGCCCCACCGTTGGCGTCCCGCAACGTGGTGCGCGCCAACTCGATAACCGCGGAGTCGAGCTCGACCTGCACGATCTTGCCGATGCCGGGCTGGCGCAACAGTTCGCGCGCCGCCAAGCCGTCGCCGCCGCCCAGGACCAGCACCGAGCGTGCGCCCTTCCCGAGCGCGGGGTAGACGAGGCTTTCGGTGTACCGGTACTCGTCCCTGGTGGAAAACTGCAAACCCCCATCGAGATACAGGCGGGTGTCGTTGCCGCGGCGGGTGACCACGATCTCCTGGTAGGCGCTGTGCCGGTAGGCGATGATCGGGTCGGCGTAAAGCCGTTGCCTGCTTGTCGTCTCGATGTCGTGCGAGCGCACCAGCAGCGTGGCGAGCAGCCCGAGCGCCGCGGCAAGCGCGCACAGCGCCGTCACCAGCTGCCGGGTGGAAACCACGCGTCGCAGCAAGAACATCGCCACAACGGCCGCCGCGACCAGGTTGATGATGCCGGTGGCCGCCGCGCCACGGATCATCCCCAGCTGTGGGAGCAGGATGAACGGCCACACCAATCCGCCGACCAACGCGCCCAGGTAGTCGGCGGCGTTGAGGTTGGCCAATGTGCGGCCGGTATCGGTGGCTACGTCCTTGGCCGGGCCCAACCGCCCCTGCTGCAGCAGCGTCATCAGCAGCGGCACCTCCGCGCCGACCAGTCCGCCGATCAGGGCGGTGCTCACCGCCAGCACCCACGTCGACCCGTCCACGAACGCGAACACGACGTACAGCGCCGCCGCGGACAGGCCGCCGATGATCCCCAGCAGCGCCTCGACGGCGATGAAGGTGATCGCCGCGTGCCCCAGCAGCGGCTTGATCAGCAGGGCGCCCGCGCCCAGCGCGGCGATGTATCCCGCGACGATCAGTGATGTGGCGACGATGCCGCCGCCGTTCAGGCTCGCCGACAGCGTCAACAGCGCGAGTTCGTAAACGATGCCGCACGCCGCGCACGCCGCGACGGCGGCCAGCAGCACCGCCCGCCACCGCCTGGAAGAATCTGTGGACCGGACCGCTTCGGGCACCGGCAAATCAACGGCAGTCATGACACGGCGGCGGCGGTTACCCCTCCCACGGCCAGCAGCATCAGGGCCACCGCGAACGACGCCGGATGCAGCTCCGGCTCGTCGACGTGCTCGTGGAAGTTACCCGGTATCACAAAGTGGAGCGTCAATAGCGCGATCCCCTGCAGAATCACACCCATCAACCCGTAGACGGCCACGCCGACGAGACCCTGGCCCAGCTGGCTGTAGCTGTTGGCGATCGCGCTGATGATGACCGTGGCCAGTGCGATGTACATCGCGCAGGCGAGGACGACGGCGTTGGGGCGGCGATCAACAAACACCATTTGGCGCAGCTTTCCCGGGGTCAGCACGTCCACCATGACGAACCCGACGACCAGGACCGCCATGCCGACCAGAAAATACAGGATCGTCGCGACGACGCCTTTGAAAACTGGATTGAGGTCGACGGTTCCGATCTCGACGGCGAGGTACATGGCTGTCTCTCCTTTGCTGTACTTCTTTGCGGTACATCCGCCACGACGTCACTTGGTTCCGCCGGGGCCGCCGGGGGTGCCTCCGGCACCGCCCGACGGGGATCCGGGGGTGAACCCGGGACCGAGGAAGATGAAGGCTCCATGGCTGTATCCGCCGCCCAAGCCCTCGACGCGAATGCTGCACGGATAGTTGCCGTCGGGGCCGACGATCACGATGTTGTTGCTGTAGCGCAGGTATTCGCTGTTGCCGTTGGCGGCCCGCGCCTCGGGTTCCTGATAGTCGGCGAGCGTGTCGGCAACCTGCTCAGGCGATCCACTGCATACGTACCGCGTTCCGTTGGCATCGCGGGAGTACTCGTGATAGTGGCTCGCGATATACGACGCAATGTTCTTGTTCTGCAACACGATTCCGAAAACCAGGCACACGGTGGCCGCGACGGCCAGCCCGCCGGCAATCCAGAACAGGGCTTTGCGGCTCACGGCTGCCACCGGCTCGCGGTGTGGACCACCGTCCCGCCCGAAACGGCGGGGTACAGGTGCCACGTCTGCCAGCGCCAGCCGGTGCCGTCGGGTTCGGCGGCCAGCGCGGTCAGCGCCGCGTTATCGCCGGGAAACGTGCCGCCGAGCCACCCGGTTTCTGCCACGCAATGCTCGCGGAGTTCGCGCGCGAGTTGGCGGAACGTCGCCTCATCGCGGGTGTCGGTTCGTGATTCGATGCGGTAGCCGGGCGCGTCGGCGTGCTGTGGCAGCTTGCCCCCGTGCTTGCGGGCGGTGCAGGAGACCTGCTCGGAGAACTGCCCACTGGCGTGCTCGACGGTGACGACGTGCGAGGCGCCGAGGACCCCCAGCAGGAGTGCACCGCCCCCGCCCGGGTGCTCGAGTGCGTAGCTGGCCAGTGGCTGCGGTGCGGGGGCGTTGAGCGCCAGCCCGAGCCCCTTCCCGGAAACGTCCGCCGGAGTTACGGCGAGCTGATGAAGCGGCACCGAGATGGTCCTATGGAGAAGACGGTGGGGGCGCCGGGTAGACGGTGAGCTCGCCAGCCACGACAGGTTTGCCCGTGGATATCTCCCAGGACATGTCCGGGGCCCAGCGTTCGAAGGAGAGCAGCGCGGTCTCGTCGGCGTTGGTGCAGTCTAGGAATTCCATCTCGCCGCCCGCCGGCAGGCCCGTCGTGCCTTCGGTCGTGTACGAGGCGCGGCCACGCTCCGACTCATGAAACGGCATGCCGTCGACTACGTAGGGATCGCCCGGCCGCAACCACAGGTCTTTGCGGGTAACCCACATCGCCAGCTCGAGGCGCCCGTCGTCATCTTCGACGCTGAACCAGAGCGGCCGGTCGCCGCCTTCCAGCAGGTGCTCCCACCACACGAACGGGCCCTCGCGAAATGTCACCGACCCGCGCACCACGTAGTCGACACCGCCATAACTGACGATGGCACCGGGGCCCAGTTGCCGCGGCCCGAACTGCGGCATCGCGTTGAAGGACAGCGGATCCTGGCGCCCGCCCGGCTGAGCCGCTTTCTTGGGCCGCCGCAAAGCGATGACCAGCACCACGATGGACGCGATGAACAACACGGCGGCGATCACGAACAGGAACGTGCCCACGCAAACCCTTCCGTTGCCGCGGAGGTAGCCCGAATGTGGGCTTTAAGTTAACAGCTTTGCCGGGTCCGGCGCCGTAATACACGCCGCCCGAGAAGCCGCACCCGCGCCGCGTGTCATACCCGGCGCGGTCGGTACCGCCCGCTAGGCTATCGAACAGCTGTTCTAGAGGCGGGAGCGGGCACATGCGCGTGATGGGCGTCGATCCGGGGCTGACCCGATGCGGGCTGTCGGTTGTGCAAAGCGGGCGGGGCCGAGATGTCGTCGCCCTGGACGTCGACGTGGTGCGCACTCCGTCGGATGCACCACTGTCCAAGCGGTTGCTGATCATCAGCGACACCGTCGACCACTGGCTGGACACGCATCATCCGGATGTCGTGGCCATCGAGCGGGTGTTCTCCCAGCAGAACGTGATGACGGTGATGGGTACCGCTCAAGCCGGTGGCGTTATCGCGTTGGCGGCCGCCAAACGCGGAATCGACGTGCACTTCCACACCCCCAGCGAGGTCAAGGCCGCGGTCACCGGCAGCGGCACCGCCGACAAGACACAGGTCACCGCGATGGTCACCAGAATCCTTGCACTGCAAGCCAAACCGACACCGGCCGATGCGGCCGACGCGCTGGCTCTGGCGATCTGCCATTGCTGGCGCGCGCCGATGATGGCCCGGATGGCCGCGGCCGAAGCGCTGGCCGCGCAGCAGCGTCACGCATACCTCGCGAAGCTCAAGGCCGCCCGATGATCTCGTCGGTGCGCGGTGAGGTGCTCGAGGTGGCACTCGATCACGTGGTGATCGAGGCCGCCGGAATCGGCTACCGGGTGAACGCGACGCCGTCGACGCTGGCGACGCTGCGGCAGGGGAGCGAAGCCCGGCTGGTCACCGCGATGATCGTGCGTGAGGATTCGATGACGTTGTACGGATTCCTCGATCGCGACACCCGCGACCTGTTCCTGACGCTGTTGTCGGTGTCGGGAGTCGGGCCCCGGCTGGCGATGGCGACACTGGCCGTGCACGATGCCCCGGCGTTGCGGCAAGCGCTTGCCGACGGCGATGTCGCTGCGCTGACCCGGGTGCCCGGCATCGGCAAACGCGGCGCCGAACGGATGGTGCTGGAATTGCGCGACAAAATCGGCGCGGTTGGCGCGTCGGCCCCGACGCCGGCGGTCAACGGCCACGCCGTGCGGGGCCCCGTGATGGAGGCCCTGGTCGGGCTCGGTTTTGCGGCCAAGCAGGCAGAGGAGGCCACCGACAACGTGCTGGCCGGCGATCACGACGCGACGACGTCCAGTGCGCTGCGGGCGGCGCTGTCATTGCTGGGTAAGGCCCGATGAGCCGATGAGTTCAGAAGACGACTTTTCCGATCCGGACGTTCGGGAAGTCTCGGCCGCGCTCGTGTCCGGCGAGGGCGACATCGACGTCAGCCTGCGGCCGCGCTCGTTGCGGGAGTTCATCGGGCAGCCCCGGGTCCGCGAGCAACTGCAGCTGGTCATCGAGGGCGCCAAGAACCGTGGCGGCACACCGGATCACATTCTGCTGTCGGGCCCGCCAGGGCTGGGCAAGACGTCGCTGGCCATAATCATCGCCGCCGAGCTGGGGTCCTCGCTGCGGGTGACGTCGGGTCCCGCGCTGGAACGCGCCGGCGACCTGGCCGCGATGCTGTCCAACCTGGTCGAGCACGACGTGCTGTTCATCGACGAGATCCACCGCATCGCCCGGCCCGCCGAGGAGATGCTCTATCTGGCGATGGAAGACTTCCGGGTCGATGTGGTGGTCGGCAAAGGCCCTGGGGCCACATCGATTCCGCTGGAGGTCGCACCCTTTACCCTGGTCGGCGCGACCACCCGGTCCGGCGCGCTGACCGGCCCGCTGCGCGACCGGTTCGGCTTCACCGCGCACATGGATTTCTACGAGCCCGCCGAGCTGGAACGGGTGCTGGCCCGCTCCGCCGGAATTCTAGGTATCGAGCTGGGCGCTGAAGCCGGCGCGGAGATCGCGCGGCGCTCGCGAGGGACGCCGCGGATCGCCAACCGGCTGCTGCGCCGGGTGCGGGACTTCGCCGAGGTGCGCGCCGACGGCGTGATCACCCGCGACGTCGCCAAGTCCGCGCTCGAGGTCTATGAGGTCGACGAGCTCGGCCTGGACCGGCTGGACCGGGCGGTGCTCTCGGCGCTGACCCGCAGCTTTGGCGGCGGCCCGGTGGGCGTTTCCACGCTGGCGGTCGCGGTCGGGGAGGAGGCCGCCACCGTGGAAGAAGTGTGTGAGCCGTTTCTGGTCCGCGCCGGTATGGTCGCGCGTACTTCGCGAGGCCGGGTCGCCACCGCGCAGGCCTGGACCCACCTGGGCACGGCTCCGCCGGCCGGCGTCACCCGGCTAGGCCAACCGGGTCTGTTCGACTAGCGCCGCGGCCGTCCTTGCCGCCGCGGCCGTTCCATCTGGCGGTTACGTCGGCGTCGACGCGGGTACCCAGGCCAACAGCAGTAATTAGCTGTCGGAGGAGATTCTGATGAGACACACAAACCCCGACTATGAACGCCCCCGCGGGCTGCAGATGCCACGCACCCGCGGCGCGGTGAGCGGGCTACTCCTGATCCTCTTGGGTGCTTGGGGCGCGTTGATACCGTTCTTCGGACCCAACATCAACTGGGCGTATATGGCCGACCCGGCATGGACGTGGACGATTGCCAAAGGCTGGCTGGAGGTGTTGCCCGGCGCCGTTACCGCAGTGGGCGGCCTGCTGCTGCTCGTCTCCGGAAGTCGCGCCAACGCGATGGTCGGCGGCTGGCTGGCGGTCTTCGGCGGCGCCTGGTTTGTGGTCGGCCGGGCGTTCGCGTCGACACTAGGCATTGGGGACGTCGGTCAACCGGTGGCATCGGCAGACCTGAAACGGGCCCTGCTCGAGGTCACGTACTTCACCGGTCTGGGTGCGCTGATTGTGTTCCTGGGTGGGGCCGCCCTGGCGCGCGTGGCGGTTGTGCATGCGCGTGACGTCGTTGCGACCCAACCGGCGCCCATGGCAGGCGCCGTGCCGGCACGGGATCCGGCGGTGTACGACGAGTCACGGGACGTGACACGGGCGCGGACGGACCAAGTAGCGGCCGAGCCGAAGCCGCGCCGGCGCACCTGGGGTGGCTTATTCCGCCGGCGCCACCACGCCGGCGTTTAGGGCCCCTGACTAACAAGCTCACCGACAACGCGCAGGGCACCGGTAGCTCAGTTGAGGGTCGGCTACCGGTGTCGCTGCGCGTCAGGGTGGCCCGAGCAACTTCTGGTCGGTAATGTTCATCGGCGCCGAGACATGCGGAATGTCTTTGTCGGGGCCGATTTTCGCTTGGTACCGTGGGCGCCTCGGCATGACCAGCGAGGAGAAGCGATGATCACCGCCGGGTTGGTATTCGCCGCGCTGGCCGCGTTGTTGCACGTGTACATCTTCACGATGGAGTCGTTGACCTGGACCTCGCCGCGCACCCGCGCCACGTTCGGCACGACGCCCGAGGAAGCCGAAACCACCAAACTGCTCGCGTTCAACCAGGGCTTCTACAACCTGTTTTTGGCGATCGTCAGTGGCGTCGGCATCGCCGCGGTTGCCACGGGGCACCACGCCATAGGAGCCGCGCTGGTTTTCGCCGGTGTCGGATCCATGGCCGCGGCCGCGATCGTGTTACTGCTGTCGTCACCGGACAAGGCCCGCGCCGCGTTAACGCAGGGCACTTTTCCGGTGATCGCTATCGTCCTGCTCGCGCTCGGCCTCATTTCCTAACATCAGACACATCAGCCCCACTGGTCACACGCTACAATCGTGCGGTTACTTCCGGTCCACCCCGGGTACCCAGGCAGGTGCTGAAGTAGCCCGGCGTCGATGAGGAGATCGAATGGAACACGCGCTAAACGGCCACCCGTTGTGGATGCCACGCTCGCGTGGCGCGGTCAGCGGATTGCTGCTGGTCATCTTGGGTGCATGGGGTGCGTTGATACCGTTTGTCGGCCCCCACTTCAACTTCGCCTACACCCCCGACCAGGATTGGGCGTGGTCCTCGGCCCGGGGATGGCTCGAGGTGCTACCGGGAGCCGCCACCGTGCTGGCCGGCCTGCTCCTGGTCTTTTCCGGAAACCGCGCCAGCGCGATAGTGGGCGCCTGGTTGGCGGCGCTGGCCGGCGCTTGGTTCGTGATCGGTGGTCAGGTTGCCCCGATGTTGGGAATCGGCTCCGCCGGTGATCCGGTTGCGGCGACCGACCGCAAGCGGGCGGCGCTCGAGGTTTCTTACTTCTCGGGTCTGGGTGCGCTGATCGTCTTCATCAGTGGCGTTGCCCTGGCACGCCTTGCCGTGCGCCTGGCGAGCGATGTCGAAGCCTTCCTCGAACCCGCGGAACCGGCATCGGTACCCGCTGGTGAGCCGGTATACATGTCCGGCCTGGAAGAGCCGGCGGCCGGGGTGTCGTCGGGTGCGCTGACCAGGCCGCGGGTCGATCGATTCGGGTCCGCCGCAGACGAGCCGAAGACCAAGGGCTGGCGCCGGCAGCGGTCAGGTAATGCAGCAGGGTCGAGCGCCCAGTATTTGCGCTGGCCACATCCTCAGAACTAAGCCATCGCAACGGGCTATTTCAGAGCCTCAGAGCCTCAGAGCCTCAGGGCCTCAGCGCCTCAGAGCAGCCCGAGGAGTCGCAGGTCGCTGACGTACTTGGCGATGATCGGCGGCGAGATGTGCGGAATGTCTTTGTCCGGGCCGATTTTCGCCTCCTGGACAGCCGTGCGGAACCGGTCGGTGGGTGCGATGGACCCATTGATCGGCCGCTGGGGCCGCTGGTAGTTGTGCAACAGCGGCAGTAGTGAGGCGTGGCGCTGCTTTTCGGGCAGGGCGCGCAGCGTGGTCTCGAATCGCTGCAGCCACTCGCCGTAGTCGGCGATCCGCCGGATGGGGCACCCGGCATCGATCAGCCAGTCGACGAACTCGTCGAGCCCGATGCCGTCGTCGTAGGGGTTCATCACGTGGTAGGTCGCGAACCCGGTCTCGGCGACGAGGTTGACGCCCAGCGTGGAGATCGCCTCGGCGACGAACTCGACGGGCAGACCGTCATAGTGCGCGCGCTGCCGGTTGCCATCACCGTCAAGCTCGTAGAACGAGCCGGGTGCGATGCCGGCGGCGACCAGGCTGAGCATCATCCGGGTGAACATGTCCGGCACGTTGAGCTGACCCGCGTAGGTGGTGTCGGCCAGGATCATGTCGCAGCGGAACACCGCAACCGGCAGGCCGCACAGGTCGTGCGCCTCGCGCAGCAACACCTCGCCGGCCCACTTGCTGTTCGCGTAGCCGTTGGCGTAGCTCTCGTCGATCTTGCGGGTTGGGCTGATGACGCGGATGTCGGCGTCTTCAGTGAACTTCCCCGGCTCGATCTGGTCGCCGACGGCGATCGTCGAGGTGTACAGGAACGGCTTCTGCTTGGTGGTCAGTGCCAGCCGGATCAGTTCGGCGGTGCCCAGCGCGTTGGGTCCGAACAGCTGGCTGTACGGCAGCACGTGGTTGACCAGGGCGGCGGGGTCGACGATGAGGTCGACGGTGTCGGCCAGACGTTGCCAGGTTTGCCGGTCCAGCCCGAGGTCCTCTTCGCCCTTGTCCCCGGCGATGACCTCCAAGTGGTCGGCGGCCAGCTCCCGGTAGTGCGCCAACAGCTTCGGGTCGCCCTCAAAGTCGCCACTGTCGAAGAAGTCGTCGAGCCGGGCCCGCGCATCGTCGTCGGACTTGGCCCGGACCAGGCAGATCAGCTTGCCGTCGACCAGGTCCATCCGCTCCAGCCAGTCCAGGGCCAGGTAGCGACCGAGGAATCCGGTGGCGCCGGTCAGCAGGACGGTTCGCACCTGGGCGCTCGCCGCCGGCAAAGTCGGGGCCGCGCTCAGCGTGGCGCCGTCGATGAACTTGTCCAGCGTGAGGTCGCTGGCGTGCACCTGCCTGGCGTGATCTGTCGAGCGGCCGTGCACCGCGGCGAATGTGGGCCGCTTGGCGCCCTGCTCGCGCTCGGCCTCGATGTGGTCGGCGATGGCCTGCAGGTCGCTGGCCGGGCTGACGATGACGCCCACCGGCACGTCGATGCCGAAAATCTCGTGCAGCAAGTTCGCGAACGACAGCGCCGAGAGCGAGTCGCCGCCGAGATCGGTGAAGCGTGCCTCGGGGCGCAGGTCGGCGGCGGCGGTGCCCAGCAGGGCACCCGCGGCGCGGCTGAGCGTCTCGAGCACCGGCGCATCGGCGCCGCCTTGGCGCAGCATGCGCAGTTCGTTGGCCTGGCTGTCCGCCAGGTCGGCATAGAGCTGTTCCAGCCGCTCGCCGTAGTGTTGCTTGAGCTGTGGCCGCGCCAGCTTGCGGATGCCGGTGAGCAGGCCGTTTTCCAGTGTCCACGGTGTCGTTTCGACGATGAAGTCGCGCGGGATCTCGTAGGACTGCAGGCCGGCCTCTTTCGCGACGTTCTGCAGCGAGTCGGCAATCAGCGACTTGAGCGCCACTAGCCCTTCGTCGGCGTGCCCCTTCAACGCATCTTCGGTGGGGACGATCACCGCGAGCAGGTAGGCCCGCGCGCTGTTGCCGTAGACGTAAACCTGACGAACCAGCGGGCTGTCACCGAACACCGCCTCCAGCTTCGACACGGTGACGAACTCGCCCTGCGACAGCTTCAGCACGTTGTTGCGGCGGTCGAGGTAGACCAGCCGGCCGGGGCCGACCTGGGCCATGACGTCGCCGGTGCGGTAGAACCCGTCGGCGTCAAACACCTCGGCGGTGACCTCGGGGCGCTTGTAGTAGCCGGGGAACATGGCGTCCGTCTTGAGCAGTAGCTCGCCGCGCGGATACGGCCGGTCGGTGAGGTAGTAGCCCAGGTCGGGCACGTCGACCAGCTTGTAGTCGATGACCGGGGGACGCCGGATCTCGGTGTCCACGATGGCCATGCCGGCCTCGGTGGAGCCGTAGCCCTCTACCAAGTGCACGTCCTGCAGCAGGGATTCGACCCAGGCCTTCATCTCGTCGGAGATCGGCGCCGAGGCGGTCATCGCCCGGAGGAATCGACCGCCAAGGATCTTCTCGCGCACGTCGGCCTTTGCCTGCGCTTCGGCCGCGGCGGGATCCGTGCCGCCGGACACCCGCCGGTCGACGTCGCTGCGGAACTGCTCGAAGAGCATGTCCCAGATGCGCGGCACGAAGCTCAACTCGGTGGGCCGCACCAGGGCCAGGTCCTCGAACAGCGTCGACAGGTCACTCTTGGCCACAAAGTACGCGGTGCCGCCGTTGCCGAGCGTCCCGTACAGGACCTGACGGCCCATGACGTGGCTCATCGGCATGAAGTTGAGCGTGATCGACGGCTCGGCGCTCGCCTCGAACGCAGCGTCCGACTTGCGCCAGAATTTGATGGTGCGGCGCTCGGTGTTCATCGCGCCTTTGGGCGCGCCGGTGCTGCCGGAGGTGTAGATCAGCAGCGAAATCGTGTCCCCAGACGGGCCAGGCGGGTCGGCGGTTACGGCCCCAACGGGAGGCAGCGCCTTTCCCCGCTCGATCACCTCGGCAAATGTCTCGACGGTCACCGGGCTGTTTGCCAACCGCGCGCGGGCGGCATCCACGGCCTCGCGATGTGCGTCCACCTCGGGGCGGTGGTCGAACACGACCAGCCGGCCGGGTACGTGACCGGACAGCGCCAATTCGACTGCGTCGGAAAGGTTGTCGACGCTCGCTGCGATCATCTTGGGCTCGGTCTCGGTGACGATGGGCAGCAGTTGGGTCGCCGCCGCGCTGGTCTGCAGCGGAACCGACACCGCGCCCAGCCTGGCCAGTGCTATGTCGATGGTGGTGTAGTCAACGCTGGTGAATCCCAGGATGCAGACGCGGTCGCCGGGCCGCACGGCATGCTCGGCGGTCAGCGTGCCGGCGAATGCGTTGATGCGGTCCGACAGTTCGCGGTAGGTGATGGTCTCGAACCGCGGCAGGAACTCCATCCGGGTGCGGCCGCTCGGATCGGTGACCAAGTCCACGGCGCGCTCGCCGAGTGCCGGCCGATCGGCATAACCCTCCATCAGGGTCTGGATGACCTGGGGCAGGCGCAAGCCGGGCCGGTTGATTGCCTCGACGATCACCTCGTCGGGCTTCGCGGCGGAGAACTGTCCGTCGTTGGCGTACAGGTCTTCGAGGCGGCGGGCGAACCGCTGTTCACGGGTGGAAGTCGACATAACAGTTTCCCTTGGAGTACTTGAGCTGCGATCTACGAGATAGAACGTTAGCGAAAGTAACTAAATTCCTCAATGACCGGCTCCCGGCGGACGGTGTGAGATCGCCCACCCGTGGTGGCGAGAACAGAGCGTCAGAGCAATCCGAGCAACCGCAGGTCGGTGATGTACTTGACGATGATCGGCGGCGTGATGTGCGGAATGTCTTTGTCGGGGCCGATTTTCGCGTCCTGCACCGCGGCGCGGAACCGGTCGGTCGGCGCCAGCGATCCTCGGATCGGCTTCTCCGGCTTCTGGTAGCTGTGCAACAACGGCAGCAGCGAGTACTGGCGCTGGCGGTCCGGCAGGGCCCGCACCGCCCCTTCGAACCGGCGCAACCATTCGCCGTAGTCGGCGACGCGCTGGATCGGGTAACCGGCCTCGACCAGCCAGTCGACGTACTCGTCGAGACCGATGCCGTCGTCGTACGAGTTCATCACGTGGTAGGTCTGGTAGCCCTCCGAATTGTCTAGGGTCTGCACCCCCAGGGTGGAGATCGCCGCCGCGATGAACTCGACGGGAAGCCCGTCATAGTGCGCACGCTGCCGGTTGCCGTCGGTGTCCAGCTCGTAGAACGAACCGGGCGCGATTCCGGTGGCGACCAGGCTCAGCATCGTCCGGGTGAACATGTCCGGCGGGTTGAGCTGGCCCGCGTAGCTGGTGTCGGCCAGGATCATGTCGCAGCGGAACACCGCGACGTGCAGGCCGGACAGGTCGTGCGCCTCGCGCAGCAACACCTCGCCGGCCCACTTGCTATTGCCGTAGCCGTTGGCGTAGTTGTCGTTGATCGCCCGCGTCGCGCTGATCTGCCGAATGTCGGCGTCCTCGACAAACTTCGACGGCTCGATCTGGTCGCCCACCCCGATCGTCGACACGTAGACGTACGGCTTCTGCCTCGTGGTGAGCGCGACCCGGATCAGCTCGGCGGTGCCCAGCGCGTTCGGGCCGAACAGCTCGCTGTACGGCAGCACGTGGTTGACCAGCGCCGCCGGGTCGACGATGAGATGGACAGTGTCGGCCAGCCGCTGCCAGGTCTGCTGGTCCAGGCCGAGGTTGGCCTCGCCCTTGTCGCCGGCGATGACCTCGAGGTGATCGGCCGCCAGCTGGCGGTAGTGCTCCCGCAGCTTGGGGTCACCGCTGTCAAAGGTGTTGTCCAGCCGAGCGCGCGCCTCCTCGTCGGAGCGGGCCCGCACCAGCGCGATCACCTTCCCGTCGACCAGGTCCATGCGCTCAAGCCACTCCAGCGCCAGGTAGCGGCCGAGGAAGCCGGTCGCACCGGTCAGCAGCACGGTCCGCACCTCGGTGGCGGGCTTCGGCAGGTCCGGCGCGGCCGTCAGCGTCGACGCCTCGAGGAACTTGTCGAGCGTGAGGTCGCCGGCGTGCACCTCGGTCGCGTCGCGACCGTGCACGGCGGCGAAGGTGGGCCGCTTGGTGCCCTTGCGCTCGCTCTCGATGTAGTCGGCGATGGCCCGCAGGTCGCTGGCCGGGCTGACGACGACGCCCACCGGCACGTCGATGTCGAAGATCTCGCGCAGCAGGTTGCCGAATGTCAACGCGGACAACGAGTCCCCGCCCAGGTCGGTGAAGCGCGCATCGGGCGACAGGTCGGTGGTCGGCGTGCCCAGCATGGCGGCCGCGGCCCGGCTCACCGTCTCTAGCACCGGACGCTCGGCGCCGCTGCGGCGCAGCTCGCTCAGCTCGTTGGCCTGGCCTTGGGCCAGCTCGGCGTAGAGCCGCTCCAGCCGCTCGCCGTAGTGCTGCTTCAGCTTCGGCCACGCCAGCTTGCGGATGCCGGTGAGCAGGCCGTTCTCCAGGCTGAACGGCGTGGTCTCGATCAGGAAGTCGCGCGGCACCTCGTAGGACTGCAGGCCGGCCTCTCTCGCGACGTGCTGCAGCGAGTCGGCGATCAACGGCTTCAGCTCGTCGGTCTGGTGGCGCGACAGCGCCTCCTCGGTGGGCACGACGACGGCCAAGAGGTAGGGCTGTGCGCTGTTGCCGTAGATGTAGATCTGGCCGACCAGCGGGCTGTTGCCGAACTCTGCCTCCAGCTTGGCGAGGGTGACGAACTCGCCCTGCGCGAGCTTGAGCACGTTGTTGCGGCGGTCGACGTACACCAGCCGGTCGGGAGCGACCTCGGCGAAGACGTCGCCGGTCCGGTAATACCCGTCCTCGTCGAACACCTCGGCGGTGGTTTCGGCCCGCTTGTAGTAGCCGGGGAACATGTTCACGGTCTTGAGCAGCAGTTCACCGCGCGGATGGGGCCGGTCGGTGGAGAAGTAGCCCAGATCCGGAACATCGACCAGCTTGTAGTCGACAACCGGCGGGCGCTGTATCTCGCCGTCGTACAGGACCATCCCCGCCTCGGTGGAGCCGTAGCCGTCCACCAGGTGCATCTCGAGCAGGGACTCGACCCAATTCCTCAGCTCGGGGGAAGTGGGCGCCGAGCCCGTCATCGCGAGGATGAACCGGCCGCCCAGCAGGTACTGCCGCTGCTCGTCGAGGACCTCGGCCTCGACCGCCCGGCGCTCGGCGGCGTCGGCGCCGTCGGGCAGCCGCCGGTCGACCTGCCGTTGGAATTCGCCGAACAGGGTCTCCCAGATTCGCGGCACGAAGTTCAACTCGGTCGGGCGGACCAGCTCGACGTCCTCGAGCAGCGTCGAGAGGTCGCTCTTGGCGGCGAAGTAGGCGGTGCCGCCGTTGCCGAGGGTGCCGTAGAGGACGCCGCGCCCCATGACGTGGCTCATCGGCATGAAGTTGAGGATGATCGACGCGGCGCTCTCCCCGAACCAGTTCCTGCCCGACCGGCGCCACATCTTCCCGACGTTGCTCTGCGGGTACATCGCACCCTTGGGAGCGCCGGTGCTGCCGGAGGTGTAGATCAGCAGTGCCAGTGGGTCGTCCTCCTGGGGCGCCGCGATCGGCGTGTCCGGCAGCGCACCGCCGCGGTCGAGGACGTCGGCCAGGGTCTCGACGACCACGGCGCTGTCCGCCAGCCGCGCGCGCGCGCTTTCCACTGCCTCGCGCTGGTCGTCGACCTCGGGGTGGTAGTCGAACACTAGGAGTTTGGCGGGCGCGGGGCCGGTTTGAGAGCCGCTCAAGATCAACTCGACGGCGTCGGGCAGCTGGTCGACGCTCGACGCGATCAGGCTTGGCTCGGTCTCGGCCACGATCGGCTGCAACTGGGTGATGGCGGCGCTGGTCTGCAGCGGAACGGACACCGCGCCGACCACGCCCAGCGCCATGTCGATGGTGGCGTAGTCGACGCTGGTGAAGCCCAGCACGCTGACCCGGTCGCCGGGCGCCAGCGAGTCGTGGGCGAAGGCGCGCGCCAGCGCACCCGCCCGGTCGCCGAGCTCTCGGTAGGTGATGGTCTCGTAGCGGGGGAGCAGCTCCAGCGAGGTGCGCCCGGTCTTGGGGTCTTTGACGAACTCGACGACGCGCTGACCCAGTGCGGGTCGCTCCGCGTAGCCGTCCAGCGTGATCTGGATGATTTGGGGCAGTCGCAGCCCGGGCTGTTCAAGGGCCGCGGCGACCGCCGGGTCGGGCCGGGCGGCGGCGAATTGCGGGTCGTTGGCGGTTAAGGCGTCGACGCGGCGTGCGAGCCGCTCTTCTTGAGCAGTGGTAGTCAACATAAAGAATCCCTCTTACTGCTTGAGAGCCGGGTAGTTCGAACGCGCGACGTTGCGCTGACCAATCGAACGTTAGTTAAACTAACGGGTATTCCTCAATGACGAGACCGGCCGCCAGTGTGTGAGATTGCGCACCTGGAGCTGCCCAGGGTTAGAGGTCGACCAGGAGCCCGCTCAGGATGTCGATTCCTTCGATCAGCAGCTCGTCGCTGATGGTCAGCGGAGGCAGCAGCCGGATGATGTTGCCGAACATGCCGCACGTCAGGACGATGACTCCGGCCGCATGGGCTGCGGTGGAAAGCGCTTCGGTCAGTGCGGCGTCGGGGTCGGCCGTTCCCGTCTTGACCAACTCAATGGCGATCATCGCGCCGCGGCCACGAACGTCGCCGATCCGATCATCGGCGGCCTGCAGCCGCAACAGCCGCTCGGTCATCACCCTTTCGAGCTGTTGAGCGCGCTCGATCAGGCCATCGCTCTCGATGGTCTCGATTGTGGCCAGCGCCGCCGCGCACGCGACGGGATTGCCGCCGAATGTGCCGCCCAGGCCGCCGACATGCGGGGCGTCCATGATTTCGGCCCGTCCGGTCACCGCCGACAGCGGCAATCCGTCGGCGATGCCTTTGGCGGTGCAGATCAGGTCTGGCTCGATGCCCTCGTGCTCGCAGGCGAACATCGCGCCGGTGCGGGCGAACCCAGTCTGCACCTCGTCGGCGATGAACACCACGCCGTTGTTGCGGCACCACTCCAGCAGCGCGGCCAGGAATCCCTCGGCCGGGACGATGAATCCGCCTTCGCCCTGGATCGGCTCGATGACGAGGGCAGCCAGGCTGGCGGCGCCGACCTGGTTCTCGATGACGTTGATCGCCCGGGCGGCGGCCTTCTCACCGTCGGTGGCCAGTTCCTTGTCGAGCAGGCCGTCCCGATAGGGGTAGGACAGCGGCGCCCGGTAAATCTCCGGCGCGAACGGACCGAACCCGCTTTTGTAGGGCATCGACTTGGCGGTGAGCGCCATCGTCAGGTTGGTGCGGCCGTGATAGGCGTGGTTGAACGCCACCACGGCGGGCTTGCGGGTATAGGAGCGGGCGACCTTGATGGCGTTTTCGACCGCCTCGGCGCCGGAGTTGAACAGCACCGAGCGCTTCTCGCCCGAACCCGGGGTAATCCGGTTGAGCTGTTCGGCGACGGCGATGTACTCCTCGTAGGGCGTCACCATGAAGCAGGTGTGAGTGAAGTCGGCCACCTGCGCGCGCACCGCGTCCACCACCCGAGGCGACGAATTGCCGATCGTGGTGACGGCGATGCCGGAACCCAGGTCGATGAGCCGGTTCCCGTCGACGTCCTCGACGATGCCGCCACCGGCGCGGGCGGCGAACACCGGCACGGAGACGCTCACGCCCCGCGGCACCGCCGCGGCCCGGCGCTTGGTCAGCTCCAGCGATGCCGGACCTGGGATTTCGGTGACCAGCTGGCGAGTCTGCTCGAGGCCGGCCACGACATCCTCCTCACCGCGGCGCGCCTGTCACGTCGCGAACAAAGCCTATCTGGTTGGCCAGGTCTCGGCCGGGTCGAGCGGGTGA
>DATKEW010000286.1:0-5048 GCA_035511785.1 Mycobacterium sp.
GCACCTCGATGTCGGCTCGTCGCATCCTGGGGCTGGAGCAGGTCCCAAGGGTTGGGCTGTTCGCCCATTAAAGCGGCACGCGAGCTGGGTTTAGAACGTCGTGAGACAGTTCGGTCTCTATCCGCCGCGCGCGTCAGAAACTTGAGGAAACCTGTCCCTAGTACGAGAGGACCGGGACGGACGAACCTCTGGTACACCAGTTGTCCCACCAGGGGCACCGCTGGATAGCCACGTTCGGCTAGGATAACCGCTGAAAGCATCTAAGCGGGAAGCCTTCTCCAAGATCAGGTTTCTCACCCTTTTAGAGGGATAAGGCCCCCCGCAGAACACGGGATCGATAGGCCAGACCTGGAAGCCCAGCAATGGGTGCAGGGAACTGGCACTAACCGGCCGAAAACTTACCAACACACATCGCAACCACAATTCCGGACCCACGGCTTTTGTCGTGGAGCACCACACCCCACACCAGAACAAATTTAAATAGAGTTACGGCGGCCACAGCGACAGGGAAACGCCCGGTCCCATTCCGAACCCGGAAGCTAAGCCTATCAGCGCCGATGATACTGCCCCGTTAGGGTGGAAAAGTAGGACACCGCCGAACATACACAAAAACACCCCCGGCGACGGGGGTGTTTTTGCATCTCCGTATTCGCCTGGCCTAGTCGAATAGCGTCAAATTCACCGATGCCCGCTTTTTCTCCAATTCGAGCAGGGTTCGCTTTCGGTCGAGCCCGCCGCCGTATCCGGTGAGGCTTCCGCTGGCACCGATCACGCGATGGCAGGGAACGACGATCGCGATTGGATTGTGGCCGTTGGCCAACCCGACGGCGCGTGCGGCACCCGGGGCGCCGATCTGCTCGGCGATTTCTCCATAAGACCTGGTTTCCCCGTACGGAATTGTCAGCAGCGCCTTCCAGACCCGCCGCTGGAATGCGGTACCGCGCAGATCGAGCTCGATATCGAAGTCGGTGAGCTCGCCGGCGAAATACGCGCCCAGTTGGTCGACGGCATCATTGAATGCCCCGGGATCGGCTGACCAGTCGGCACGGCTGGGTTCGTAGGTCTGATCGACCATCCGTAGATTCGTCAATGCCGAGCCGTGCCCGGCCAAGGTCAACAGACCGATCGGGCTGTCGATGGTGCGGTAGTGGATCATGCGACCTCCTGCGGTGGCCAATGGTTTACCGGGTGCTCGAGCGTGGTCCACAGGTGTTGGACGGCATAGGACCGCCAGGGACGCCAATGCGCGCTGTGCTCCAGCAGAGCCCGTTCATCCGTGGGCAAGCCCAGCTGCTTGGCGGCCATCCGAAGGCCCAGGTCGCTGGCGAGGAACGCATCAGGGTCGCCAAGGCCGCGCATCGCAATTACTTCTGCGGTCCAGGAACCGATCCCCGGCAGGGCGAGCAATTGCCTTCGCGCACTCTCCCAGTCGCTCCCGGCATCCAGGGCAATGCTTCCGTCGGCGAGGCCGGATAGCAGGGCACTCAGCGTCCGCTGTCGTGCCTTGGGGACGGCGAGATGGACGGGATCGATCTCGGCGAGCTCTTCGACGGACGGGAAGGTATGAGTCAGCGCGCCCGCGGGATCGGTGAGGGGCCGGCCATACGCGGTAACCAACCGGGCGGCATGGGTGCGCGCGGCCTTGGTCGATACCTGCTGGCCCAATACCGCGCGCACGGCGAGTTCGGCCTCATCGACCGTGCGCGGAATCCGTTGTCCCGGCGCCTTTGCCACCACCGGGCACAGGTCCGGGTCACGGCTGAGCGCGTCGACGATCGCTTCGGGATCGGCGTCGAGGTCCAGCAGTCGCCGGCAGCGGGCGATCGCGGTCGTGAGGTCGCGGAAGTCGTCGAGCATCAGCAGGCAGCGGACGTGATCGACGGCCGGTGTCAGTGTGACCACGGCACTGCCGGAGGGGAGCCGCAGGCTACGCCGGTACGCACCGTCGCGGACTTCCTCGCAGCCGGGCACGGCGCCGGCGGCCAGATGACCGAAAGCGCCCTCGTAGGCAAACGGGGCGCGTACCGGCAGTCGAAGGCACACGGTCCCCGGCGAAGCGGCGTCGCACCCGAACCGGGCCGCGCGTTTACGCAGTGCCGACGGTGTGCTTTCGAACACCAGGCGGACGGTGTCGTTGAACTGACTGATGCTGGAAAACCCGGCGGCGAAGGCGACATCGCCGAACGGCAGCGGTGTGGTCTCGATCAGCACGCGGGCCGTCTGCGCCCGTTGCGCGCGGGCCAGCGCAAGCGGACCCGCGCCGACCTCCGCCTGCAAAAGCCGCTCCAGCTGGCGGGTGGTGTAACCGAGGTGGGCGGCGAGGCCGCCGACGCCCTCACGGTCCACCGTGCCGTCGGCGATCAGCCGCATCGTCCGCGCAACGACGTCACCGCGCACGTTCCATTCGGGCGAGCCCGGAGATGCGTCAGGACGGCACCGCTTGCATGCCCGGAACCCCGCGCGTTGCGCGGCTGCCGCGGTCGGATAGAAGCGCACGTTACGAGCGAACGGAGGCCGCACGGGGCAGCTGGGCCGGCAGTAGATCCGGGTCGTCAGCACCGCAGTGACGAACCAGCCGTCGAACCGGGCGTCCTTGGACTGGACCGCCCGGTAGCAGCGTTCGAAATCTTCGTGCACGCTTCAACAGTTACACCTGCCCACCGACAAAACTGGCGGAAAACCGACACGGTAGTGGCCGCGATTGTGTACTCAGTTTCCGTCGCCTGGAGGTCGAATGGGCGACAGCGTGAAGGAGTGAGTATGAATGAGCCGCAGCCTGTCGCCGTGCAGAACTTCTCCCGCATTTGTATCGGTGTCTCCGACATGGAGAAGTCGCTGGCGTTCTACACCGCGGTGCTGGGCATGGACGTGGTTTTCGACGTCGAACTCTCCGGAGCCCGACTCGATGCCGTGACCGGCGGCGCCGCGCAAAATGGCCGCATGATCGGCGGACTGATCGGTGGCGCAATGGTCGAGCTAATTCTTCTGGGCGACGTGCCCGCCGGCCCCGCCGGACCGCGCATTGCTATACCAATATGTCGTTTCGCGTTGCCGACCTGGACGACGCGTACGAAACCCTTCGGCGTCAGCATCCCGAGGTGCGTACCGACGCGGCGGTAGACATCGGCGGTGTGCGAATGTTCTTCGTCTACGACCCCGATGACACGCCTATCGAAATACTCGAGCTGCCCGCAGGCGCGCCCACCACGCTGGAGCTTTGGCGACCTTCCAACCAAACAGGCCTCAGGCGGGCGAGGCCAGCCGGACGGGATTGTCGTGCCCACGCAGTGTCACGGTGTCGCCCAAAGACCAACGGGCACTTTCTGTTTCGCTTGCACCCTGCAGGGTGTCCGCGGTTGCCAACAATCGGCCCGGATGCGACTTGGCCAGTTCGCACAGTCGGGCGGCCTCGTTGACCGGTTCACCGATCACGGTGTATTCGAACCGTTCTTTGGCGCCGACGTTGCCCGCGACGACCTGGCCCGCCGCCACACCGATGCCGGCCTCGAACTCAGACATTTCGCCGGCAAGCCGCTCGGCGATGGCCCGCCCGGTGGCCAGCGCTTCATCCTCGGGACTGTCGAGGTGATTTGGGGCGCCGAAGATGGCCAGCGACGCATCACCTTCGAATTTGTTGACAAGTCCGTGATGTCGGTCCACTTCCTCGACGACGATCGCGAAGAACCGGTTGAGCAGCTGAACGACTTCGGTGGGAGGTTGGCTGGTCACCAATTGCGTGGAGCCGACGATGTCGATGAAAACGACTGCGACATGGCGTTCTTCGCCGCCGAGCTTCGGCCGGTCGCGTTCTGCGGCCAGGGCGACTTCGCGGCCGACGTGCCGGCCGAAAAGATCGCGGACGCGCTCGCGCTCACGCAGACCGTCGACCATCGCGTTGAAACCACGCTGCAGCTCACCGAGTTCGGTGCCGTCGAACACCACCAGGTCACCTCGCAGATCGCCCTTCTCGACGCGCTGGAGGGCAGCTCGCACCACCCGAACCGGTGTCGCGGTCAGCCAGGCGAGGATCCACATCAGAATGAACCCGAAAATCAACGTTGCGACCGACACGATTACCACGCCCACCGCGAACTGGGTCTCGGTCATGTTCCGCATCAAGGTCTGGAAGATCGCCACGAGGGCGATGCCGATGACGGGCACGCCGGAACCGAGGAACCAGACCATCATGGTTCGGCCCATGATGCCCGAGGTCAACCGCCGTGGCGGTGGTCCCGCTTCGAGCGCCTGAGCGGCCACTGGGCGCAGCGCGAACTCGGCGAGCAGATAGCTGGCGGTGGCGACGAGGACGCCGGAAATGCCTACCGCGAAGAGAAATCGCGGGATGAACATGGTGTTGGCCATGCCGTAGAGGGTTGTGAACAAAGCCGTCCCAATTCCCCACAGGATGAGGTCAACGGTTGCTAGTCGCCACGCGGCCAGGAAGGTGTTGCGCTCGTCAATGCGGCTGGGTTTGCGGTCCTCGATTGCCCAGCGCAGCGCGTGCACGGTTCGCCGAGTAATCCAATAGGCCCCCACGGCCAAGGCCAGTGCGGTGTAGGCGGGGCCGGCCAGGAAGGTGATCCACCACGGCGCGTCGTCAAACACGCTCGGTTCGGGGATGGCGACCGTCACCAGCAGCACGGCGACACAAATCCCGATCAGGTTCACCACCGCAACAAGGACAGTCAGAATGAGCTGGATACGTATCCGGCGACGTCGTGGGCTTTCCGACACCCGGCCGAGCAGCAAGGAGCCGTACGCCGCCGTCTCTGGCAGTCGCCCGCTCTGACGGGTGACCGTCTCGAGCACCCGGCCCAAGCGTTGCGCCATGGTCTTGTTGGCCGACATGGTGGCGCCAGCCTAATTTGTCGGCCACGCCCTAAGGTGAGTCGGGTGCGTCTAGTGATCGCCCAATGCACCGTCGACTACGTCGGCCGACTGACCGCGCATCTGCCGTCCGCTCGCAGGTTGCTGCTGTTCAAGGCCGACGGGTCGGTCAGCGTGCATGCTGATGACCGCGCCTACAAGCCGCTGAACTGGATGAGTCC
>DATKEW010000287.1:0-5790 GCA_035511785.1 Mycobacterium sp.
GCCGGCGGCCCATTCGACGATCTGGGCGACCAAAGTTCTGCAGGAGCCGCACCCCTTGCCGGCGCGGGTGGCGGCCATGACAGCAGCGACCGACGTCTCGCCGGCCTGCACACATGCCACCAGCCTCGCCTTGGTCACGCCGTTGCAGTTGCACACCTGCGCGTCGTCGGACAATTCGGCGGCGCCGACTTCCACCGGGGGTGTGCTGAGGTTGAACATCAGCGACGCCCGCTCGTCGGGCAGGGGCAGCCCGCGGTCGAAGGCCTGCATCAAGAACGCCACCTTGCTGACGTCGCCGACCAGGGTGGCGCCGACCAACTTGCCGTCGCGCACCACCATCGTCTTGTAGACACCGCGTTTGGGTTCGGAGTATTGGACGAATTCGTCGTCTTCGTATTCGGGGGTTTTGAGCCCCATCGCAGCGACGTCGACGCCGACGACTCTGAGTTTGGTGGCCATGCGTGATCCGTGGTATTTCGCGCCGATGTCGGCATCAGTGATGCAGTCGGCCAGGACGGCGGCTTGTTCCCACAGCGGAGCGACCAGCCCATAGACCTGGCCGCGGTGCTGGGCGCACTCGCCCACGACGTAAATGTCGTCGTCGTCGATGGATCGCATGTGGTCGTCGACAACGATCGCGCGTTCCATCGTGAGCCCGGCGCGACGTGCTAAGTCCACGTTGGGCCGGATCCCGGCGGCGATCACCAGCATGTCGCAGGCGATTTCGGCGCCGTCGGAAAATGCGATCCCGGTGAGGATTCCGTTCTCGGTGAGAACCTTCGTCGTCATCTTCCCGGTATGCACTGTGATGCCAATGTTTTCCACCGAGCGGCGCAGGATCACGCCCGCGGCCTCGTCGAGTTGGGTGTTCATCAACGTCGGGGTGGCTTCCACGACATCCACGGTCAGGCCCCGGTTTTGCAGACCGCGCGCAGCTTCCAGGCCAAGCAGGCCACCACCGATCACCACGGCCCTGGATTTGCCTGCGGCGTAGTCAATCATTGCTGCGCAATCGTGGAGGCTGCGGAACCCGAACACCCCCGGGGTGAGGGTGTTGCGCTCGGCCCACAGCCCGTCCATCGGTGGGAAAAACGATCGGCTGCCGGTGGCCAAGATCAGCTTGTCGTAGCGCATCGCGGTGCCGTCGTCGGCGCGCACGATGCGGGCGAAGCGGTCGATGCGCTCCACGCTGACCCCGGCGCGCAACTCGATGCCGTTGTCGGCATACCACTCAATGGGGTTGAGGAAGATCTCGGCGGTATCGTCGACGCCGGCAAGCACATTCGATAGCAAGATCCGGTTGTAGTTGCCGTAGGGTTCGTCGCCGAACACGGTGATGTCGAACAATTCCCCGCCGCGCCGGGACAGCATCTCTTCGACCGCTCGCATCCCGGCCATGCCGTTGCCGACCACCACCAGCTGCAGCTTTGTCCGCGGTTGGCGTTGCGTGCCGGCGGGCGATGCCTCCAGCTGGGTGGTCATCTCACATCTCCTTCCAGTTTGGCGGGTTCAGATCTCGATGAGGCCCAGATCGACGATTATGGTGCCGCTCACGCCGGCCGGCGCGGCGATGAACAGTTCCAGGACGGTGTTGGCCAGCAGGTCCTCGACGACCCGCAGCGACACGTGGATGGCGCCTTTGGCGGCGACTGGGAAGTAGCGCATCGGCGCGCCATCGCGCAGCAGCACCACACTGATCATTTCGTCGGTGCTGTTGCCGCCCCGGAAATACACCGGCTGGGTGGTGGTACCCGGCGGGACGACGTAGCGCAGGGACTCGTCAACCAATACCGGGTTGTCGAAGCCTTTGCCTTCGAATGTGAAAGCGCCTTGCAGGAATCGGGGTGTGCTGTCATCCATCATTGGATCTGTCACCTTCGTTGTCGGGATCCATAGGGTCGGCGCGTTCCACGGCGACCGCGCAGACTTTGAACTCCGGCATTTTCGAATACGGGTCGAGCACCGGATTGGTGAGCAGGTTGACGTTGCCGGCCCCGCTCCAATGAAACGGCGCGAACACGGTGTCGGGGCGGATGCCGGGCGCAGTGCGGGCGGTCATCACCGCCTCACCGCGGCGGGTACGCAGCCGCACCAGAGCACCGTCGGTGACGCCGATGCGCCGCGCCAACGAATCATGCATTTCCACCACCGCGGCGGGTTCGGCTTCGGCCAGGGAGCGCACGCGCCGCGTCTGGGTGCCCGACTGGTATTGGGGCAGCAGCCGTCCCGTGGTCAGGTAGTACGGGTATTCGTCGTCGGGCAGTTCGGCGGCGCCCCGATGCTCCACCGGCTGAAAGCGCGCTCGCTGATCCACAGTCGGGAAATCGACGGTGAACATGCGAGGCGTACCGGGATGCCGCGGTGACGGGCAGGGCCAGAACACTCCTTGCTCGTCGGCGATGCGACTGTAGCTGATGCCCGCGTAGTCGGCCGTGCCGCCCGCACTGGCGCGGCGCAGCTCGTCAAACACCGTCTCAGGATCGTCGGAGAAACCGCCACGCCCCAGTCGCTTGGCCAGGTCGGCCATGACCTGCAGATCGGTGCGCACCTGCCCTGGTGGACGAAAAGCCGCCTGGCGCAGGATAACCCGGCCTTCCAGGTTGGTCATGGTTCCGGTTTCTTCGGCCCACTGGGTGGTCGGCAGCACCACGTCGGCCAAGGCAGCGGTTTCGGACAGGAAGATGTCGGAGACGACCAAGAAATCCAACCCCTCGAGGCGTTTCCGCACATGGGCGGCGCGCGGCGCGGACACCACGATGTTGGAGGCCATAACCCACAGGGCGCGCACACCGTCATCGGCGCCGAGCGCGTCGAGCATCTCGTAGGCCGACCGGCCCGGTTCTGGTAATTCGTCGGGGTCAATGCCCCACACCGCGGCGACGTGCGCGCGGGCGGCTGGATCGTCTAAGCGGCGATAACCGGGCAGCTGGTCGGCTTTTTGTCCGTGCTCGCGCCCACCTTGGCCGTTGCCCTGCCCGGTGATGGTGGCGAAACCGGAGAACGGGCGGCCCGGCAGGCCCAGCGCCAGCGCCAGGTTGATGAACGCGCAGACGGTGTCCGAGCCTGAACTGTGCTGCTCGGCGCCTCGCGCGGAGAGGATCATCGCGTGTTCGGCTGTGGCCAGCAGCCGGACCGCGGCGATCAGATCCGCTTCAGGCACGCCGGTTATCCGCTCGACACGGTCCGGCCAGTACAGCCGCACCGCCCGGCGCACGGCGGCGAAACCCGTCGTGCGTTCGGCGATGTAGGTCTGGTCGATGAACCCCTCGCGGACAGCGACGTTGAGCATCCCGTTGGCTAACGCGAGGTCGGTGCCCGGCACCGGTTGCAAGTGAAGGTGCGCGGTCGAGGCGGTCGAGGTGCGTCGCGGGTCGATGACGATGTGGCGGGCCCCGCGCGAGCGGCCCTGGTCGAAAAACCGCATTGCCGGCGGCAGTGTGTCGGCCGGGTTGCTGCCCACCAGCATCACCGCGTCGGCCTCGGCGATGTCGGCCAACGGAAACGGCATGCCGCGGTCTACACCGAACGCCCGGATCGCCGCGTTCGCGGCCGACGACATGCAAAACCGCCCGTTGTAGTCGATCGCTGAGGTGCCCAACGCCACCCGGGCGAACTTGCCGAACTGGTAGGCCTTCTCGTTGGTCAGTCCGCCACCACCGAAGCACCCCACACTGTCGTGTCCATGGCTCTGCTGGGCTCGCTGAAACGCTGCTGCCACCCGGTCAAGGGCATCGTTCCAATCGGTTTCGTGGAACGGCTCGCTGCGCGCGTCCCGCACCAGTGGTGCGGTCAGCCGCTCGGGATGGCTGAGCAGCTCGGCGGCGGTCCAGCCCTTGCTACACAACCCGCCCAGATTGGTGGGGAAGTCCTCCTGGGCAGCCAAGACGACACCGGACCCCGCTCGCACCAGGGTGATCCCGCACTGCAGGGAACAGTACGGGCAGTGCGTCTTGACCGGCGTCGTCGTCAGGTCAGCACCACCTATGCATTACACACTGCGCTATGCATTACACACCGCCGCGGACTTCGTGTGGCCCGCGGCTGTGCGCAGGATCCCGCCATCCTCGCGGAGATCTCCCTGCGGAAGTGTGATCATGACGCAACGCGGGCAGTGGTCGGTGACTGGCCCACTTCCTCGGGTTCTTGGCGCTCACGACTTTCCCGGTCTTGGTGTCAACCAAGACCAGCGGACCTTCCCCGAGCGGGCCACGATCGGTGATCCAGCCGCGGGTCAGGGCGTCGCCGGTTGGAGCGGCGATACGACGATAACGTCGTGGGTTGACTCGATGATCGCCTTCAGCTGTTCTTGCTTGGGTTGCGGAACGTTGAACTTGTTCAAGGTCTGCTGAAGGTCATTTATGAACGGTGCCCACTCCTCCTCGGTGATCTCAAGGTGGCGGTGCGAATCGCCCATCGAGCGTCCCGAGTACTGCTGAGGCCCTCCAGCGGCCCCGCACGCCGTCTCAGTCACGTAGTACTTGAACCCTGCAGGCGACACTCGATGATGGGCCTCATCCACCCGCGGATTGGCGTTGAGTCGGTCGTCCGCCATGACCCGGTCGATCAGGTCGTCGATGACCGTGGCGATGTTGTAAACACCGCCGAGTCGATCGTAGAGGGACGGTTGGTTTTGAACAGTCATCTCGTTGCCTCCTCTGTCACCGAATTCGTGGCAACGCTGCTCTCCACTGTCCTGGCCGGCGTCAGGCGCTCCCATTTCCAGTCCGGGGATGCTTCTATCCTCCTGTTGATCATTTCCGCGGTCAACGAGGAGGGTGCCCACCGGCCACTTCAGCAGCGACCCAGAGTGGTAACTCGCGCCGATGAGCGTGATCTCGTCAGCTGTCTCATAACGCCACAGGCAGGCGATCTCCGCGCGCACGCATCGGCGCATTTCGCTGGCCACGGCGTCGAATACCTTCGGCGGTTCGACTCCGCGCGCGACCAGGGTGGCCAGTCGCCGCAAGGCCGCCTGCTCGGCAGCCAGCCGTCGATACTCGGCGTAGAGATGCGCGTGATCGACGGACGCGTTGAGGTCGGCGGTGACTTCGGCGTTGTTGAGGCGGGTGTTGATCGGTTTGCACATGACTTCATCACTTTGTCGGCTGTTGATCGCGGGGGCAACTGACCCGCCCTTTTCACCTGACGTCGTCTTGGCGGACGTCTGTTGCTGTGGGGGGCGATGAGCCCCGCCATCGCCACCGCGGTTGACTTACCCGGTCACGCCTTACGGCGCGAGATGTTCATGACACGTAAAGCGTTGCTCGCCAAGCGAATCCTGAGGTCAGGGGTCCACCAAGCACCGACCCAGCAGACTTTCGGCTGTATCGGTCATCGTGTCGGCTGCCGAACGAGGCTGCCAACCAAGCAGGTTGGTCGCCTTCGCGGCTGAAACCGCCTTCGGCGGACCCAGCAGCCCTGCGAGTGTTTCCAGCTGGGGCACAAAGCGTGCGGCCGCACGCACCAGCCAATCAGGAGCCGCCCGAGTGGGAATACGCGTGCCTCGGTCGCCCAACCGGGAACGCAGGATCGCCGCGATCTCCGGCAGCGTCACCGGTTCACCGGAGGCGACCAAAAACCGCTCCCCGCCGGCCTTGGGACTCGTCATCGCCGCGACGTGCAAGTCGGCAACGTCTCGCACGTCGACAACTGCGAACGAGGACCGCGGCAACAGCGGTGGCTTGCCGTCGAGCAGCATCGCGATGATGCCGACTGAACTACTGTCGTTGTGGCCGAGCACCGGCCCGAAGATCCCGACCGGGTTGATCACCGTGAGTTCGGGCTGGTTGG
>DATKEW010000288.1:0-4565 GCA_035511785.1 Mycobacterium sp.
GCATGACCACACCCGAGACACCCGAAGCAGTCTCTGCTGACAAGATCCGCACCGCGCTGCTCGGCTATCGGATCATGGCGTGGACGACGGGTATCTGGCTGATCGCCCTGTGCTACGAGATCGTCTCGCACGTGGCGTTTCACCACGAAATCCGGTGGATCGAAGTGGTGCACGGCTGGGTGTATTTCGTCTACGTGCTAACCGCTTTCAATCTGGCGGTCAAGGTGCGCTGGCCGATTGCCAAGACGATCGGAGTGCTGCTGGCCGGCACCATCCCGCTGCTGGGCATCATCGTCGAGCACTTCCAGACCAAGGACATCAAGGCCCGCTTCGGACTGTAGGGGCGATTGGCCCTTAAGTCACATCGGCCATACGTGTCTCTCGTCGGGGCGACACACTTTCTGCCCGCCTCACGGCGACACCTTCAGTTGATGCGGTGTCGGATTGGCTTGCAGCAGCGGAATTGTCGCTCTGAGGCGGACAAATCGTCGACCCCCCTCCCGCCGAGGCTCCTGTGGCGGTGCGGTTAAGGTCGCGGCTCGGCCAGCGCTTTCAGCGCCGGCAGCAGCAGGGCCAGCGCGCGACCACGATGCGAGACCGCGTCCTTCTGCGACGGGCTGAGCTGCGCTGCGGTGCGGTCGCTGCCGTCAGGAATGAAGACCGGGTCGTAGCCAAACCCGCCGTCGCCGCGCGACTCCCGCGCGATCGTGCCCGGCCACTCGCCACGGACGACGACTTCGTCGGACTCCGAGACGAGCGCGCAGGCCGACACGAACGCCGCGCCGCGCCGTTCGTCGGGCACATCGCGCAACTGCGCCAGCAGCAGTGCGGTGTTGCCCGCGTCATCGCCGTGGTTTCCCGACCAGCGAGCCGACAGCACGCCGGGCATGCCGTTGAGCGCGGTCACCTCCAAACCGGAGTCGTCGGCCACGCTCGCCAGACCGGTCGCTGCGAACGCGTCCCGCGCCTTGGCCAGCGCGTTGTCCTCGAAAGTCGCACCGGTTTCGGGCGCTTCGTCAAACGGCGCCACGTCGTTCAGCGACATCAGCGTCAAACCCGACAGCCCGGCGCCGTCCAGCACTCGGCGCAGCTCGGCCAGCTTCTTGGGGTTGCGACTGGCGACCAGCAGGCGGGTCACCAATTACTCCAAAACATCTCGTGGCGGCAAGGTCGCCTCAGCATGGGCTCCGGACGATGGAGAACATGCCTAAGTACATCGCTAGGCGATGCGTGGGTGGGCGTCGGGTCTCCATTGTCCGGCTGTGCCTGTGCTAGTGGGGTGGCCGGCACCGGAAAACCCCTGTACGCGCTGGATGGAGCGGCGGACAATGTCACGTTTATGAAGCGACTAACCGCGGGGTGGGCAGCGACGGTGTTGGTGTCCGGCGGCTTAGGGCTGGTGGTCTGGGACTGGCCGCAGGTACCGCTCAGGCCAACCCCCCGGGCTGCAGTCAATACTCGGCATGTTGGTGCCCAGGGCAACGCCTGCCCGCTGGCGGCAATGTAGTAGGCGATTGGGACATGACCGCCTGCCACGACTACCACTTTTCCGATGAGAACTACCCACCTGGGCCGCACATGCAGGCAGAAACAGGCCCGGCGCCGCGTGACCCTCGTTGTCCTCCCTGGGCCACGATCTTCAGCGGCCCGGCACAGTGCGGGGGGCTCTAAGTAGGCGTTGACGGGTTCGCCACAAGCGGATGGCGATCAGCAGCCGGGTCAGCTTCCGAACGCCTTCGGCGGTGGGGGTCCGTCGGGCAGCACACCCGGGTACGGCCGCTCCAATGCCTCTCGCTGCGCGGCGAACAAGGTGTCGCAGGCACCCAGCGCCATGTCGAGCAGCTTGTCCAACGTCGAACGAGGAAAGGTCGCGCCCTCACCGGTCCCCTGAACCTCAACCAGGGTCCCGGTGTCGGTGGCCACGACATTCATGTCGACTTCAGCGCGGGCGTCTTCCTCGTAGGGCAGGTCTACCCGGATCCTGCCGTCGACCACACCGACGCTGACCGCAGCGATGGCACACGACAGCGGCCTGGGATCCGAGAGCTTGCCCGCCGCCGACAGGTAGGTCACCGCGTCAGCCAACGCCACGTAGGCACCCGTGATGGCCGCGGTGCGAGTGCCGCCGTCGGCCTGCAACACATCGCAGTCGACGGCGATGGTGTTCTCCCCCAACGCCGCCAGGTCGATGCACGCTCGCAGCGAGCGGCCGACCAGTCGGCTGATCTCCTGCGTGCGCCCGCTGAGCCGGCCTCTCACCGATTCACGGTCAGAGCGAGTGTGAGTTGCCGACGGCAGCATCGCGTACTCCGCGGTCAGCCACCCCAGGCCCGATCCCTTGCGCCAGCGCGGCACCCCCTCGGTGACGCTGGCGGTGCACAGGACCTTGGTGTGACCGAATTCGATCAGGACCGAGCCCGCCGGGTGGTCGGTGAATCCGCGGGTGATGACCACGGGGCGAAGCTCGTCGTCAAGGCGGCCGTCTTCTCGTTTGGACACGACGCCAACCCTAACCCGGTTGGCTCAGACCCTCTCAGAGCGGCGGACATCGAACGTCTCACCGCATACCACCGCATGCACGGGCCCGTCGAACTCGGCCTTGGCCTCGCTGATCACGTCCTCACGCGAAGTCCACGGCGGGATGTGTGTCAGCAGCAGCTCACGAACGCCGGCCCGCGCCGCGACCATGCCGGCCTCGGTGCCGGACAGGTGCAGGGCGGGCGGATGATCGGGCGCGTGCGTCCAGGAGGCCTCGCAGAGGAAGACGTCGGCGTCGCGAGCCAGCTCGACAAGCTGATCGCAGATGCCGGTATCACCGCTGTAGACGAACGAGGCACCGCTGGGATCGGTGATGCGCAAGCCGTAGGACTCGGTTGGGTGAGCCACCACCCGCGGCACTACCGTCAGCGCACCGAACGTCGTCGGCTCACCGTCGACCCAGTGGTGAACATCGAAGATGTCGGAGCAATCGTCGATCTCCCCGCCATAGGGTGATGACGCGGCTCCCAACCGCGACCAGGTGTCGCTCGGGCCGTACAACAACGCCTTGCCGACGGGCCGCGACGGGTGGTAGCGACGCCACACGAACAGGCCCGGCATGTCCAGACAGTGGTCGGCGTGCAGATGAGATAGGAGCACGTGCACCGCGCCGGGGTCCATGTACCGTTGCAGCGCGCCGAGTACGCCCCCGCCGAAGTCGAGCACCAGCGGCGGGGTATCCGGAGCCCGAAGCAGATAACCCGATGCAGGCGAATCCGGACCGACCACGCTGCCCGAGCAGCCAAGCACGGTTATTCGCACGGACACTACTGTGCCATGCCCGATACCACCATGGAGAAAACATCGCCGCATTGATGTGATCAGAATCTCTCCGCGGGCTAGCCGATGCGGGAGTGGCGAACGGGTTGGACACCCGTCACCGCGGGCCCCAGGAATCGCGCCGCCAATTTGGTGAACGCCTCGGGGTCGCCGGTGGCCTCGAACACCCGGGTTGCGGGCGGCGCGTCGTGCGGCCGCAGCAGGTCTTGCTCGGTGAGCACCCGGAGCACTTCCTTGGCGGTTTCCTCGGCGCTGGACACCAGCGTCACGGTCTCGCCCATCGCCAGTTGGATCAGCCCGGACAGCAGTGGATAGTGCGTGCAACCCAGCACCAGGGTGTCGACCTGGGCGCGCTGCAGCGGCTCCAGGTAGCCCTCGGCCAATCCGAGCACCTGACGCCCGCTGGTGACACCGCGCTCGACGAAATCGACGAAACGCGGGCAGGCCACCGCGGTGATCTCGGTGTCACGCGCGGCGGCGAACGCGTCCTGGTAGGCATGCGAGGCGATGGTCGCCTGCGTCCCGATTACCCCGATACGGCCGTTGCGGGTGGTGGCGACCGCACGGCGCACCGCGGGCAAGATCACCTCGACGACCGGCACGTCGTAGCGCTCACGGGCATCGCGCAGGCACGCCGAGGATGCCGTGTTGCAAGCGATCACCAGCGCCTTCACACCGCGATCCACGAGATCATCACCGATGGCCAGCGCGTGCGCGCGAACCTCGGAGATGGTGAGCGGACCGTAGGGACCATGGCCGGTGTCGCCGACATAGATGATGTCCTCGTCGGGCAGCTGGTCAATGATCGCCCGCGCGACGGTCAGACCCCCGACGCCGGAGTCGAAGACCCCGACGGGCGCCAGCGGCGAGCTCATGTCTTGGCGCGCCGGGAGCCGGCTTTCCTCGACGTGCGGGCCTTACGCTCCGGAGCGGACAGGAGATAGGCCGCCACGACGCCGGCGAGCGCACCACACAGATGGCCCTGCCAGGACACACCACCACATTGGTGGAGCACCGGCATCGCGCCGAGCAGGACGCCGCCGTACAGGAACAAGACCACCAACCCGATGATGATGTCCCACACCCGGCGGACAAACAGCCCGAACACGAGCAGGAAAGTCAGCCAGCCGAAGATCAAGCCGGAGGCTCCGATGTGGTCGGTCGGACCGCAACTGCTCCCCATGTTGCCGACAAGCCAGGTGCCGAAGCCACCCAGGATCCACACGATCACGGTGGCCCAGACGAAG
>DATKEW010000289.1:0-2633 GCA_035511785.1 Mycobacterium sp.
GACCGCGGGCTGGCTGACCAAGGGTCAAACCGCAAACCTGGCCAACGTGTCGAAATGGGCGTTCCTGCTGACCTTCGCCGGTGTCGGGCTCAACACCGACATCCGCCAGATCGCGCGCACCGGATGGCGCCCACTCCTGGTAGCGGTCATCGGGCTCACAGTAGTCGCGTCGGTCTCGCTGGGGATCGTGCTGCTCACGTCGCGCGTGTTCCATTGGGGCGTAGGCGCCTAGGGGCACTCGACGAGGCCGCACACGGCCCGGGGTGGGCATAGCAAACTGGCAGCGGGCTGCCAATTCCGCGAATATGGCACCGTTGGAATTTCTTCTATTTAAGTTAGTGCAAATCGGGCAACCTTCAGCAATTCACATCACATGCAGGCCCAAGAAAGTCGTCAGACCCTGGGTTTTGGAGGTTTGCCGCCTGATGTCACGGCTCAAGGCTTGGTGGAGCCAGCCCGACGAGTTCGACTGGATCACCACATTCCTGCGCCGGCGCGGATTGTTGCGTTCGGCACAGATGATCATGGCTTTCGTCACCGCGTCATCGTCGTTGGCGCCGCTCACCATGTTGACCAGCCAGCACCTGCCGAGCGCTACTACCGCGATGATCGGCGGAGGTGTCGCCGTATTCACCGTCGGCCTGACCGTGTTTTGGCTGACACGCTGGCCGACGCGTCGGCAGTCGCAGGCCATCGTGCTGAGTGGCATCTTGTGTATCGCCGCGTGGAGTCTTGCCGAGCCCACCGCGGCCCTGGCCGCCCTGGCGTGTACGGCCATGGCCGTCACGGGGGGCTACATCGCGTTCTTTCACCGGCCGAAAGTCTTGCTGTTGAACGCCGGGGTGGCCGTCGCGATCGCCACCATAGTGGCGATACGGCTGTCCCGCGAGGCCAACATCGCCGTGGCGGCCTCCGCGTTCTGGCTGATCAACTTTCTCAATTCGTCATTCCCGCTTGCGATTTGGGGCATGCGGCAAGGTTTGGGGAACTACGCGCAGCGCGCTGAGGAGGACGCCCTCACCGGCCTGCTGAACCGGCGGGCATTCATCGACGCGGTCAGCGACAGCCTCGCCAATGCGTCGCCGGCGCACACCCACCTGGCGGTGGTGATGATCGATCTCGACCACTTCAAACGCATCAACGACACCCACGGTCATTCAGTCGGTGACTATGCGCTGCGGGCGGTGGCTGAGTTGCTGCGCGAGCACACCCCGCCCGACGCACTCGTCTGCCGCGCCGGCGGCGAGGAGTTCCTGATCGCGCTGACCACGATGACTTCTGAGTTGCAATCACTGGCCGCGCGGTTGTGCACCGCCGTCGCCGGGCTTACCCCGCTAGTCACAGCCAGCATCGGAACCGCCAGCGCCGAACTGCACCTGGTGAACGGCACCAGAGGTGCGCTCACTCTTGAGGAACTCATCACGATCGCAGATATGGCCATGTATGCCGCGAAACGCAGCGGCGGAAACCAGGTTCACCACAGCGTAAGAAACTAGCGGCCCCGAGAGTGAAGGACGCCGCACACGTCAGAGTCACGACCGATTCTGAAAGCCGCCGGTCTATACGGACACCAGACTCTTGGCGTACGTCTCGGCAAGGAACTGCTCGACGGCCACCGCGGCGTGTGCCGCACGGGCCGACCCGAAGATGTCGAAAGCGTGCTGCGCGTAAGGCAATTCGGCGTAGACGACGGGCTGGCGGCTGACCTCGGTCAGGCGCGCGGTAAAGCTGCGGGCCTGTTCGACCGGGATCAACGAGTCGTTGGTCCCGTGCAGCACGAAGAACGGTGGCGCATCTTCTGAGATGTGGGTGATCGGCGAGGCGATGCGAAAGGGCTCAGCGATGTCCGCCCGACTCAACTTGAATACGTTCTTCGCCACCATCGGCGCCATCAGCGGATGCGTGGAGTCGTCGGTTCGGGTGAAGTCGTAGACCCCGTAGAACGGGACGGCCGCTTGCACCCTGGTGTCGGCCTCCTCAAAGCCCGGCTGAAACCGCGGATCGTTGGGCGTAAGCGCGGCCAGCGAAGACAGATGCCCGCCGGCCGAGCCTCCGGTGATCGCGATCCAGTCCGGGTCGCCGCCGTAATCGGCGATGTGCTCCTTTGTCCACGCGATGGCGCGCTTGACGTCGACGATCTGATCCGGCCAGGTGGAGCGCGGGCTGAGCCGGTAGTTGATCGCCACGCAGACCCAGCCGAGCTCGGCCAAATGGCTCATCAGTGGATGTGCCTGTCCGCGTTTGCTTCCGATCACCCAGGCGCCGCCGGGAACCTGCAGCAGCACCGGAGCCCGACCGCTGCGGTCGAGGTCGGGCCGCCGCCAGATGTCGAGATGGTTCCTGGAGCCACACTCCCCGTAACTGATGTCGCCGTCGTGCGCGTAGTCGCGGTAGATCCGCAGCATTCGGGCCACGCCGGGTTTCTTCGCGGTCGCACCACCGGGAGCGGGCCGCTTCCACAGGTCGCCCGACTCGGTGCGGCGATCGGGGCCAAGCCCGGCGTCGAGTGCCTCGGTCAAGGGCTCGTTGGCCCTGCGCCCGACGTGGCGCAGGCCCAATAGCCCCAGCCAGGACAGCCCCGACAGGAGCCAGCTGAATCGGCGTATCCGCGGCGGCAGCCGGCGCGAGACCGC
>DATKEW010000290.1:0-2734 GCA_035511785.1 Mycobacterium sp.
GCCGGCGGGGCACCGGAGCCGCGACCGCGGCCTCGCAACTTCGACCAAGTGCGCGACCTGGTCGCCGAGCGGGTGGCCAAATCGGGAGGACGGATCTCGGCCAAACGGCTGCTGCCGATCGCCCAAGCGGCCGGCTATGAGGGGTCGGCGCGTAACTTCCGTCGCCTGGTGGCTGAGCAGAAAGTGTTGTGGCGCAAAGACAATCATCGAGGCCGCCGCCCGGCGGTGTGGGCAGCCGGTGAGTATCTGGTGATTGACTGGGCCGAGGCCGCACCGGGGTTGTTCGTGTTTTGCGCGGTGCTGGCGTTCTCCAGGTGGCGATTCGTGCGCTTTGCCGCCGATCAGAAAGCCACCACCACGATGGCGATGATCGCCGAAGCGCTCGCTGCGATCGGCGGGGTCCCGGCACGGGTGCTGGCCGACCGGATGGGTTGTTTGAAGGCGGGGGTGGTGGCCAACGTGCTGGTGCCCACTCCCGACTATGTCCGGTTCGCCACCCATTACGGTTTCCGCCCAGATTGGTGCGAGGCCGGCGATCCGGCCTCCAAGGGCATCGTGGAGCACCTCTGCGGCTACGCCCAATCCGACCTGGTGGTGCCGCTTTTGACCGAGGCAAAGGTCACCGGCCAGCCGGTGGGCCTGCGGGCGGCCAACACGGCCGCCGCGGCATGGTGTGCGGAGGTCAACGCCGCGGTGCACTCGGAGATCGTTGCGGTGCCCGATGAGCGCCTGGCCGCCGAGCGGGGGCTGTTGGCGCCGCTGCCGTCGCTGCGGCCCGAGATCGGCGCACCCTCGGTCACCCGTAAGGTGGACCGGCTCGCGTGTGTGCGCTACGGTTCTGCCCGCTACTCGGTGCCCACCCGGCTGATCGGGGCCACCGCCAACATCGTTATCGATCATGGCGCGCTGCTGGTGGTCGAGCCGGGCACCGGAGCGATCGTGGCCGAGCATGAACTGGTCGCACCCGGGGAGACGTCGATCCTCGACGAGCACTATGACGGGCCCCGACCGGCCCCTAGTCGTGGGCCGCGCCCGAAAACCACCACCGAGCAACGGTTCTGCGCGCTCGGCGAGGACGCAGAGGCGTTCCTGGTCGGCGCTGCCGCGATCGGCAACACCCGCCTCGGCGCCGAGCTGGAGATCCTGCTCGCGCTCGGCATCGCGCACGGTGAGGCCGCGCTGGTGGCGGCATTGCACCGGGCGGTGGCGTTCGGGCGGTTCCGTGCGGCCGACGTGCGCTCCATCCTGGCCGCCGGTACCGCCGCCCCGCAGCCCCGCCCGGCGGGCGACGCACTGGTGCTGGATCTGCCGACCGCGCCGACCCGATCCCTGGACGCCTACAAGATCACCCGCAACAGCGACGGGAGCGCTTCATGACCACGACAACTGGAACGAAAGCTGTTGCACCCAAAACGATTCCGCCGCTTGCTGCGGATCTGGACGCGGGGTTGCGGCGGCTGAAGCTGGCCGCAGTACGTCGCACTGCCCCCGAGGTGCTGCTAACCGCCAGGACCCAGCGTTGGACACCCGAGGAGGTACTGCGCACGCTGATCGAGACCGAGATCACCGCCCGCGACGCCTCCAACGCTGCCAACCGTCGCAAGGCCGCGGCGTTTCCAGTCGTCAAGACCCTCGATGGTTTCGACGTGTCCGCCTCGTCCATCCCACAGGCCACCGTCGACTACCTGGCCAGCCTGGAATGGATTCGCGCACAACACAATCTGGCGATCATCGGCCCGCCGGGTACCGGCAAGAGTCACATCCTGATAGGGCTTGGCCACGCCGCCGTTCACGCCGGTCACAAGGTGCGCTACTTCACCGCCGCCGACCTCGTCGACACCCTCTACCGCGGACTGGCCGACAATACCGTCGGCAAGATCATCGACACGCTGCTCCGCGCCGAGCTGATCATCATCGATGAGATCGGGTTCGCCCCGCTCGACGACACCGGCACCCAACTGCTGTTTCGGCTCGTCGCTGCCGCCTACGAACGCCGCTCACTAGCGATCGCCTCCCACTGGCCCTTCGAACAATGGGGACGCTTCCTACCCGAGCACACCACCGCCGCCAGCATCCTCGACCGACTACTCCATCACGCCAGCGTCGTCATCACAGACGGCCAGTCGTTTCGCATGCGCCACGCCCACCACAAGCGAGGTGACCGCCCGTGAACTAACCTCAACCCGAGCAAGGGAGTGGGGACTTTTCCTGGCCACCAGCGGGGACTTCAACATGGCCACGGACAACAGCATTGATGCAGGACCAGTCCTTCGCCCTGGGCTGGTTCGTGAGCAACCGGCGTGGAATTTCGAGGAACTCGATCGGTCGGACCTCTCTGACTTTATTGATCGATGGTTAGGTTGGTTCGGTAAAGCAGCCCAGGGGGTGTTGCAACGTCCCCACATGATGCCTGAGCAGACGATTCAGACGGACTACTGGTGGCGTAAGTAGGGTCCAAGTTTCAGAGGGCCGCGCCGGTGCGGGCCGCCCCCGAGGAGAGCAGGGGGCCCGATCAACTAGTCAGACGCGGACCAGGGCGATCTGGTTCCCGTCAGAATTTAGAAGGTACTTCAACGGTTCGCGGTCAACCGAGAACCAACACCTATCACCACCCGGAGAAGTTGCTTTGCGACGACAGGGACGATGAGGACGATCCGTGACGATCGAAACGATCTGTTCAACCAGCGGTCGACCGCAGCTGCCGGACGAACTGTGCTACGGCCGAGCCGATCTC
>DATKEW010000291.1:0-10885 GCA_035511785.1 Mycobacterium sp.
TCGATCGCTTCGCGGGTCGGCACGCAGTTGTCGGTGATGTGCGGCCCGAAGACCACCAGGCAGCCTTCGTCGACCAGTTCCCCGAACGCGTCGATCACCGCTTTGACCGAACCCTTGGGCAGGCCCTCCACTTCGCGATAGATCATCTGGACAGGACGATCCATCAGCCCATGCTCGACGGCCTCCTCGAACGTGATGTCGAAGCACCGCGTAAAGTCAGCCAGCATTTCCTCGGGAAAGCCGGGCGGCAGCGTGAAGTCCATCAGGTAGCCGACCTTGATCGGCTCGGCGCTGCTTTCGTAGGACATCTGACCTCCCGGGTGACAAACTCACGCGCCCGATCTACAAACCTAATATTTGTTCAGACCCTAGCGGGGCGATATGCAGCGTCAATCACCGGGCCCCGCCCACCCCTCAGGCCCCATCAGACCCGCCCAGATAGATCTCGATCATCTCGTTGAGCCCTTTGCCCACGGCCACGTCGTCGGTGAGCGGCCCAGCGATCGCAGCCCGGGCCGCCTCTCGCACGGTCAGGCCCTCTACAACAAGCCTGCCCGCCGCGATCAGCACGCGGGTCGACGCGACCTCACGCAACCCGCCGGTTTCCAGCCGGCGGATGGCCTGCCCGAAACGCACCAGTTCGGCTGCGGTCGCATCATCCACGCCCGCCTCGTGTGCAACGATCAATTCTTCGACATCGGCTGCGGGGAAACCGAATTCGACGGCAACCATCCGCTGACGTGTCGAATCCTTCAGATCCTTGAGCACGCTTTGATAGCCGGGGTTGTAGGACACCACCAGACCGAATCCGGGCGCCGCGTCCAGCGTGACACCGAGACGCTCGATGGGCAGCTGCCGCCGGTGGTCGGCGAGCGGATGCAGCACCACGGTGGTGTCCTGTCGGGCTTCCACCACTTCGTCCAGGTAGCAGATCGCGCCCTCGCGCACCGCCCGGGTGAGCGGACCGTCCACCCACACCGTCTCGTCGCCCTGTAGCAGGTACCGACCGACAAGGTCCGCGGTGGTGAGGTCATCATGGCAGGCGACGGTGATCAGCGGCCGGCCGAGATCGTAGGCCATCGCCTCGACGAAGCGGGTCTTGCCACACCCCGTCGGCCCCTTCAAAACGAGTGCCAAACCCTGCCGGTATGCCGCCTTGAAGATGGCCTCTTCGCTGCCGATCGCCTTGTAGTAGGGGCGTACCGTCTCCGCGTCGGGGGTCACGCCGTTCCGGTAAACGAGTCCGGACTCATTGGCCATAGCTTCCCTTCCGCTACCCGCATTGATTGCAGCCTAACCGGAACAGATGTTTGTTTCAAGTTACTGACGCGCAGGTTCGGCAGCCCGCACCGGTGCGCCAACTGCATTCTGGGACATGGCGTCAGGGCAAATTTCGCACTGTTGGGCGTTCGTCATACGGCCTCCGGCGGACCTCTGCCGAGCGCAGCGCGGACCGGAATAGCGGTCCGATCACACCGGCGAGTTGGTCTGGGCGCGCGATGGTCGCATGCGCGGTGCTACCGAAGACTCGCCGCAGCGATTGCACGTCGGTTCCCGCGCCGATCGTCAGGCACACGCAGCCGGTGCCGCGGCGGCGGGCCTCGATCAAGGCGCGGCGCGCGTCCGCGGCACCGTAGGCCCGCTCGTAGCCATGGTCGTATGCGAGTCCGTCAGACAGCACCACCAACAGCCGTCGTGACGTACCTCCGCGTGCCTCCAAGACCGCCGAGCCGTGGCGGATGGCCGCGCCGAGGCGCGAAAAGGCACCGGGTTCGAGGCTGTTGAGGCGCTTCATGACTCGGGAGTCGAGGTGGTCGTCAAATCGTTTGACGGGCACCACGCTCACCGCACGCCGGCCCTGCGAGTAATAGGCGTAGAGCGCAACTCGGTCTCCCAAATCGTGGAGCGCAACAGTGAGGTTGGCGACCGCCGCGCGCTGTTGTTCGTGGACCGTTTGGCCCACCGTTCCGGGCTCCGCCGCCGACCCCGATACGTCGAGCAGGAGCAGCACCGACAGGTCGCGCCGGCGCCGCAGGCTGTCGAGATACACCGCCTCGTCGGGCACCGACCCGGCCAGCACCTCGACACGGGCCTCCACCGCCGCGTCGATATCGATGTCGTCGCCCTGCGACTGCCGGTGGCGGCGGTGCAGGCCCATCCCCAGTCGTGACAGCGGGCGCCGCATCCCGATCGCGTCGTCGATCGCTGGGGTCGCCGATGCCTTGATCTGCGGCTCCACCTCGCGCACGGTGCACCACGCGGGCCGGTAGCTCTTGCGCGTGATGTCCCATTCCGGATATGTCAGGCCGTGCGAGGCGGTCAAGGCCCGCTGATCCTCGACATCCTCGCTCGACGTCGAGGCCAGCGACGACACGGCGTGCGCGCCACGGTTCGCGGAGTTCGTGCGATGCGTCGGGGTATCCGCGCCGGGTGGTCCGCCGCCGCTACCGGTCTTACGCGCCGAAGACAGCATCTTCTTCAACCACTTGCCGATGAAGCCGCCCCCGCCAACCGGGCTGGTGAACAGATCCGGATCGTCGGAATCGTCGACCGCCCCGTCAGCGAGATCCTGGAACTCCTCGAGCTCCTTGGCGCCGCGGCCTCGCGGGACATGCCGGGGGTCTTCCTGATCCTGCTGTTTGGCCGCGCGGGAGCACGCGGCGAGTACCTTCGCCGCACGAATCACGCCGAATTCCGGCGCCGGGCCGTCGATCGCTGCCCGTCCGTCGGCAATTCTCAGCGAAGCCGCGGGCGAGTCGCTGCGACCCGCGATGTCACGGTTGCCCACCGACGCCAAGACGGGCGGCAGCAGGTCGCTGTTGGCGACCAGTGCGCGGTGACCCTCGACCGCCAGATACCGCCTGGCCAGCCGGGGGTGACGAACCAACCGACGCGCGACGTCGGGATCCAGGCTGCCGGCCGCGATCATCGAAGCCTGCACGGCGATCGCCTCGAGTTTCGCGCGGGCTCGCGCGGAAGGATCGACGTAAATCATCTGGCCGTCGGTCCACGGGGGTTCACCCGGTTGCAGTTCGGCAACCGCCACGGCCCGGCCCGCAAGTGCGGACGCGAGCATGCCCAGGGCCGCCAGCCGGTCGCCACCAGCGTCGATTGGCACGCTCAACCTCCGAACCATGGGAACCTCGTTGACCAAATATCTGTTCCAACGTAAAGTCCGGGCTTGGCCGCAGTCAATCGCGCGAGGTAGACAAGAGAGCGTGGATTTCTCGTACCCACCGGAGGTAGAACAGTTCCGCGCCGAGCTGCGTGACTGGCTGTCGGCGAATCTGACCGACGAGCTGATCGCCGCCCGCCGGCCCTCCGGGCGCGACGACGCGACATTCGCGATGCTGCGCGCCTGGAACCGCACGATGGCCGACGCCGGGTGGGCGGCCGTCTCCTGGCCGCGCGAGTACGGTGGCCGCGGAGCGACCGTTCTGGAGCAGCTGGTCTACACCGAGGAAACCACACGCGCTCGGGCACCTTTGCCGCTCAACGTCATTGGCATGAACAACATCGCTCCCGCCATCATGCAATACGGCACCGAGTCCCAGAAGACGACGCTGCTCCCCCGCATGATGCGCGCGGACGACATGTGGTGCCAGGGCATGTCAGAGCCCGAAGCGGGATCCGACCTCGCCGCGTTGCGCACCCGCGCGGTGCGCACTGCCGGTCCGCAAGGCGACGACTTCGTCGTCAACGGGCAAAAGATCTGGACGTCGCTCGGGCATCGTGCCGACTGGTGCCAGCTGTATGTGCGCACCGATCCCGACGCCCCGAAACACAAGGGGATCTCCTGCCTGATCGTGGACATGAGACTGCCCGGCATCGAGGTCCGTCCGCTCGTCACACTCAACGGTGACACCGATTTCGCTGAGGTGTTCTTTCACGATGTGCGAGTCGCCGCGGACGCCGTGCTCGGACCGGTCAACGGGGGCTGGCAGGTGGCCACCACCACGCTGAGCCACGAACGCGCCGGGGCGGCGCGGCTCTACGCCGAGATGCAGGTGCGGCTGGAGGAACTCGTGACCGACTTTGCCACGACCGATGCCGGCAGCGCACTCGACGACCCGGTGACGTTGCGGCGCCTCGGCGAGATCGCCGTCCGCATCAAGTACCTCGAATTACTTTGCCAGCGGTCGATATCGGCGACCTTGCACGGTGGCTCGGATAAGGCTGCCCTCGGCTCGGCCAGCCTCGCTAAGACGGTGTGGGGCGAGATCGGACAGGACATGGCCGCCCTGGCCTTCGACGTGCTCGGCACGGGCGGGGAGAAGGGCCGGTGGGCCGATTACCGCCTGACGTCACGTTCGCTGACCATCGCCGGCGGCACGACTCAGATCAACAAGAACATCACCGCCCAGCGCGTGCTGGGGTTGCCGCGCCCATGAACCTCGAACTGACCGATGAGCAAGTCGCGCTGCGCGACACGGCGCGGCGCTTTCTTGCTGAGAAAGCACCGATTTCGGGCCACGTGCGCGCACTACTGGACGATCCGACCGGCACCACCGGCGCCGTCTGGCGCGGTCTGGCCGACCTCGGGACAACCGGGCTGTTGGTGCCCCAGGAATACGGCGGCGCCGGCATGACGATGGTCGAGGCCGGCATCGTGGCCGAAGAACTCGGTGCCGCCCTGCACCCGGGACCGTGGTTATCCAGTGCAGTGGCGGCGCCGCGCGCTCTGGCCAGGCTGGGCGCCCGGGACGCCGCCGCTGAGCTGTTGACCGGGATCGCCGACGGCACCACGATCGCCGCGGTCGGCCCACTGGATTCGAATGACGCCGCCGTCAAAGCCGCGGAGCGGGGTGACGACGTCGTGCTGCGGGGTGAGATCGCAATATCTGACGCCGCCGCGGCGAGTGTCCTGCTGGTACTTGCCGAGGACCGCGGCGGCACCGGACTTTTCGCGGTCAAGACCGACGCCTCAGGCATTTCGGTGACCCCCGAGCGCGGTATCGACCAGACCCGCAAGCAGTTTCGAGTGGCGCTCGACGGCGCGGCCGCGCACCGGCTGGCGGCATCGTCACCGGATGCGATCGCAGCGGTGATCGACGACGTGCTCATCGCCACGGCCGCCGACGCGCTCGGTGCCGCATGCGCCGTCATGGATTTGGCCGTCGAATATGCAAAGGTGAGAAAGCAATTCGGCCAGGTCATCGGCTCGTTCCAGGCGATCCAGCATCTGTGCGTCGACATGTATGAAACCGTCGAACTGGCCCGCAGCGGGGTGATCCACGCGCTGTGGGCCGCCGACAACGCCGATGCGCGGCAGCGGCACCTGTCCGCGTTGCGGGTGAAAGCGTTCGCCGGGCGGCTGGCCACCGTGGGCGATACCGCGATCCAGGTCTTCGGCGGCATCGGCTACACCTGGGAGCACGACGCTCACCTCTACCTCAAGCGCCTGCTGAGCTGGAGCGCACTTCTCGGCTCGCCGGACCGCTATCTCACCGAACTCGGTAGGACCCTGACGAATCCGGGAAGGAAGGGGCGTCTGAGATGATCGATTTCACCGACCAGGTAGCGATCGTCACCGGAGCGGGCCGAGGACTGGGACGTTTGTATGCGCTGGAGCTGGCCCGCCGCGGTGCTTCGGTGATCGTCAACGACCTGGGTGGAACCATGCATGGCGAGGGCGCCGATACCACCGTCGCGGATGACGTCGTCGCCGAGATCGAGGGCGCGGGCGGGGTCGCGGTGGCCTCACACGATTCGGTGGCCAGCCCGGAGGGCGGGGAGGCGATCGTCCGGCTGGCCGTCGACCGCTTCGGCCGGCTCGACGCGGTGGTGAGCAACGCGGGCATCTTCAACAGCATTGCGTTCGACGAGCTTTCCGCGGACGACTGGCGGCGGATGCTCGGCGTGCACCTCGACGGCGGATTCTATCTGAGCCAGCCGGCCTACCGGGTGATGAAGGAGCAGCGCTACGGCCGGTTCGTGTTCATCTCTTCGTCGGGAGGAATGTTCGGACAGCCGATGGAGGCCCACTACGCGGCGGCCAAGGCGGGCCTCGTCGGCCTGTCCAATGTGATCGCGATCGAGGGCGCCGAGCACGGCATCCTGTCCAACACCGTGCTGCCGTTCGGCTTTTCGCGCATGGTGACCGAAACGGTCGGGGACCCGAAAGCCCTTGAGGAAATCGGCTTTTTGGGAGTGATCAAGCCCGAGCTGGTGGTGCCCATGGTCGTCTTCCTGGCGAGCCGGGCCTGCGAGTTCACCCACCAGAACTACTCGGCGTGCGCCGGCCGCTTTGCGCGGGTCTTCGTCGGCCTCGGCCAGGGCTGGCTCGCCGAGCCCGACAGCGAACCCAACGCCGACGACATCATCGCGCGGCTGGACGAGGTCTCGGCGACCGAGCCGTTCACGGTGCCCGGCTCGATCTTCGAGGAAGTGTTCGGTGTCGCCGCGCGACTGGGTGTAACCACCTGATGGACATCGAGTACCTGCTCACCGCTACCCGTTCGGCGCGCAAGTCGCTCGACCTGGATGCGCCGGTCGACCTCGGCGACATTCGCGAGTGCCTGCGCGTCGGTCTGCACGCCGCCAACGGCTCGAATCAGCAGTCGTGGCGGTGGCTGGTGGTCGCCGATCCGGCTTTGCGGGGCAAGATCGCCGAGCTGTATCGCGACGCCTATCTGCTCAGGGTCGGCGGACAAATGCTCGCCGACATGCTGCCCGCCGATACACCGGAGGGCCGGCTCATGTCGTCGACGGAGTGGTTGGTCGAGAACATGGCACGGGTGCCGTTGCTGGTGATTCCTTGCTATCAGCCGTACCTGCCGCGGATCGATGGTGACGAGTCGTTTCACCGGGCCACGCTGTACGGCTCGATCTTCCCGGCGGTGTGGAACTTTCAGTTGGCGTTGCACACCCGCGGCTACGGGACGTGCGTCACGACCCTGCACCTGCACCGCGAAGACGAGGTCCGGCAGCTGCTCGGAATTCCGCAGACTTTTGTACAGGGCTGTCTGCTGCCAGTGGCCCGCCTGCGGGCCGGCCATACTTTTCGGCCGGCCCGTCGACGGCCCGTGGACGAGGTGGTCGCGCGCGACCGCTGGGACGGTCCGACCCTTTAGAATGGCTCTACCACCGCTGTATGCAGCGCATTTGTTGCGGACAATCTGATAGCCTCTAACAAAGATTTGGTTCGGCGGGAGGACGAATGCGTATGTTTGCACAGCAATCGTCCGGACGGGCGCACCACTAGTCATGGCCAAAGCCGCTTCGCTGTCAAAGGGCCGGCCGTCGGCGGCTGCCCGCATGGATCAAGCCGGCGGCGCAGACGACTCCGGGACACGCCGCACCGAGATCCTGCAGACGGCCGCGTCGTTGATCGCCTCCTCGGGTTTGCGAACGTCGTTGCAGGAGATCGCCGACGCGGCAGGCATTCTCCCCGGCAGCTTGTATCACCATTTCGAGTCCAAAGAGGCGATCCTCGTCGAGCTCATCCGCCGCTACCAGGAGGATTTGAATCGTATTGGCCAGACCGCCCAGGCGAGATTGGACGAACCGGACTCACGACCGGTTTCGGAGAAGATCATCGAGCTGGGGTCGGCGATCGCCAATTGCGCCGTGCAACATCGGGCAGCGCTGCAGATGTCGTTCTACGAGGGACCGAGCGCAGACCCCGAGCTGATGAAGTTGACCCAGCAGCAGCCCACGTCGATTCAGGAGGCGATGCTACAAACACTGCGCGCCGGCAGGTGGAGCGGCTACATCAAACCCGACATCGATCTTCCGACGCTGGCCGACCGTATCTGCCAGACGATGCTGCAGGTCGGGCTTGACGTCATTCGCCACAATTCGTCTGCCGACCAGGTGGCCGAGCTGCTGTGCCGAATCATCTTGCAAGGATTGACAGCTCGGCCGCCTACCGACTCGGCGTTGGATCGGTCCAACGCCTTTGCAGCCGCACACGATGTCATCGAGACGTGGGCCGACGACAGCGACGCCGGTCCCAGCGACAAGGCTGCCCATGTCCGCGCCGTGGCACGAACGGAGTTCGGGCGCAGAGGGTATGAAGTCACCACCATCAGGGACATCGCTGCTGCGGCGGGTCTTGGCACCGGAACCGTCTATCGGGTGATCGGATCCAAGGACGAGCTGCTCGACTCGATCATGCGTTCGTTCGGAAAGAAGGTTGAGGCGGGCTGGGTCAGCGTGCTGCGCTCGGATGCCACGCCCACTGAGAAGTTGGACGCACTGAGCTGGGTCAACGTCAATGCGTTGGACCAGTTTTCCGACGAGTTCAGGATCCAGCTTGCTTGGATGCGGCAATCACCGCCGACAGCCAACCCGGGTTGGTCGTACACAACTCGCCTTCGGCAAATGAAATCACTGCTCTCCGAAGGAATCCGGTCCGGCGAGATCCGCATCGACGCTCCCTCCACCGCGATGCTGGCACGGTGCGTCATCGGCGTGCAGTGGATACCGGAGAACATCCTTCGCGCCATCGGCAGACGGGCGGCGCTGGTGCACGTCCGTGACACCGTCTTGCGGGGAGTCGCGGTTCGCGGCAAGTAGGAAGGCCCGACTTGGCACCCGGTATTGAACCAAATAACTGTTCTTCATACAGTAGGGCAGTTAGTAATGGCCGCGGAGAGGAACTCAATGTCTGTTATCGATCGGTTGCGCTACGACGGTAAGCGCGCGCTGGTTGTCGGCGGTGCGACCGGCATGGGCGCCGCGGCGGCCAAGTCGGCAGCGGAGCTCGGCGCCGAAGTGATAGTGATGGACTACGCGCCGGTGAACTATGACGTCGCCCAGGCTCTGCAGGTCGATCTGCGCGACCCCGCTTCCATCGACTCCGCACTCGAGCAGGTGGGCGGGCCTGTACATGCGCTGTTTTCCGCTGCGGGGGTTGCCGAGGGTCCCGACCTGATGAAGATCAACTTCATCGGCCACCGCTACATCATCGAACGCCTACTCGAGAAGGGTCAGCTGCCCTCCGGCTCGGCGATCTGTTTCATCTCTTCGGTGGCCGGCATGGGATGGGAGAACGATCTCGCGCTGCTGCAGGAATTCCTGGCAACACCCGACTATGCGGCGGCACAAGAGTGGGTGTCGGCGCACGAGGCCGAAGGCATCATCCACTACGGCTTCAGCAAGAAGGCGGTCAATGCCTACGTGGCAACCCAGGGCTATCCCCTGCTGAAGCAAGGCATCCGGATCAACGCGATCTGCCCGGGTCCGACCGATACCCCGTTGGCCCAGGCCAACGCGGACCTCTGGCTCACCTTCGCGCAGGACTACCGCGACGAAACCGGCTCGAAAGTCCACACGCCGGAGCAAATGGGCGACGTCATGTGCTTCCTCAACAGCGCCGCCGCCTTTGGCATCAACGGCATCACGCTGCTGGTGGACTACGGGCACACGATGGCGTCGCTCACCGGGGCGTTCGCGCCGGGCAAGCCCATCATCGATCTGATCATGGGCCGCGTTCAGCTGACCTAGCGGTACCGTCGGGAGCATGGCACGCGTCATCGTCATCGGCGGCCACGGCAAGGTCGCACTGCAGCTGGCGCGCATCCTGTCCGAGCGCGGCGACGAGGTGACTTCGGTCTTCCGCAACCCCGACCATTCCGGCGACGTCGCGGCCACCGGTGCCCAGCCGGTGCCGGCCGACATCGAGGGGCTCGACACTGACGCACTGGCCGACCTGCTGACCGGGCAGGACGCGGTCGTCTTCTCCGCCGGAGCCGGTGGTGGCAACCCGGCGCGGACCTATGCCGTCGACCGCGACGCCGCGATCCGGGTGATCGACGCGGCCGCGCGGGCGGGTGTGCGTCGGTTCGTGATGGTGTCTTACTTCGGTGCCGGTCCGGATCATGGTGTACCGCAAGATAATCCGTTCTTTCCGTATGCCGAGGCCAAGGCCGCCGCGGATGCCCACCTACGCGCCAGCGACCTGGATTGGACGGTGCTGGGACCGGGGCGGCTCACCCTCGAGCCGGCAACCGGCCGGATCACCATCCGGGGGGCAAAGCGCCCCGGCAAGGATTCAGTATCCCGGGCAGATGTCGCGCTTGTGGTGGCCGCGACGCTGCACGACAACTCGACCATCCGCCGCACCATCGAATTCAATAATGGAGACGTCCCGATCGCGGAGGCGCTGGCGGGCTGACTAAACTGCTTCCCGCAGCTGGTCTGCTGTCGCCGCAACCGCGGTGCCGGCATCGAGCGAAGCATGTTAGTAACGCTTCGTGAGAGGGAACCCGGTGAGAGTCCGGGACTGTTTTTTGCAACGCTGGTCGGTGGCCTGCACCGGCTTTGAGCTGCATATTTAGATCAACTCAGATCAAATGAGTTATCTGTAACTGTGCTCAAACTGTGCTCACGGTGCGCTCGCGTCAGCGGGTCTGACGCCAGCGCCACCATGCCCACTCCTGCCGTCTGAGAAGCCCGCAGACGTGCGGAAACCAGACACCCGGTACGGCTCACCGGACACCGCGTTGACGGCACGCGCCGCGCCGCCGAGATCGGGGTATCTTGGCGTCATCGACGCCCGCCAGCGCGGTGACCACAACGGCGGAGTAGGCGCATTCAGGGCGCTCCTGGTCGCAATAGGCCACCGCATTGCCGACTGTCGGACGGTCTGACAGTTTGAGCCAAAGCGACAGGAACACTTGACATGGAAACCAAACCTGACAAACCCACGTACGCGGACAGATGGGCGACGCGATCAACGAGACATACACCGATCCACGCGAGTACGCGGCGCAGTTTCTCGTCCGCGATGAACTCCAATACGGCGAGGATGAACTTGCCGCCATACGACGGGTGCTCACCAAGGCTGCTGAGTGTCTTCGGAACGGGGTTCCGGCTACCTTCACAGGGGGCGAACTGGACCTGGTTAGGCACCTAATGCCAGCTCACGAGGTGCACCAAT
>DATKEW010000292.1:0-6864 GCA_035511785.1 Mycobacterium sp.
GCCGGCCAGCGCCAGATCGCACTCCCCCGAGCGCAGCGACTGCACCGCCATGTGCAACGCCACCAACGACGACGAACACGCCGTATCCACCGACACCGCCGGGCCCTCCAAACCCAGCACATACGACACCCGCCCCGACGCGACGCTGGAGGTCGTGCCGGTCAGCCGGTAGCCCTCGATCTCCTCGGCGAGCATGCCGTAGCCCTGGACGATGAGCCCGGCGAACACCCCGGTGGCGCTGCCCCGCAGCCCGCTGGGATCAATCCCGGCCCGCTCCAACGCTTCCCACGACAGCTCCAGCAACATCCGATGCTGTGGGTCCATCGCCAGGGCCTCGCTGGGCGCAATGCCAAAGAACGCGGGGTCGAAGTCCCCGACGCCGTCGACGAAGCCACCGGTGCGCGCGTACGTTTTGTGGCGCGCGTCGGGATCGGGGTCGAACAGCGCCGCCACATCCCACCCGCGATCGGTGGGAAAATCCGACATCACGTCGCGGCCGTCGGCAACCATCTCCCACAGGGCCTCCGGGCTATCAACGCCACCCGGGAAGCGACAGGACATACCGACGATCGCGATCGGCTCGCTCGACCGCTCCAGCAGCGCACGGTTGGTGCGCTTCAGTCGTTCAACCTGGACCAGCGCTTTGCGCAGCGCTTCGGTCGCATGCTGGAGTTGGTCCACCATCACTACCCCTCGCCTACCATTGGCCGTCTTTAACCGCCGGATGCGGCTCTCGCCGAGTCACGGAAGTCGCTGCACGAAGCGACGTCGTCGTGCTGCTCTCCGACCCAAGAATGTCGCTGGTGAGTATGGCCAACTCCGGCGGGATTTCAAAACGTCCGACACTCCGGGCTTCTCAAAGAGGACCGGCTCGGACATGTGGAACGTCGTGTCCGGGGGATGTGACGTTGCTTGGCGACGCGCGCGGCGACACCGAGGTCCATCTGACCCCGCGTACACCTGGGTACCTCTGGCGCACCGTCCATGGCGCGACTGTACCCGGCTACGCATCGGTGGTGGTCAGGCGCATGGCGATGAGATTCCGGGTGCGAGCCGGCTGGGGACTGCGCCGCGGGAAGTCGCGGTCAGACACTCACCCGGCGCCAGCCGTCGGCAGCCCGGGCGGCGCGGATCAGGACGTCGCAAAGTTCGCGCAGTTCAGTTGCCTCGGCTCCTTCGTCGAGCGCTGTGGCGATGTCCTCCGCTGCACATCGCACCTGGTATATGCGATCCGATAGGTCGGCCGCCTCGTCGCCCGACAGGACCACCGCGTCGGCGGGTAGTGCCAACGAGGCCCCAGCCTCTCCCCTGCTCATCGAGGCACGTTGCTCGTATGCCCGCTGCCGGCAAGACCGCCGACAGTACTGGCGACGACGACCCATCTCGACATCGGTTACGTCTCGACCACACCAGCGGCAGGGCTGGGGGCGGGCACGGCGGGTCACGCCTGCCGACTCTAGTCCGCGGTGCTCCGCGATCCCGGTATCATTGAGAGTCGCGCCGCGTTCGCCGCGTGTCGGCCCGGGAACTACGCCGATCGCCGTAACGTTTTGCCAAGCGGAGAGAATCGCACCGCAGGAGCCCAACAGCTCAGAGGACCTAAAGGAGTAGCACCCATGGCTGATCGAGTACTGAGAGGCAGTCGCCTCGGAGCCGTGAGCTACGAGACTGACCGCAACCATGACCTGGCGCCGCGTCAGATCGCGCGGTACCGCACCGACAACGGCGAGGAGTTCGAAGTCCCCTTCGCCGACGAAGCCGAGATCCCCGGCACCTGGCTGTGCCGCAATGGAATGGAAGGCACCCTGATCGAGGGTGACCTGCCCGAGCCGAAGAAAGTCAAGCCACCACGGACGCACTGGGACATGTTGCTGGAGCGCCGCACCGTCGAAGAGCTCGAAGAGCTGCTCAAGGAGCGCCTCGAGCTGATCAGGTCGAAGCGCCGCGGCTAACCGGAGGCTATACGTGCAGCCGGCCGCGGCCCCGGTTATGTGCGGTTGTTCGCGCGGGCGGCTCGGGTCCGGGTCATGCGGCCCTGGATGCCCCATCGGGTGACTTTGACCACCGCCTCGCGAAGATTGGATCCGCTCATCTTGGAGACGCCCAGTTCGCGCTCGGTAAAGGTAATCGGTACTTCGACGATGACGAACCCGTTGCACACGGTGCGCCAGGTCAGGTCGATCTGGAAGCAGTAGCCCTTGGAGTCCACCCCGTCGAGGTCGATCGCCTCGAGCACTTCGCGCCGGTAGGCGCGGTAGCCGGCGGTGATGTCGTGGACGTCGATGCCCAGCGCGACCCGCGAATAGGTGTTGGCCGTCTTGGACAGGGCCAGCCGCCGCCAGGGCCAGTTGCGCACCGCCCCGCCGTCGACGTAGCGCGAACCGATGGCCAGGTCCGCTCCGGCGTCGACAGCGTCCAGCAGACGGTGCAGCTGTTCGGGCGCGTGGCTGCCGTCGGCATCCATCTCGACAAGCACCGAGTACTGCCGGCTCAACCCCCAGGCGAAACCTGCGAGGTAGGCCGCTCCCAGGCCGTCCTTGGCGGTCCGATGCATGACGTGGGTGCGGCCAGGATCGGCCGCTGACAGCTCATCGGCGAGCCGGCCGGTGCCGTCGGGGCTGCCGTCATCCACGATGAGCAGGTGCACATCCGGGCACGCGTCTTTCAGCCGCCGATGGATCGGCGCCAGGTTCTCCAGCTCGTTGAAGGTGGGGATGATCACCAGGACGCGCTCGCTGGGACGACTGCCCCGGGCGCGGGACGCCTGCTGGCCGGTGGTCATGTGGCTCCTCTGTCTCGCCGGAAATCGGGTCGGCCGCCCTCGTCGGGCGGAAGGTCGTCACCGCCCTCTTCTGGCGGAGTGTGGTCGCCGTCCTCGTCGTCGGGCACAGCGTCGTGCCCCTCAGGTTCGACCGGGGGCGCATCGGAGTCGTCCGATTCACCCAGACGCCTGGACCTCAGACGAATCGGACGCGGGAACCATCCATTGTGCCGTATCCCGGCCAGAATGGCCGCTCCGGCCGCCGCGACCAGCACCCATTGCAGAATCGGGGCCCACCGGGTCGCCGGCGTCAGCTGGGTCTTGAGGCGCACCTGGATATCCAGGTAGGCGGGCTCGAAGAAGCCCGTGCGGACCAACTCCCCACCGTCGGGCGCGATCACAGAACTGATCCCGGTGGTACCGGCAACCATGACGTATCGGTCGTGCTCTACGGCCCGAACCTTGGCGAACGCCAGCTGCTGCTCGCTCATCCTCTTGTTGAAGGTGGCGTTGTTGGCAGGCACGGCCAACAACTGGGCGCCGTTGAGGACCGCCTTTCGCGGCTCACGGTCGAAGATCACTTCCCAGCAGGTGGCCACGCCGACCGGCACTCCCGCGATCTGCACCACATCGCTGCTTTTGCCGGGAACCATGTGGCCCGCCCGGTCGGCATAGGCGGACAGATGCTTGAACAGCCACGGCATGGGCAGGTATTCGCCGAACGGCTGCACGATTTCCTTGTCGTGGCGGTCAGCCGGCCCGGTGACCGGATTCCAGACAATCACGGTGTTGGTGTATTCGGCGGGTCCCTGGGTGCGGCCCGGCACCGCGAGGATGGTCCCCAACAAGATCGGCACGCCGATCGCATGGGCTGCCTCCGCGATCTGTTGCCCGGCGTCGGCATTGAGTAATGGATCGATGTCCGAGGCGTCCTCCGGCCAAATGACGAATTGAGGTTGTGGGGCGATTCCCGCACGCACATCCTCGGCCAGCCGCAGCGTCTCCTGGACGTGGTTGTCCAGGACCACCCGGCGCTGCGCATTGAAGTCGAGACCGAGCCTGGGCACATTGCCTTGCACGGCCGCGACGGTGACCGTGGGTTCGCCACCCGATCCGGCGCCGGCATGTCGCACCTGCGGCCAGACGATGACGGCGGCGAACAACACCACACATATGCAAAGACCCGGCAGCAGCACCGCGGGTGGCGGCTGGTCGGCATCCCTGGCGTCTTTGTCGGGCGCCGTGTCAGCGGCTCCGTCACGGGCCCCGCCGCGGGCCTCGTCGGGAGCACCGCCACGCTGGCCGATCCGCCACCACTTCACGATTTCCAGCCCGATCGCCATCGCGCTGAATCCCACCAGCACGACCGCCGTTGACAGCAGCGCAACGCCGCCGAGCTTGACCAACGGCAGCAGTGGACCTTCGGCTTGACCGAAGGCCACCGACCCCCAGGGAAAGCCGCCGAACGGAAAGATCGACTTCAACCACTCCTGGGCCGCCCACACCAACGCGAACCAGATCGGCCAGCCGGGCAGTCCCCGCACCACGACGGCGAACAGGCCGAAGAGTGCGGGAAACAGCGCACACGCCATCGCCAACGCCAACCACGGCACGGCGCCCACCAGAAGGCTGATCCACGGCAGCAGCGGCAGATAGAACGCCAGTCCGAACAGGAATCCGTAGCCCAGACCACCCGCGGGTGTAGTGGCGGGACGCTTCAGCACCCAGGCCAACAGTGCGGCCGCAACGACGGCGGCCCACCACCAGCTCAGTGCCGGGAAGCTGGCGCAGAGCAGCAATCCGCCCACGATCGTGAGCACCAGCCGCGGCAGACGTGGCTGCAGCGCGGCCTGAGCAGCCGGTAGCCGCGCGACCGCCGCGGCTACCGCTCCCGCCAGTGCCCGGCGTGCTAGCGCGCCCGCTCGTTCAGCCAGGCTCGGAGCCTCAGGCGCGGTCGGGACCTCGGTCGCGTCGGTGGGCTCTCCCTCGTCTTCTCCGTGGTCGTGGTTTTGCTCCTGTTGCGTGTCCACGTGGATCTCGGCGGACTCGTCTTCCCGCTCCGATTCGGCTTCCTCGCTTACCCGGCACGTGTCGGGGGGGTTCTCAAGGCCCTCATCCGCCGGGGTGGCGTCGCCGGCCTCGTCGGGCAGCTCGTGCCGACCTTTAGCCATAGATGACAGCGCCCCGATGGACGGTTCGTCGGCAACGCGGTGAAGCGTCGGCCGGGCCCAAGCGCGGCAATGCAGGCACCCGGGAGCGTGGGTCGGTCGACCAGCGCTGGACGGCGTCGCGCGGTGCGCTCACATCCAGGGCACCGGCGTCCCAGACCGCGTAGGAGGCCGGCGCACCGGGCACCAGGGTCCCGGTCGCGCCGTCGCTGACACCGCTCGCCCGCCAGCCGCCCCGGGTCGCGGCGGCGAATGCGGCCCGTGCCGACACCGCGCTGCCCGGAGTGTGATGATTGACCGCCGCGCGCACGCTCAGCCAGGGGTCAAGACCCGTCACCGGGGCGTCGGAACCGAGCGCGAGGGGCACGCCTTGGGATGCTAACAGCGCAAGTGGGTTGAGCAGGCTGCCTCGTTCGGCACCAAGCCGACGGGCGTACATGCCGTCGCCGCCGCCCCACAGCGCATCAAAATTGGGCTGCACGCTGGCGATGACTCCCCAAGCGCCCAGTTTGGCGGCCTGATCGGCGGTCACCATCTCCAGATGCTCCAGCCGGTGGCCGCAGCGGGCGACGGCAGCCAGCCCGAGGTCTGCGACGACTCGTTCGAAGGCGCCGACCACCGCCGCGACCGCGGCATCGCCGATGACGTGGAAACCCGCGGTCACCTGGGCCTCGGTACATGCCCGTAGATGCGCTTCGATGAGGTCGGGGTCCAGGTAGCAGGTACCGATGCGGTCCGGCGCGTCGGCGTACGGCTCATGCAGCCACGCGGTGCGTGACCCGAGCGCCCCGTCGACGAACAGATCACCGGCCAGCCCGCGGGCTCCAGTCTGGTCTATCAGCGCGCGGGCCTGTGCGGGCGTGGTGACCGCCTCACCCCAGTAGCCGATCACCTCGACGCCGTGATCGAGGGCGCGAAGCTGCAGCCAATCCTCCAGCCCGCCGATTTCGGGGCCTGCGCATTCGTGCACCGCGACGATGCCCGCCGCGGCGGCGGCCTGCAGCGCCGCGGCCCGGGCGTCGGCCAGCTGCTCGGCGGTCAACAGGTCGCGGGCGGCGGCCCGGACCAGGTGGTGCGCATCACCGGCCAGCGGCCGCTCAGCGGTCAAACCGGCCGCCGCCGCGAGCTCTGGAACCCGCCGTCGCAGCGCCGTCGAAGCCACCGCGGAGTGAACGTCGACCCGAGCCAGATAGGCGGGCCGGTCACCGAGCACCGCATCGAGGTCGGCGGTGCTCGGTGGCGTGTTCTCGGGCCACGACGATTCGTCCCAGCCATGCCCCCACACCGGCCGGCCCGGGTGGGCGGCGGCATAGTCGCCGATCATCCGGACGCACTGCGCCCGCGACGCGGCAGGCCGCAAGTCCAGCCCGGTGAGGGTGAGGCCGGTCGCGCTCAAGTGGATGTGGCTGTCGACGAATCCCGGCGCGACGAAGCCACCGTCCAGGTCCACGACCTCGGCGTTCGGGAACTGGCTGCGCCCGACGGCATCGCTGCCCAACCACACGACGACGTCGCCGCGCACCGCCATGGCCGTGGCGTCGGGGTGGGTGGGGCTGTGCACCCGGCCGTTAACCAGCAGCGTCGTGGAAATCTGCGTCACGTACCAGAACTTAGATCGAGCCCGGCGACGATGTGGGCCGCGGTGGCGGCTCGTCGTCAATCGGGCCCTGCGGCAAGACCGGCGGCTCGAAGTCTTTGACGTCTATGACCTCGCCGTCGATATAGTCGCGACCGTCGCCGGAGTAGCCCCGACGGGAGTCGGCCGCGAAAACCGTCGTGTCGATGATCAGCGGTACCCGCCGCTGCAAACCGCGCAGAGCAATCCCGGCCATGCCAGGGCCGACGACCGCCCGTATCGGCGGTACCAGCAGCAACAGCCCCAACACCGTGGTGACCAACCCCGGAACCAGCACCAGGGCCATGCCGAGGGTGACC
>DATKEW010000293.1:0-4164 GCA_035511785.1 Mycobacterium sp.
GACCGCGGCTGCCAGTACACCTCGGCGCAGCTCGCACGGTTCGCCCGCGAGCACAACCTGATCCGCTCAGTTGGCCGCACAGCCGTGTGTTGGGACAACGCCCAGCAGGAATCATTTTGGGCCACACTAAAAGTCGAGTTCTACGATAGATACCTATGGCCGACTAAGGCAGCCGCCAAGGTTGCCGTCGGCGACTGGATCGAGCGAGTCTACAACCGACGAAGGCGTCATTCGGCCCTCGCTATGATGACCCCGGTCGACTTCGAAGACCGACTCACTCAGACGGCACAAGCCGCCTGACCCTGTGTCCACGTGTGTCACGAACGTCGAAAGGAGCTTGATAGGCGAGCTTTTGGCGATGGTGCTGTGCAGGAGATGAAGGATTGTCGGCCCTTCGAAGTCGCCCTACGGGGGGAGGCTTCAAGCCGCCCACTGCTGCGTTAGCTGAAGACTGTCGTGGTGAGCGATGTGGGAAAAGGCCCGGGTACACGGGTCAGGCGGGGATCAGGAAGACGAGCGTTGTAGCCGGTGACGTGTCGTAACAGGGTTGGTTGGCATCAAAACCGGGGCGGGTGGATAGTCCCGGGATGAGCCTGGAGGGTGTCCCGTTTACCGGCCAGGTGGTGCCCGGCATGGAGGCGACGTGAGCCTGATCTGCGGCTCTTGTGCGGAACGTGAGAAGGCGCTTTCCGATACTGCCGTCTGTGGCGGCGAGAGGGAGGTTCCCAAGCGGGCGAAACCGCAAGGGACGGAGTACCGACGCGGATCGCGCTGGCGGACCGGCTCGTAGTAGCTGTGAAGCTTCTGCTTGACGCGGTGGAAGCGGAGCCAAGGGGCCGGGTCATCTGGGGCTGTGTTCATTGGATCAACCGAACCTCGGTTCGGAAGGAGTCTGGGTGGGCGAGCTGAAATCAGCAGGTAAGTCGTTTGAGATTTCGAAGTGGGAGGTGCAATACGCCTGGGAGAAGGTGAAGGCGAACAAGGGTGCCGCCGGGATGGATGGGTGCTCGCTGGAGGAGTTTGAATCCGATCTGCAAAACCAGCTGTACAAGATCTGGAATCGAATGGCTTCTGGCAGTTACTTTCCGCCGCCGGTGCTGGCCGTGGAGATACCGAAACCACACGGCGATGGGGTCCGAGTGCTAGGTGTACCTACCGTGGCCGATCGGGTCGCGCAAACGGTGGTGGCCGCCCGATTGGAGCGAGAGGTCGAGCCGATCTTTCACTCCGATTCTTACGGCTACCGGCCGGGACGCTCGGCGCTGGATGCGGTGGGCACCTGTCGGCGTCGGTGTTGGAAGTTCGACTGGGCGATCGATCTTGACATCCAGAAGTTCTTCGACACCGTGCCGTGGGACCTGATCGTCAAAGCGGTTAAGGCGCACACGGACCAGCCGTGGATGCTGCTGTATATCGACCGGTGGCTGCGGGCGCCGGTGCAGCAGGCCGACGGGACACTGATCGAGCGAGATCGTGGTACCCCACAAGGATCGGCGATCTCGCCGCTGCTGGCGAATCTGTTCCTGCACTATGCATTCGATGCGTGGATGGCGCGGGAGTTTCCGACTGTCCCGTTCGAGCGCTACGTCGATGACGTGGTTGTGCATTGTGTCAGTGAGTGTCAGGCCCGCGAGGTGCTGGCCGCGATCGACGCACGCATGGAGCAGGTCGGGCTGCGGTTGCATCCCGATAAGACCCGGATCGTCTACTGCCAAGACGGGCGGCGGCGCGACTCACACGAGCACACGTCGTTTACGTTCTTGGGGTATGACTTTCGGCAGCGAGCTGCGCGGAACAAGCACGGGCAACGATTCAGTGCGTTCTTGCCCGCGATCAGCAAACAAGCCCTAAAACGGCTCGGGACCGAGGTGCGGTCGTGGCGACTGCACCTTCGCACCGGCCATACCTTCGCTGACCTCGCACGCTGGGTCAACCCGATCGTGCAAGGCTGGATGCAGTATTACGGGGCGTTTTATCGCTCCGCGCTGTATCCGCTCCTGTCGCGCATCAACGCCTATTTGGTGCGCTGGATCCGCAAGAAGTACAAGCGACTGCGCGCCGAGAACAGGGCCATCGAGTGCTGGCAGGGGATTACCGTAAGGTATTCCCGCATGTTTGCGCACTGGGAATGGGTTCCTTCGGTCGCGCGCATCTGATGACAAGGATGACAAGAGCCCGGTGACGGGAGACTGTCACGCCGGGATCTGTGGGAGCCCGGGGGTGCGATTCCCCCGGGCCACCCGACCGACGTATCCGGTTCGGTGAGTGTGTCGTAACGACAGAAGTGCCCTTTGACCTGGGAGGGTCGGAGTTGCTGACACTTCGACCAGTCCGAGGGAAAGGGCACTTCTTAAATGCGATTGTTGCATGCCGTGGGCAAGACTCGCGCCACGTTTGACGACCCGAATCTGGTGTCTCATGCCGGGCTGGTGCCGGCGATGCGGTTGGCCGAGCTGGTTGGATTGGAAGAGCTTGTCTCCCAACATGTTCGAGTGGCCGCCGAGGTGGGTGCCAACCCCGGTGTGAAGGTCGGGTCGCTGATCGCGGGGATGATCGCCGGCGCCGACGACATCGACGGCATGGACCTGCTGCGCCACGGCGCCATCCCGGCCACCTTCGGCGGGATCCGCGCCCCGTCGACGCTGGGGTCGTTTCTGCGGGCGTTTAACCATGGCAACGTGCGCGAACTGGCCGCGGTGCACCGGCGCGTGCTGGCCGAGCTGGCCGCGCGCACATCGCTGCTGCCGGGTGCGGACGCCCTGGCGTTCATCGACGTCGATTCCACCCAGAAGCGGGTGTACGGGCCGGCCAAGCAGGGCGCGGCGTTCGGGCACACCAAGATCGCGGCCAAGTCACTGACGGTGCGCGGGCTCAATGCCCTGGCCGCCACGGTGTGCACACCCATCGCCGCGCCGGTGATCACCACCACGCGGCTGCGCGGCGGCAACGCCGCCTCCACCCGCGGCGCAGCGTCACTGGTGGCCGAGGCAATCAACACCGCCCGCGCCGCGGGCGTCGCGGGCCTGATCGTGGTGCGCGCCGACTCCGCCTTCTACAACGGCGCATTCATCTCGGCCTGCCGCCGCAACGGGGCGCACTTTTCGGTTACCGCCCGCATGACTCCACCGATCCGCCGGGCCATCGCCGGCATCGACGAGGGCGCCTGGACCGCAATCGAATATCCCAACGCCGTGTACGACGAGCAGACCGGCGATTGGATCTCTGATGCCGAGATCGCCGAAGTCCCCTACACCGCGTTCGCATCTACCCCCGCGCCCCGCACCGACGGGCGGTTGATCGTGCGCCGGGTGCGTGAGCGCAACCGCACCAGCCACGACCAAGGCGAGTTGTTTGCCACCTACCGCTATCACGCGGTGTTCACCGACAGCCCGTTTCAGCTCGTCCAGGCCGAATCCCAGCACCGCGGGCACGCCATCATCGAACAGGTCTTCGCCGACCTGCTCGGCGGACCACTGGCACACCTTCCTTCGGGAAAATTCAATGCCAACGCCGCCTGGTTACAGCTGACCGCGACCGCGCACGCATTCACCCGCGCGCTGGGCGTGCTGGCCTCACGCCGGCATGCGCAGGCCCGCGGCGCCACTATCCGCACTCACCTGATCAACGTCGCCGCCCGCCCGGCCCGCCGCGGACGCGGCGGTATCACCTGGCACCTGCCACGGCATTGGCCCTGGGAACAGCACTGGCTCAACGTCTTTCATGCCACCCACCGTGCACCACCGGCATTAGCAGCCTGACAGCCTCACCGCGCTCCGACATCGCCATCCCCACCCGAACGCCCACCAAGGGCCCCCCCGAGACCGTGGACAAGCTGGTAACCGAGGCCAGCCGCTAAGACGCGCCTTCGCCCAGCGGCCTCAACTCAACATCCGACAATCCAGTCACAACTCGTCACGAGTTTCATCGGTGGATTGAGGCTAAGGATAGGCGGTTGGACACTTCCACGAGGTGCCGTCGCTACCCTCACCCCGCGACCGCTAAATTCGGCACTGGGTGAATTTTCACTTTGACTAGTGTCCCGTGATCCTGTTGTATTTACTTCGCATTGTTGTCGACGAGTTTGCGGATGTTGGTCTGTGTGAGTGCGACCTTGGCAAGGATCTCCTCGGTGGTGGCGGTCCAGGTGAACGGGCGGGCGTCGGC
>DATKEW010000294.1:0-2069 GCA_035511785.1 Mycobacterium sp.
CTCGCCGCAGCGTGCGCTGGCCGCGCACCCCGGTTATTCGCATACCAACCTGCAGGGGCGCACCGGTCGCAAATTCGGCGACGCGGTGATGTCCGTCGGTACCCGCGTGCTCGCCACCGACGCCGACTTCGGCGCCCGCCAGACGCTGTATGCCGCCTCGCAGGATTTACCGGGCGACAGCTTCATCGGCCCGAGCTTCGGCATGGCTGGACGCAGCCGGCCGGTCGGGCGCAGCCCACTGGCGAAACGCACCGCCACCGCCAACGCACTCTGGGACCTGTCCGAACGGCTCACCGAGACCAAATTTCCGCTCTGAGGCGCCGATGCGCTAACCTGGCCGGGCGTCACGGCGAGGGTGGCCTGCGGCGAAACGCGGCAGCCACCGTTATCGACGGGGACCTTGATTCCAGTTTCTATGGTTGCCGCGCGATCCTGGCCGTGCCCAAGACACGTCTCACAGGAGCGAAACCATGGCCAGATCTGCCAACCAGCTGACCGTCTCGGTTCGGACCGAGACCGGCAAAGGCGCGTCCCGGCGCGCCCGCCGCGCAGGGAGAATTCCCGCCGTCCTCTACGGCCACGGTGCTGACCCGCAGCACCTGGAACTGCCCGGACACGACTTCGCCGCGGTGCTGCGCCATTCCGGTACCAACGCGGTACTCGAACTCGACATCGACGGTAAGGAACAGCTGGCGCTGACCAAGGCTCTCGACATCCACCCGATCCGCCGCACCATCCAGCACGCCGATCTGCTGGTGGTGCGTCGCGGCGAGAAGGTGGTCGTCGAGGTCGGCATCGACGTCCAGGGCGAGGCCGCATACGGCACCTTGGTCACTCAGGAGGCCAACACCGTCGAGATCGAGGCCGAGGCGTTGTCGATTCCGGAGGTGCTGATCGTCTCGGTCGAAGGCGCCGAACCGGGTACCCAGTTCACCGCCGGGCAAATCGCCTTGCCGCCGGGCGTCACCCTGGTGGACGACCCCGACCTGCTGGTCGTCAACGTGGTGAACGCGCCGACCGCCGAGGAGCTCGAGGCTGAAGGGGCCGGCGAGGTGGCCGAGGCCGAGGAGCCGGCCGAGGAGGCCGCCGAAGAGGCCGAAGCCTCCGAGTCCGAGTCCGAATCCGAATAATTCATGGCCGACCCGTCCCCCGCAAGCGGGCGGTACCCCCAGTTGGTGGTCGGCCTGGGCAACCCGGGACCAAACTATGCCCAGACGCGGCACAACCTGGGGTTCATGGTCGCAGACCGGCTCGCCGCCCGGCTGGGTTCAACTTTCAAGGCGCACAAGCGCTCTGGCGCGGAGATCGTGACCGGCAGGCTCGGTGGGCGTGCGGTGGTGTTGGCCAAGCCGCGCTGCTATATGAACGAGTCCGGCCGCCAAGTGGGCCCACTGGCCAAGTTCTATTCGGTGCCTGCCGCTGACGTGGTGGTCATTCACGACGACCTCGACATCGACTTCGGTCAGATCCGGCTGAAGATCGGCGGCGGGGAGGGTGGTCACAACGGATTGCGCTCGGTTGCGGCGGCGTTGGGCACCAAGGACTTTCAGCGGGTGCGGATCGGGATCGGCCGACCGCCGGGGCGCAAGGATCCGGCCGCGTTCGTGCTGGAGAACTTCACCGCCGCCGAACGCCCGGAGGTGCCGACGCTTTGCGAGCAGGCGGCGGACGCCACCGAGCTGCTCATCGAATTGGGGCTGGAGCCGGCCCAAAACCGCGTCCACGCTTGGTAAGTCGCTGCGAGCAGTCTGCTCGCCGGCTACTACGTAACCAGGGTGACGGAGTTCGCCCGCCGCAGCTTGCCCGACGGCGTCTTCGGGATCGTCCCGGGACCCAGCACCACGACGTTGCGCGGCCGCACGTCGACCTCGCTCACGACCTCGTGCGCAACCTGATGCTCGATGCGACGCACTGCAACGGGATCCTCGAAGGCATTGGACTCGACGGCGACAGCGAAGGTCTCCCGCGAATGTCCGGCATCCAGCCGGACAGCCACCGCGCAGCGCGGGCGGACACCCTCGACGCGGCCCGCGGCCCGCTCGATGTCGGTCGGATAGATGTTGCGGCCG
>DATKEW010000295.1:0-14876 GCA_035511785.1 Mycobacterium sp.
ACACCTGGAACCGTTCGGCAGCTCGCCGCAGCGGCCAACGATCCTCAACAACACAACGGGCCAGACGCAGGCGGCCGGTTTCAGACAATGGGGCATTACGGTGGGACATGAAGACCTCCGAGGTGAGCAGTGCGTTCCTAGGCAGCTCGCACTTCACTCGGAGGTCTTCGTCATGTCACTACGCCACGCCGCTACCAACGTCCATGGTCAGTACACCTAGCCCGGCGCGGCCCCTAGGCTGACGCCGTGGGCGAATTCGACCCGAAGGTCAGATTCACACAGTCCCCGGTAGCCCGACTGGCCACCGTCACGCCCTACGGGCTACCGCACCTGGTGCCGGTGGTGTTCGCCGTCGACGGCGACGCCGAGGGCGAGGGTGACGTCGTGTACACCGCCGTCGACGCAAAACCGAAAACAACGCGCCGGCTGCGCCGCTTGGCCAACATCGAACGCAATCCGCAGGTCAGCCTGCTTGTCGACCACTACGCCGACGATTGGGCGCAGCTGTGGTGGGTGCGCGTCGACGGTGTGGCCGCGATTCATTCCGACGGCGAGGCGATGCACACCGGATATCGGCTGCTGCGCGCCAAATACCCTCAGTACCAATCTGTTCCGCTGAACGGTCCGGTCATCGCGGTCACGGTGCGCCGCTGGACCGGCTGGCACGCCTGACCCGACGGGCGTCGGCGGGCGCCAGCCGGTTCTCGGCTTTTGGACCGACCTCATCGGCCCATCTGGTTAAGGCCAACCCGATTGTGGCTGGCTGGTGGCCTTGTGTTGGGCGGCAGTTGGGGGAAAAGTTGCTTACTGCGTCCTGTGGGCTGGGACACACTCCGCGAACGGGGCGCGCGAAGCGACCGGCAGAACTGGAGGAAAGTAATGGCGGAAAAGGCGAACGCTTCCCAGGGCGCGGGAGCCGCTCCCACCGCGAACAGTCCGGCTGATGTGCGCAACGTGGTTTTGGTGGGACCGTCGGGAGGCGGCAAGACCACCTTGGTTGAGGCTCTGCTGGTGGCGTCCGGGGTGTTGTCTCGACCGGGCTCGGTGGTGGACGGCACTACGGTCTGCGACTACGACGAGGCAGAGATCCGGCAACAGCGATCGGTGGGCGTTGCGGTGGCGTCACTGTCGCACGACGGCATCAAGGTCAACCTGGTCGACACACCGGGGTACGCCGATTTCGTGGGTGAGCTGCGGGCCGGGCTGCGAGCCGCGGATTGCGCGCTGTTCGTGATCGCGGCAAACGAGGGCGTCGATGAGCCGACCAAGTCTCTCTGGCAGGAATGCAGCCAGGTGGGCATGCCACGCGCCGTGGTGATCACCAAGCTCGACCACGCCAGGGCGAACTACCAAGAGGCACTGGCCGCAGCGCAAAATGCGTTCGGGGACAAGGTTTTACCATTGTACCTGCCGACCGGCCTGCCAATCTGCACAGGCCTGATCGGATTGTTGTCGCAGACGCATTACAGCTACGACGGCGGTAAGCGGACAACGCAATCGCCCGACGCGTCCGACGCCGATCGGATCGAGGAGGCACGCGGCACCCTGATCGAGGGAATCATCGAGGAGTCCGAGGACGAGTCCTTGATGGAGCGCTATCTCGGCGGTGAGACGATCGACGAGTCCGTCCTCATCGAGGATCTGGAGCGAGCCGTTGCCCGGGGCTCTTTCTTCCCGGTCATCCCCGTGTGCAGTGGCACCGGTATCGGCACCCTGGAATTGCTCGAGATTGCCACCCGCGGATTCCCGTCCCCGATGGAACACCCGCTGCCGGAGGTCTTTACGCCGCAGGGCGCCCCTCATACCGCGTTGGCCTGTGACGCCGGTGCGCCGTTGCTCGCCGAGGTGGTGAAGACGACGTCAGACCCCTACGTCGGCAGGGTCAGCTTGGTCCGGGTTTTCTCCGGAACCATCCGGCCCGACACGACGGTTCATGTGTCGGGCCATTTTGCGTCCTTTTTCGGGGAGTCCAACGGGAACGGGAACAGCCATCCCGACCACGACGAAGACGAGCGCATCGGGGTCCTGTCGTTCCCGCTCGGCAAGCAGCAGCGCAACGCGCCCGCCGTGGTGGCGGGTGACATCTGCGCCATCGGCAAGCTGAGCCGGGCCGAAACCGGCGACACGCTCTCGGATAAGTCCGAGCCCCTGGTACTCAAGCCCTGGAGCATGCCCGAGCCGTTGCTGCCGGTCGCCATTCAGGCACATGCCAAGACCGACGAAGAGAAGCTGTCGGTGGGGCTGGGGCGGTTGGCCGCCGAGGATCCGACGCTGCGCATCGAACAGAACCAGGAAACACACCAGGTCGTGCTCTGGTGCATGGGCGAGGCGCATGCCGGCGTTGTCCTCGACGCGCTGGCCAACAGATACGGCGTCACGGTGGACACGGTCGAGCTGCGCGTGCCGCTGCGAGAAACCTTCAGCGGCAAAGCCAAAGGCCACGGTCGCCACGTCAAGCAGTCCGGTGGCCACGGCCAGTTCGGGGTGTGCGACATCGAGGTGGAGCCGCTGCCGGAGGGCTCAGGGTTCGAGTTCCTCGACAAGGTGGTCGGCGGAGCGGTGCCCCGACAGTTCATCCCGAGCGTGGAGAAGGGTGTTCGCGCGCAGATGGAAAAGGGGGTGCACGCCGGCTACCCGGTGGTCGACATCCGGGTCACGCTGCTCGACGGCAAGGCCCACAGCGTCGACTCATCGGACTTCGCCTTCCAGATGGCGGGTTCGCTGGCGTTGCGGGAGGCGGCGGCCGCGACCAAGGTGACCCTGCTCGAGCCGATCGACGAGATCTCGGTGCTGGTTCCCGACAACTTCGTCGGTGCGGTGATGGGCGACCTTTCGGGTCGTCGCGGCCGTGTGCTCGGCACCGACACCGTGGGCCACGAACGCACGGTGGTCAAAGCCGAGGTACCTCAGGTCGAGCTGACACGATATGCGATCGACTTGCGCTCACTGGCGCATGGGGCCGCGTCGTTCACTCGTTCGTTTGTCCGCTACGAGCCTATGCCGGAGTCCGCGGCCGCCAGGGTTAAGACTTCTGCCTAAAAGGCCTGAAAAAGGCTCGAAAAGGCTTGCGAGAGGCCAGATTCAGGACCGATGTCGACATTCAACGGACTTCCGGCGCACATCCTGTTCAACCATTTCGTCGTCGTGCTGGCTCCGTTGGCAGCGATCCTGGCGATCCTCTGCGCGCTGTGGCCCGCGGCGCGACGACGGCTTATCTGGCTGGTTCTGCTGCTCGCCGTGGCCACGCTGGTCTTGACTCCGATTACCGCCAGCGCCGGTGCGTGGTTGGGAGATCGCGTCGGTACGACGTCGCCGGTGTTGACGACGCATGAGCAACTGGGCGAAACCCTGATCTACATCGTCGCGGCGCTGGTCGCCGCTATCACGCTGCTGGCCGCCGTCCACGTACGCGAGACACGTGGGCGCACAGTGAAATTCGCAATGCGCTCGGTGGTCGGGATACTGGTGATCGCCGCCGCGGTGTCCACGCTGGCCCAGACCTACCGCATCGGCGATTCGGGTGCGCGAGCCGCGTGGGGAAACGTGACGTCGTCCGCCCGGTAGGGTGGCGTTACGCTCCGCGGCCGAATTGTTCGGCAATGGCACGACGGTCCAGCGAGCCTTTGGCGGTATGCGGCAGCGCGCTCGCCTCCTGGAAGCTGGCGGGCACCTCGAACTCCGCCAGCCGCTCGCGGCAGAACACGGCAAGCTCGGCCGGGGTCGGCGAGGCGGACTCGCGGGGGACAATCACCGCGGCCACCGTCTCCCCGTACATCTTGTCCGGAACGCCGAACACGGCCACTTCCAGAACGTCGGGATGGCCGGCCAGCACGCCCTCGACGCGCTCTGGCGAGATCTTCTCGCCGGCCCGGTTGATCAGCTCCTTGATCCGTCCACGGATGCTCAAGTCGCCCGCCGACGACAGTGACCCGAGATCGCCGGTGCGCAGCCATCCGTCGGTGAAGTTGGCGGCGGTTATCGCCGGGTCGCCGAGGTAGCCGCGCACCACGGTGGGGCCATGCAGCCAGACCTCGCCTACGGCTTCGACAGGCACGGGCTGGCCGCCGGACCCGACGATCCGGATTTCGGGTCCAGTCGACCGACCGACGAGACCACTTGTGGCCGCAGGGTTTTCGTGTTGATCGATGCTGGTGGTGGCCACCTGGTGAGTGGCCTCGGTCATACCGAAAGCACACACCACCGGAGCTGAGAACTCGCCTTGCAGAGCCTGCGCCGTTTCCGGCGTGAGCGGGGCGCTACAGCTGCGGATGAAGCGCAACGCGGCCGGTTTGTTTCTGGACTGCTCGGTCTTGGTGCGCTCCAACAGGATCTGGTGAATCGTCGGGACCGCGGTGTACCAGGTGGCCTGGACAGCGTCGATGTCGTCCCAGAATGTGTGCGCCGAGAACCGCCCGCGCGCGGGCAGCAGCACCGTTCCGCCGGACGCCAGGGTCGACATCAGGGCGGCGAGCAGCCCGTGACCGTGGTACAGCGGCATCACCGCGACGGTCGCATCCCGCGGGCCGAGACGGTACCCGGCGATGATGGCCCGCACCGAGCTGGCGATGTTTCCGTGAGTCCAGGGGACCATCTTCGGCACGCCCGTGGTTCCGCCGGTGAACATGATCATGGCGTCGTCGTCTCGGAGCCCCTCCGGCGTCGACACGTCGCGCCTCGGCTCCGTGGCAGCGTCGAGGGTGACCTCGGCGGCGTGTTCCCGGGCGGTTACCGCGATCGGCCACCACCGCAAGGTCGGTTGCCGCTTGTCGCCGGCGTCCTGAACGTCAACGCCGTCGACGAGCACCACCCGCGCGCCCGCGGCCTCGCTTCGGACGCACTGCTCGCTGATCGGTAAGGCCGGATCCAACGGAACCACGACCAGGCCGGCTCGCGACGCCGCCAACAAGCCGACGACGAATTCGGCGTTGCTGGGCGCACGCAGCGCGACCCGGTCGCCCGACACCAAGCCACCGCGCTTCAGCCGCCTGGCCAGGTCGTCAACCAGTCGCATCAGGTCGCCGTAGCTGATCGGTATCCGGTCGGCGGTGACTACCAGCGCCGGCGCCTCGGGCCGCCGGGACGCCGCCGCCTCGACCAGTTCGACGATGCGCGGGCTCGCGGATTCGTCGGACCGCTTCGCCGCGAACTTTTCAGCCTCGTGGCCGGTGGTCGACTCGGACCTCATCGCCACGCTCCTTCCGCCTTCTCGGGTGTGCGAAAAGCACCTACTCGCACAATGCCGAGTCGGCTCCCCGTTCGTCCAATACCCGTCCGCTCACAATCGATAATCGATAGCTATCGAACTGGCATCACAGGCGCTGAGCGGCGGTCGATAAACGGCGTGAATCGCTGCATAGCGGCTTGGTCTTGGACACCTGCGGGGCACCCGGACCACAGTGGTGACAAGGCATTACTGAGGCAGAGGAGTCGCCATCATGACCACAGTTTCGGCATCTGCCAGCAAGGCGCCGGAGTCCACGAGCTTGACCGACGGCTTCCACCTCGTCGTGGATGCCCTCAAGGCCAACGACATCGACACCCTGTACGGGATCGTCGGCATCCCGATCACCGACCTCGCCCGCACTGCGCAGGCGTCAGGAATCCGCTACGTCGGTTTCCGGCAGGAGACTTCGGCCGGCAACGCGGCCGCCGCCGCCGGATTCCTCACCCGCCGGCCCGGCGTGTGTCTGACGACATCCGGGCCCGGCTTTCTCAACGGCCTGCCCGCCCTGGCCAACGCCACGACGAATTGCTTTCCAATGATCCAGATCTCAGGGTCAAGCAATCGGGCAATGGTGGATTTGCAGCGCGGCGACTATCAGGACCTCGATCAACTGAACGCCGCACGGCCTTTCGTGAAGGCGGCGTATCGAATCGGGCGTATCGAGGACATCGGCCGCGGCGTCGCGCGCGCCATTCGCACCGCGATCTCCGGCCGGCCGGGCGGTGTCTACCTCGACATCCCCGGCGAGGTGCTGGGCCAGGCCATGGACGCTTCCGCCGCGGCAGACACGATCTGGCGGGTGGTCGACCCCGCCCCCCGACAGCTGCCGGCGCCGGAGGCCGTCGATCGTGCCCTCGGCGTGCTCGCCGACGCGCAGCGACCGCTGATCGTGCTCGGCAAGGGCGCCGCATATGCACGGGCGGACGGAGCGATTCGAGAGTTTGTGGAGGCCACCGGGATTCCGTTCCTGCCGATGTCCATGGCCAAAGGGCTGCTGCCGGACTTGCACCCGCAGTCCGCCGCGGCCGCGCGCTCGCTGGCGATCGCCCGGGCCGACGCGGTCCTGCTGGTCGGGGCCCGGTTGAACTGGCTACTTGGCCATGGAGATTCGCCGCAATGGTTGCCCGATGCCAAGTTCGTACAAGTCGACATCGCGGCGTCGGAATTCGACAGTAACCAGCCGATCGTGGCACCGCTGGCCGGCGACATCGGCTCAGTGATGTCGGCGCTGCGCGACGGCCTGGCCGCCCATCCGATCGCGGTGCCCGCGGAATGGGCGAACGAGCTGGCGGATCGCAAAGCACGCAACGACGCCAAGATGCGCCAACGGCTGGCCGAAGACCCCCACCCGATGCGGTTTTACAACGCGCTCGGCGCCATTCGCGCAGTGCTGCAGGAAAACCCGGACGCGTATGTGGTCAACGAGGGCGCCAATGCGCTGGACCTGGCCCGCAACGTCATCGATATGGAGGTGCCGCGACACCGGCTCGACACCGGAACCTGGGGCGTAATGGGTATCGGCATGGGCTACGCCATCGCTGCCGCGGTCGAAACCGGCAAGCCCGTCGTCGCGATCGAGGGTGACAGCGCATTTGGCTTCTCCGGCATGGAAATCGAGACCATCTGCCGGTATGGGCTGCCGGTGACGGTCGTCATCCTCAACAACGGCGGCGTCTACCGCGGCAACGAAGCACCGAGCGGCAACGATCCGGCGCCCACCGTGCTCAACGCGGGCGCGCGCCACGAGTTGATCGCAGAGGCATTCGGCGGCAAGGGGTATCACGTCACGACACCGTCGGAGCTGCGGTCGGCGCTGACCCAAGCGCTCGCATCGAACGGCCCGTCGATCATCGACTGCGAGCTCGACCCGGCGGCGGGGGTGGAAAGCGGCCATCTAGCGAGTCTCAACCCGACCAGCGCGGCCGCACCGCAGCCATCTGCGGTCAACGCCGATGCGTGATCCCAAGCAGCTGCGTGTTGAAGAACTCGCCCAGCGCCAACTGTTGCGCAGACGCGGCGAGCGCGCGGGCGACTGGTGATCCCGGCCCCGCAGAGTTGGTGGCCAAAGCGATCTCGGCTCTCAGCACCGGATCGACCATTTCGACCGCACGAATCTCGGCACCCACCGGCGACGTCCACAGCCAGGTGTGTGGAACGATGCACGCCCAATTACCAGTGGCGACTTGTGCGAATAGCGATGCAACAGAATCCGTCTCAACTTGCGGGGTGACCCTGATGCCGTGGCCGGCGAAGGCGTCGTCAATGATCTGACGGTCCCGCATATCGGCCGTGAGCAACGCCAGGGGCAACTGCGCGGCGTCCGGCCACCCCAGCGTGGATGCGCCGGCTGGCAACATGTCCGCCGGCGACAACAGCACGTAGCACTCTTCATACAGCGGCACCAGGTTGACGTCGTGGACGTCTTCGGGTGCGGCGTGCACGATGGCGGCGTCGAGCTCGAACTCGCGCAGCCTTCGGTACAGCTCGGTGGCAGCCAGCCGGGAATTGATCTGTACCTTCACCAACGGGTGCGCCGAGCAGAAAGCAGAGAGCACCAGCGACACCGTCGTCGAGGCGGTTGGAACGGTGCCCAGCCGAAGCGTTCCGGTGATTCCGGACCGCACAGCGTGGACCTCGGCCTTGAATGCATCGTGTTCGGCGAGAATCCGCTTGGCCCACACGACCAATCGCTCACCTTCGGGCGTCAGACCCTCAAAGCTGTGTCCGCGGTTGATGAGGGTTACGTTCAGCTCGCGTTCCAGCTTGCCGATCGCGGCGGACAGGGCGGGTTGCGACACATAGCACTTCTCGGCGGCCCGGGCGAAGTGGCGCTCTTGGGCGACCGCGACAAAGTACTCCAGTTGACGGAAGAGCACCCGCACCTCCTCGGCCTTCACCGCACCGCTATCGCTGAGGCTAACGCGTCGCTAGCAAACCAGCCAATCCAGTGTCTCGGAGAGATTTCGCACGTCCACCCCGATGCCACGGCATTCTGCAATGCCCCGGTCATACAAGCCAGACACTGCGTCGGAGACCAGGACCACCCGGTAGTCGCGTTCGGATGCCTCGTAGATCGACGTCCGGGGGCAGTTCGGAAAGTTGCATCCCGCGAAAACCAATGTATTGACCCCACTTTCGCGCAGGTGTCGATCAAGATTTGTGCCGTAAAAGGCACCCCATCTTGGTTTGTACATCGCGTGTTCAGCGGTTCCGATCCGCTGGAAGCCACCGGCCAACAGCAATTCATGATCCAGTTCAACAACATTGGGCACGAGTTCGACGGCAATCTGCGAACCGGTGCTGCCCGGTGTGGCAATTCGCGCGCCCTGCTCTATCGACTGCCGCCGCACCAGGTCCGCGTTCGATCCATCCGGCCGGTATAGCCGGACGACATGCACGATCGGAAGCCAGCGTTCGCGGAACGCTGTCGCCAGCTTGGCCATTGCCGGGATCGCCGCACGCGTGCCTCCAACAGGCATCGCAGGGTGGTCGCCTGGGACGTCCAGGAAATCCCGCTGCACATCGATCAGCACCAGCGCAGCCGAGCGTGCCACTGGATGCGTGTAGCGATCGTTTGCGGTCATGCCCGCTCCCTCGCGACTGCTGCTCCGTGACGGGACCGAATTCAACAGGTGATCGGATCGTTATCGTGACAACCCAGGATGGGACGCCATTGTTTGCTAGAAACTCGTAATGGGTAGACAGCCAGTAGAATACCGTTGTGTTGATCGCACCATCTCGAAGGGTGGACGCCATGCGTCGTGTGGTTCGTTATCTATTCGTTATGGTGGCGATCACGGGCTTGGGCGTGCTGGGAAGCGGCGCGCGCAGTGTGGCTGCCGTCCCGCTGCCCGAACCGATTCCCGGAGTTGCGGCGGTGTTGCCGGCTGATGGTGCGGTGGTGGGCGTGGCACACCCGGTAGTCGTCACGTTCACTACGCCCGTCACCGATCGCTTTGCCGCCGAACGGACCATTCACGTTACGTCGCCGAGCAACATGCCGGGACATTTCGAGTGGGTCGAGAACAACGTCGTGCAGTGGGTACCGAACCACTACTGGCCCACACACACCCATGTCTCGGTGGGGGTGCAGGCCCTGACGACCGGGTTTGAGACCGGTGACGAGTTACTCGGTGTCGCCAGCGTGTCCGAGCACACCTTCACGGTCAGCCGAAACGGAGAGGTGCTGCGCACGATGCCGGCGTCGATGGGGAAGCCCACCCGCCCGACACCCATCGGCAACTTCACGGCCCTGGAAAAGGACCGCACGGTGGTGATGGACTCGCGGACCATCGGCATCCCGCTGAGTTCACCCGAGGGCTACAAGATCACCGCTTCGTACGCCGTCCGGATCACCTCGAGCGGCGTCTATGTGCACTCGGCGCCCTGGTCGGTTGACTCGCAGGGCCACGCCAACGTCAGTCACGGGTGCATCAACCTGAGCCCAGACAACGCCGCGTGGTACTTCAACCAGGTGAACGTCGGCGATCCCGTTAACGTCGTGGCCTAGCGGTCGCGGGCACCGGCAGTAGCAAATTGTGATGCAGCTGGGATTCGCGCGGGTCCTGAGCGTCCGGCCGCCGTGTGGCGACGATCACAGCACTCGAGCGGAAGACTCGTGGCGGACCGGGGGTTTGCGCTAAAGAGTCATCTGAACGAGAGGCGGGCCATTACTGGTGAGGCCGAAGCGCGAAAGCGGCACCCTTTCAAGTCTGGGCAACACGCCACGAGAACAAGTACCGCAACGCATCCTTGATCTGTTCACCGATGACGAGCAGTTCGGAAACGCCAAACCAGATCTCTCGCTCCAGACAGCGGCGCGCCAACCGGGTCTCCGGCTCCCGCCGACTTCGTGGCCGAATCGGTCACCACAATCGGTGAGCAGACGGCAACGGCCACTGACACTTCCGGAACTTACCGGTCGTTCGAAGACGTGATGAACCCGCACGACGACGGTATCTCCCTCGACGTGTTTGTGGACTGGTTGATCGCCGCCGGTCACGATATCCGACGCATCGACGACCATGACGAATGGCTCGGACGCTTCGAAACCGCTCTTCGGGCCCTACCGGACAACCAGCGTCAGCACTCGGTACTACCCCTACTCGATGCCTACCGGAAACCCGAGACACCGCTGCGCGGGGCGCCGGCTCCGACGGAGATGTTCCGCGAAGCTTTGCGAGCGGCGGAAATCGGTACAGACAAAGACATTCCGCACCTATCGGCAGAGCCGATCGACAATACCTCTCGGACCTGCAGCTGCTGGGTCTGATGTAGTCCGTTAGGCTAGCCGGGCAATCCGCTCTTGATCGCGGCGTCTTGCTTACGGCCGATGTCTGTCGCCACGCCCGGATCGATGGGATCGTTGGGCGCGCTGTCGAATTCGAGGTTGACGAGCGCCTTGCCCTCGGTGAACAACAGCACCGTCACCGCTTGGGAATTGTCCGGGGACTTCCCGGAGATCATTGCCCCGTTGGATCCAACGTCGACCGGCTGCCACGTACCACTGACCTTGCCCGCGTAATTCGTCTTGGTGTTCTCGAGGCCGGCCGCTGCCGTCGCGGGATCAGCGACGATCAAGATAGTGACCCCGATCCGGCGGCTGTTGTCGGCGTTGGCGAACAGCTGTGCAACGCCGGGCGCGTTATTGGGATTCAGCACGGGGGGCTGGGGCGTGGTGAGGTCTCCGCCGATATCACTCGCCTTGATCAGCAGCCCACTGTAATCCGTGGGTTGTCCGGGCGACGGGCTCGTCACCGTGTTGGAACCTGTCGATGAAGCCGCAGCAGCCGAGGATGTTGCCGAAGAGGATGGTGACGAGGATTTGCCGTTGTTGCCACAGCCGGTGATCGCGGTGCCGACCACCATCGTGGCGATCGCCCAGCCGGCGACGGTAATCCGACCAAGCTCCATGGACATTCCTTCCCTGTCAATCCACGCCTATGACGGGCGTCGATCCGCGCACCAGGTCCGCCGTGGCGCCTGACCCTACTGCGAAACGCTCACGGGAACAAGGCCAGCGCATACGAACGTACGCGCAAGTACCCCCGGTAGGTCCGCAAGTCGGCGGCCTATGCTGGCGTGGGCAATGCAAAGGTTCGATTGGCGGGGCAAGGAGATCGAGATGACGGCAGCGACGGCGCGCGCCGTACGGTTCGACCGTTACGGGGGCCATGAGGTGTTATATGTGGCGGACATCGACATGCCGTCACCCGGGCCGGGCGAGGTGGTGGTCGAGGTTCGCGCCGCCGGGATCAACCCCGGCGAGGCCCTCATCCGAGTTGGGGCCATGCACGAGATGTATCCGGCCACATTTCCGTCCGGCGAGGGCAGCGACCTTGCCGGGGTCGTGACCGCCGTAGCACCCGGGGTCACCGAGTTCGCGGTTGGCGACGAGGTTCTGGGCTTCAGCTTCCGGCGATCCAGCCATGCCACCCACACCGCCGTCCCGGTGAATCAACTGATCGCCAAACCTCCCCAATTGAGTTGGGAAACAGCGGGTTCGCTGTACGTGGTGGGCGTGACGGCGTATGCCGCTGTTCGAGCGGTCGCACCCCAACCGGGAGAAACGGTCGCCGTATCGGCGGCCGCGGGCGGAGTCGGCAGCCTTGTCGTGCAACTGCTGGTCCTGCGAAAGGCACGAGTGCTTGGCATCGGAGGGCCGGGCAACGCCGACTGGCTGCGCGCGCATGGCGTCATCCCGATCGCCTATGGTGACGGGCTGGCCGCCCGGCTGCGAGAGGCCGCCCCGACCGGGATCGATGCATTCATCGACTTGTTCGGCCCGGACTACGTTCAGCTCGCCGTTGATCTCGGTGTCGCGCTGGAGCGGATCGATACCATCATCTCGTTTCAGAAGGCGGCCGAAGTCGGCGCCAAGACCGAGGGCAGCGGCGAGGCGTCGACACCGGAAGTGCTCACCGAAATGGCCAACCTGATCGCAACCGGCGCCATCGAGTTCGACATCGCCGCCACCTACCCGCTCGACCGGGTCGCTGACGCTTTCGAGGAGCTTGAGCGGCGACACACGCACGGCAAAATCGTTCTGCTGCCGAACGGTTCGCCGTAATCGCCAGGGTCAGCCCATACCGGCCTCAACGACCTTCACGATGACCAACACCACGGCCACGACCAGGTAGCCACGTAGGGTCAGCAACCCCATGCGTCGAATCGGTGACATCACCGGGCGGTCGAGCGCGGCGAGGTTGGGCGTCTGCCAGTTCGCCCGGTCCTGTCGGCGGACGGCACGGCGTTCGGCTCGCGTAAGCAACGGGATGTCGTCAATTTCGTCGACCTCGTCGGCGTCCAGACCGCCGCCGAAGTCCCGAGCGATAACTTCCGCCACTCGCCGGTCGCTATACCGACGGCCGGCGGCGATGGCAGCCGCGCCGCCAACGATGCCGATCACCGCGCCGGCCGCGAGCCCAACCTCGATGGTCGCCGTGGGTAGGCCGGGGAAGAATGTCGTCGCCGTCAACGCCAGCGACAGTAGCACGAGACACCACACAATGGTCCACGCAACAATGTTCTGCCGCACACCATTAACCCATGGACCCAGGACCGCGCGGTCGTTGCAAAGCAAAACCAGAAACACGGTCGCCGAGGGGAGCAGAACACCGGCGAGCGCCTGCACGCCTTGGGTCACCAAACCGAGGACGTGGTCGGGGCTGAATGCGACCGTGGCCGACACCGCCAGGAGTAAGGCGTAGCCGCCGTAGAACAATGGGGCCTGGCTGATCTTCCAATGCAGTGAGTGCCGCTTGCCCATCGCGTCGCCAATGGCATAGGTGGTGGCCAACCCAATGGCGTTGGCCCCGATCAGCGATGCGTCCAGCAGGATGATTGCGAACAACACCCCCACCGTGTTGCCGAGGTGGTGGTTCAGGCCCGACGCGACCGCGCCCGCGTCGGTGAAGTTGCCAACCTGGGCTGTTCCTGCCAATCCGAACGCCGTCACCGCCATCAATACCGTCGCCCCGATCATGACCACGACAATTCCGATGACCAAATCGGCTCGTGCGTAAGGAATCCAGCGCGCCGTGATGCGCTTGTCCACCACATTGGACTGCTGGAAGAACAGCTGCCAGGGTGCCACCGTGGTGCCCACGATCGCGACGACCAACAGCAGCACGGTGGAGTTGAGCCCACCAGGGAACTGCGGCATCAGCCCGCCGGCGGCGGCTTTCAGGCTTGGATGCACCAGCAACACCATGGGGATCATCACCACGTTCACCGCGATCAGTAGGAACATCAGCCCCTCCCAGCGGCGGAACGAGCCCCCGGCTACCACGGCAAACAACAAAACGGCAGCGGTCGGGATCGCAACGATTTTCGGGCAGCCCAGGAAGCCGAGCGCCAGTGATACACCGATGAATTCGGTGACGATCGTCAATGCGTTGAGGATCAGCAGATCACCGACGCTGAAGGCGCCCCAGAACTTGCCGAAGCGCTCGAATATCAGGCGCGCGTGGCCAACTCGCGCGACCGCGCCCAATCGCAGCACCATTTCCTGATTTACGTACAGCACGGGAATCAGCAACGCCAGCGTCCACAGCAGGCCCATCCCGTAGTTCTGCCCGGCCTGTGCGTAGGTCGCCACACCACCGGCATCGTTGTCGCCGACCATCACGATGAGTCCAGGGCCGGTGATGACCATCAGTGTCCGCAGGCGGCGCCAGGGCCCGCCGATGGCGCCGGTGCCGTCGCGGCGGATGCGGCCGAACGCGCCGACGATGTCGCCAACGTGCGCAGAGTCCAGCACGGCCTGCCCGGACGTGTCCGCGGCGACGTCCGGACTCACGGTGCCGGTCCCGCTGAGCAGGGACGGGTGGAGGCCGCGCTGCTGCGCGGAAATCGAAGTCATCGGGTTCTCGCTATCTGGTGAGGGGAGTTGCGCCCGGAGCTCTCACCGCGCCCCAGCGGCGGGCACTGCGTACTCCCGCCCGCCGCTGGGTACCACGTGACGGAACGAATCATCGATGGTTGTCCGCGTCGTCCGACGGATGTCCGCCCAGCGAGGCCGTGACTACCGCAATCGGCATCCGCGAGGCATACAGGTTGGCCCGCTCCTGCGGAGTCAGCGTGCGCCGCGCGCACAACTTGTCCACCAGTAGCCGGCCTGCACGCAGCATCGACGGTGCACGCAACCTGGTAACACCGGAAACACGATGCGTAACAACAAAAGCCATGATCTTCTCCTCTCGGAGGCCCGATCGGCTTGTGACATTCGCATCAGCTCGTCAAACGCACCCGAGCGTGCGCGGCGACCCGCGCAGCATTGAAGGCGCAGGGCCGTCGAATGCTCGAGAAAGTTCAGGCCGTACGAAGATTGCCGGAACCGGATCGGGACAAGACGGATTTCGGATAGGGACTGTCGCCGGGACTCATCTCGCCCTCACCTCCTCACGGCCGGGACACACGCGGGTGTCATCACATTCACCTGAACGGAAGAGGCGATGATCGGCGGCAAAAACGCCGATCGCACCCCTCTCGCCGGAGCTTCGGCACTGCACGGCGTATCCGGAACATCTCCGGAAGCCACTTGGGCTCAACCCTTGGGTCCGGGAAGAGCTGTCCTGACCCGGGGCGTCTCTCGACGTTCGGGGTCAGTGGCCTGTATCCGTGCAGACGCCTCACCTACCGAGGTGCTTGC
>DATKEW010000296.1:0-6107 GCA_035511785.1 Mycobacterium sp.
GGCAGCTCGGAACTGGACCCACATGCCCTGCGTCAGCAACGCCGGATTGGGCCGCTCGAGGTCCCACAGGACCGCGTCGGTGTGGCCGATGAGTTGCCAGCCGCCCGGTGATTTGCGCGGATATATCGCGCTGAATTCGCCTGCGACGGCGACCGAGCCGGCCGGCACCGAGGTCCGTGGCTCGGAGCGACGCGGCACCCGGAGACGTGGATCGCCGTCCACCAGGTACGCGAAACCCGGTGCGAACCCGCTGAATCCGACCCGCCACAAGGTGGAGGTATGGGCGTTGATGACCTGTGCGGAAGTCAGCCCGGTGTGGCTGGCGACCTCGGCGAGGTCCGGGCCGTCGTAGACCACGTCGATCACCGCATCGGCGCGGCGATCCGCTGGAGCGCTCTCATCGGCGGTGATCGGCATCTTGCGCAGACGCTGACGAATGACCCCTTGGTTGCGCGGGCCGTCGAGCTTCACCAGCACCGTGCGCGCGGCCGGGACGATGTCGATCACGCCGGGCAGTGCCGCAGCGCGCAACGCATCGGCCCACGCCAACACCTCTGCGGTGCTGCCGCATTGCACCATCAGCGCTCGGTCGCCGTAGTCGAGAACGGTGTTGCAGACCAGCTCTGCTGGCAGGCCGGTCGAGAGGTCAGTCACGCTCATTACTCGACGGTAACCTCGGAAACGGGGCAGGTCGAGGGGATGCGCAGGGATTTTCGAACACTGCCAGAGGTGCCTTAGCAAACGCTCAAACAGCGGGGCCTAACCCAGGATCTTGCTGATCTGTCCAGGCAGTTGATCGGCGACCAACGGGTAGCTCAGCGGCGACGAAAAGGCGATCGCACCGGCTTGGTCCTTGGTGGTGAAGATGTGGCGGTTCTGCGCGGTCGCCTGCGAAGCCGCCACCTCGGGATCGGCCAGCAGCGCCTTTTGGTCGTCCGGACTTTCGGTAGTCCAGATCACGACGTCGGCGGAATTGAGCACCGCCCTGATGTGATCGCGCGGGATGACGGCGCGGTGATCGGCGGCGAAGGGTTTGATGCTGTCGGCGATGACCAGACCCATCTGGTTCAGGAAGTCGGTCCGCCAGCCCGCCGTTGTTGCGACCACCGTGCCCTGGAAAAGTGTGCCCTGCATCAGCAACGCCTTCTTGGCCTGCCATTGCGGGTTCTTCTGGGCGACCGCGACGAACTGCTTGTCGACGGCGTCGATCAGTGACTTCATCTGGTCGGCCTGGAACACCGCCTGGCCGATCGCGCTGGCCTGCTCCTTCCACGGCTCGAAGAACGCATCGCCGTCGGACTGCGCGATGGTCGGGGCGATCGCCGAGAGCTTATGGTAGGTGTCGGCGTCCACGCCGGCGTTGATGGCCACGATCAGGTCGGGCTTCAGCCCGGCGATCTGGTCGATCGCAATCCCGTTGTCGAGGTTCAGCACCACCGGCTGGGCGGCGCCGAGCTTGGGCTGGGCCCACGGCCACACCGCAAACGGTTGGTCGCCGAACCAGTTGGTGACCGCGATGGGCACCACGCCCACTGCGAGCAGATCGTCCTGCTCGGTGTAGCCAGCGCTGACCACGCGCTTGGGCGGCTCTTTGATCACCGTCTGACCGAAAAGGTGGGTGATCGTCACCGATGCGCCGCCAGAGCTACCCGGCGCCGATTTGGGTGATGAGCACCCTGGTGAGACGGCGGCGACCCCGGCCGCGCCGGCGGCCCCGGCGAGCTGCAAGAATCCCCGCCGATTCCATCCCTTCATCGCGCGAGAGTATCGCGTTGGAGGCTCTCACCTGCATCGCCGCGCGGTTGAGCCGCTCAGCCCAGCGGCATACCGGCGTCCACAAAGTCCAGAGCCCGATAGATCGTGTCGGCCGTCTGAGGTGCATTGTCGAAGGCGGCCATCATGGCGCCGGTCAGCGCACCGACAAATACGCGGACTTCGAAATCAGTTGCAGCGCAACCGATTCGGCGGCTGATCGCCTCGGCCATCACGTTGACGGTGCGGTAGTACTCGTCGTACATCGCCGCCTTGAGCTCGGGAATCGAGAACATCAGTCGCTGCCGGGTGCTTTCGAACTCCAGCTGGTCGGAGGGGAGTTGGGCCATGACTTCCTCGTAGGCCCGGCGAAACGCCTGGATCAGCGACAGCTCGGGTGGCTGTGTCTCGAAAGCAGCCAATATCAGCGGGTCCAGGTCGTCGGCCAGCAGCAACGACTCCTTGGATCCGAAGTACCGGAAGAAGGTGCTGGGTGAAACCTCAGCGGCGTCCGCGATCTGTTCGACGGTGGTGGCCGCGTAGCCGTTTTCGTCGATCAGGCGGAACGCCGCGCGCCTGATGGCCTGGCGGGTCTTGATCTTCTTGCGTTCCCGCAGACCCAGGGGCTGGTCAGTCGCCTGCATACCGCGATTGTCGCGCATGAACCCCGACGCCATCAGCGGGATGTACCGTATCCACCGCCGCCGGGGGTTTCGATCACCAGCGTGTCGCCGGGCTCGACTTCCGTCGAGTCGCAGCCGGCCAACTCGACAGTGCTGCCGTCGGCGCGTTCCACTCGGTTGCGTCCCAGCTCGCCCGGTGAGCCGCCGGCCATGCCATAGGGCGGAACCCGCCGATGACCGGACAACGTGCTGACCGTCATCGGCTCGGTGAACTCGATGCGACGGACGGCGCCATCACCGCCATGCCATTGGCCGGCGCCGCCGCTGCCGCGTCGGATGGCGAACTCGCGCAACAACACCGGGTAACGCCACTCGAGCACTTCGGGATCAGTGAGCCGGGAGTTCGTCATGTGAGTCTGCACGACGGACGCCCCGTCGAACCCGTCACCGGCTCCGGAGCCGGATCCCAGGGTTTCGTAGTACTGGTGACGCTCGTTGCCGAAGGTGACGTTGTTCATCGTCCCGGCGCCTTCGGCCTGCACACGCAGCGCGGCGAACAGCGCGCCGGTGATCGCCTGCGAGGTTTCGACGTTGCCGGCGACAACCGCGGCCGGATAGGTCGGCGCGAGCATCGAACCTTCTGGGACGACGATGCGCAGGGGGCGCAGGCAACCGTCGTTGAGCGGGATATCGTCGGCGACCAGGGTCCGGAACGTGTAGAGCACCGCCGCCATCGCGACCGAGGATGGCGCGTTGAAGTTCGTGTCCAGCTGGGGCGAGGTTCCAGTGAAATCGATGGTTGCGCTGCGGGTGGCGCGGTCGACGGTCACGCTGACGGCGATCGTGGCGCCGGAATCCATGCGGTAGCGGTATTCGCCGTCGTCGAGCCGATCTATGACGCGGCGGACCGCCTCCTCGGCGTTGTCCTGGACGTGGCGCATGTAGGCCTGCGCGACGTCCAGGCCGAAGTGGTCGATCATCTTGCGGACCTCGTCGACGCCTTTTTGGTTAGCCGCGATCTGCGCGCGCAGGTCGGCGAGGTTGGTGTCGGGGTTGCGTGACGGGAACGCCGCTTCGGTGAGTAGCCGCCGGGTTTCGGCTTCGCGGAAGTGTCCGTTTTCCGCGAGTAACCAGTTGTCCAACAGCACACCTTCTTCCTGGATCTGGTGGCTGTCAGCGGGCATGGAGCCGGGAGTGATCCCGCCGATTTCAGCATGGTGCCCGCGAGAAGCGACGAAGAACAGCAGAGCGTGGCCGGAGGCATCGAAGACGGGGGTTATGACGGTGATGTCCGGCAAATGGGTGCCGCCGTGGTACGGGTCGTTGACGGCGTAGACGTCACCGGGCTTCATATCGGCGCAGCGCCGGCGGATCACCTCCTTGACGGTGCTGCCCATCGAGCCGAGATGCACCGGTATGTGTGGCGCGTTGGCGACCAGGTTGCCGTCCGGATCGAACAGCGCACACGAGAAGTCCAGCCGTTCACGGATATTCACCGACTGAGCGGTGGCTTCCAGCCGGAAACCCATTTGCTCGGCGATCGACATGAACAGGTTGTTGAAGATCTCCAGCAGCACCGGGTCGACGTCGGTGCCCGCCTCGGACTGGGTGGGGGCAACCACTCGCTCGACGAGCAGATGCCCCAAGCGCGTCATGGTCGCCTGCCAGCCGTCGTCGACAACCGTGGTGGCGTTGGCCTCGACGACGATGGCGGGGCCGATGACGGTGTCGGTTGGCCGCATCCACTCTCGATGCCGCAGTGGGGCGTCGCGCCACGATCCGTTCGAGTAGACCCTGACAGCTTCTGGCGAGCGGGTGTTGTTGCCCTCAGCCGGATTGCCCAGGTGCGATAGGTCCGGCTGCTCGGTGAGCCCGATCGCCTCGACCGAGATCGCTTCCGCGATCAATGGACGGTCCATCAGGAACGAGTACATCGCGCGGTGGTCGGCTTCAAACGCCGCCGTCATGGCGTCCAGCCCGGCCAGCTCGACTCCGACCGTGGTGTCGGTCCCCTGGTAACGCAGATGCACGCGGCGGACAACGCGGATCGACTCGGACGGGATACCCTCGTCACGCAGCTCGGCGCGGGCAGTCTGCTCGAGAGTGTCTGCAACCGCACCCAACTTCTGCAGGCCCGCCGTCTCGAGCCGGATCTCCACTGCTTGCTCCCGCATCACGGTGGTGTCGGCCAGGCCGATACCGAAAGCGGAGAGCACCCCGGCCATCGGCGGGACCAGCACTGTGCGGATGCCCAACGCGTCGGCGACCGCGCATGCGTGCTGGCCACCGGCGCCGCCGAACGTGGTCAGCACGTACCGGCTCACGTCGCGTCCTTTTTGGATCGAGATCTTTTTGACCGCGTTCGCCATATTGGCCACCGCGATCTGCAGAAACCCCTCGGCGACCTGCTCGGGCGAACGGTCGTCACCCGTGCGCGCCCGGATGTCGTCGGCCAGGTCGGTAAAGCCGCGCCGCACGATCTCGATATCGAGCGGCTGGTCGCCACCGGGACCGAATACTGCCGGGAAGTGCGCGGCCTGGATGCGGCCGAGGATCGCGTTCGCGTCGGTGACGGTAAGTGGACCGCCGCCGCGGTAGCAGGCCGGGCCGGGTGCGGCTCCCGCCGAGTCCGGGCCGACGCGGTAGCGGTTGCCGTCGAAATGCAGGATCGACCCGCCACCGGCAGCCACCGTGTGGATGTCCAGCATCGGAGCCCGCAGCCGGACCCCGGCCACCTGGTTCATGAAGACGCGCTCGTACTCGTCGGCATAGTGCGACACGTCCGTGGAGGTGCCGCCCATGTCGAAGCCGATGACATGGTCGAAACCGGCCAATGCCGACATCCGCGCCATGCCGACGATGCCGCCGGCCGGGCCGGACAGGATCGCGTCCTTGCCGCGGAAGTGCCCGGCCTCGGCCAGGCCCCCGTTGGACTGCATGAACATTAGTCGCACACCATGCAGCTGGTCTGCCACCTGGTTGACATACCGTCGCAGCACCGGGGACAGGTAGGCGTCGACCACGGTGGTATCCCCGCGCGGGACCAGTTTCATCAGCGGGCTGACCTCGGACGACAGCGAGATGTGGCCGAAGTCGACGTGCTCAGCCAGCTTGCCGATCTCGCCCTCGTGGGCCGGGTACAGGTAACTGTGCAGGCACACCACCGCCAGCGCATGGATCCCATCTGCACGGGCCTGCCGTAGTTTCGCGCCCAACGCCTCGAGGTCGGGTCCCCGCAGCACCGTGCCGTCGGCCGTGACCCGCTCGTCGACCTCGACGACCCGCTCGTACAGCAGCTCCGGCAACACGATGTGCCGGTCGAAAATGCGCGGACGATTCTGGTAGGCGATGCGCAGCGCGTCACCGAAACCGCGGGTGATCACCAACAGTGTGCGCTCACCCTTGCGCTCGAGCAGCGCGTTGGTCGCGACCGTGGTGCCCATCCGCACCGCGTTGATGCCCTCGACTGGGACAGCGGCGTCCTCGGCGATCCCGATCAGCGCACGGATCCCGGCCACGGCGGCGTCGCGGTAGTGCGCAGGGTTCTCCGAAAGCAGCTTGTGCGTCAGCAGTCGTCCATCCGGTCGCCGCGCCACGATGTCAGTGAACGTGCCGCCCCGGTCGACCCAGAACTGCCACCCCGCAGTTGACACCCGGACTCCCTTTCACGGCTTTCCAAACCCTATCGGCGAGTGGGGAATGAAACTGCTTGGGCCAACCAACGGCTCACCG
>DATKEW010000297.1:0-5794 GCA_035511785.1 Mycobacterium sp.
TCGCTGTCGATCACCGGCTGTCGGTCGAGCCGGTCGTTTCGCTGTCGGATCTGCGCAGCGAGCCGTTCGTGGCGTATGCCAGCCGGGAGTCGGCGGTCAATGACGCAGTGTTGCGCGCCTGCCGGCAGGCCGGGTTCGTCCCGCACCGCGAGTACACCGCCCCCGGCACGGCGGTGCTGCTGGCGCTGGTCGCCGCGGGCCTCGGCGTGGCCGTCGTGCCCGAATCGGTGCGTGCCCTGCCGCTCGACGGTGTAGTGTTCCGCGAGCTGCTCGACGCCGGAACCATCGAACTAGCGTTGGCCCGCCGCAGCGACGAGAACAATCCCGTCGTCGAATCCGTCGTCGCAGTCTTGGAAGCGGCGTTTCGCCGCGAAGCCGCCCCCACCGGAGCTCAACCATGAAAATCACCCAGCTGGAAGCGATTCCGTTCACCATCCCGTACAGCAAGCCGTTGCGGTTCGCCTCCGGTGAAGTGCACGCTGCCGAGCACGTGCTGGTGCGGGTGCACACCGACGACGGGCTGGTCGGCGTCGCTGAGGCGCCACCGCGGCCATTTACCTACGGCGAGACCCAAGCCGGCATCGTCGCGGTGATCCAGCAGATCTTCACACCGCAGGTCGTCGGGCTCACGCTGCTGCAGCGCGAGGTGGTCGGCGCGCGGCTGGCCCGCACCGTGGGCAATCCGGCCGCCAAGGCCGCGGTCGATATGGCGATCTGGGATGCGCTCGGCCGCACCCTGGAATTACCGGTCAGCGAGCTGCTGGGCGGGTTCACCGACCGGATGCGGGTGGCGCACATGCTCGGTTTCGACGAGCCCGCGACCATGGTCGCCGAAGCCGAGCGGATGCAAGAGATCTACGGCGTTGGCACCTTCAAAATCAAGGTTGGCCGCCACCCGGTCGCGCTTGACACGGCCGTGGTCCGTGCGCTGCGGGAACACTTCGGCGATGCCGTCGAGCTCTACGTCGACGGCAACCGCGGCTGGACTGCGTCGGAGTCGCTGCGCGCGATGAAGGAAATGGCCGACCTCGATCTGCTCTTCGCCGAGGAGCTGTGCCCGGCCGACGACGTCCTCGGCCGGCGGTGGCTGGTCAACCAGCTCGACGTGCCGTTCATCGCCGACGAGTCTGTCCCGACACCGGCCGACGTGACCCGCGAGGTACTCGCCGGCGCCGCGACCGCGATCAGCATCAAGACCGCCCGCACCGGCTTCACCGGGTCGCAGCGGGTACACCACCTCGCCGAAGGGCTCGGCCTCGAGGTCGTGATGGGCAACCAGATCGACGGCCAGCTCGGCACCGCGTGCACGGTCGCCTTCGGGGCCGCCTACCACCTGACCTCGCGACGAGCCGGTGAGCTGTCGAACTTCCTGGACATGAGCGACGACCTGCTGGCCGAGCCGCTGCAGATCCGCGATGGCGTGCTGTGCGTGCAACCCGGGCCGGGTCTGGGCGTCGAGATCGATCCCGACAAGCTGGCTCGCTACCGCACCGACCGCTGACCAACGTACGAAATCCGAACGAGGAGAACGACCGTGACTAGTTTCAAGACGACCTTCGACACCTCGGCCAAGGCCACCGCCGCCGCTTCCGGGGCCTCTGCCACCCAACGGTTCCAAACCGACAAGGCACCGTTCGAGGCGGTCAAGGACACTTCCAAGGAACGCGTCGACCTGCTGGCGCGGGAGGTGCTCGATGCGGTGCACGCGACCATACGTAAGCACCACGTCACCTACGGCGAGTTCAACGCGCTGAAGGCGTGGCTGATCCAGGTTGGCCTGGACGGCGAATGGCCTCTGTTCCTTGACGTCTGGGTCGAGCACGCGGTCGAGGATGTCGCCACCGCGCACCGGCACGGCAACAAGGGCACCATTGAAGGCCCGTACTACGTGCCCAACGCCCCCGGACTCGGCGCGCACGCGACGCTGCCCATGCGTGAGAACGAGAAGGGCGCCCCGCTGGTGTGGGAAGGCGCCATCACCTCCACCGACGGCAGCCCGCTGGCCGGCAAAGTCGAACTTTGGCACGCCGACGCCGACGGCTACTACTCGCAGTTCGCGCCCGGCATCGCGGAATGGAACCTGCGTGGCAGCTTCTCGACCGGCCCTGACGGCAAATTCACCATAACCACCATCCGGCCCGCGCCCTACCAGATCCCCACCGACGGCGCCTGCGGCAAGCTCATCTCCGCCGCCGGCTGGCATGCTTGGCGGCCAGCGCATCTCCACGTGAAGGTGTCCGCACCCGGCCACGAACTGCTCACTGCCCAGCTGTATTTCCCGGGGGATCCGCACAACGCCGACGACATCGCCACCGCGGTCAAGCCGGAATTGATGCTCGACCCCAAAGAACAGCCCGACGGCAGCTACGCGATGGTCTACAACTTCGTCCTTGACCCCGAGCGGAACTGAAGTGTTGTACCACGTGCGGATGGACGTGCACCTGCCACCTGATCTCGACCCGCAGGCCCGGGCCGACACCGTCGCGAGGGAAAAGGACTACTGCCAAAAGCTGCAGAGAGCCGGCAAATGGCCACACATCTGGCGGGTCGTCGGCAAATATTCGAACTTCTCGATTTTCGATGTCGACACCAACGACGAACTGCACGACCTACTGTCCGGGCTGCCGCTGTTTCCCTATATGGACATTCAGGTGACGCCGGTAGCGAGGCACCCAAGCGACATCGGGGCTCTTCCATGACGCGCGGTTTACGGCCGCCACGCACGCCACGCCGGCCTTCAAGGGTCGCCAACCCCGAATGCGAAAGGGAAGTCTGATGGACGGCACATCGATGAGAATCGGTGCCACGGGGTCGCTCTTCGCGTGGCCCGCCACAGCGATGTTGTGCTTGATATTCTCGAGGGCTACGCGGATCGCACCGCGCAGAAGCGCCTAGACCGCAACTCGGTGTTCGTGACCTTCTCGGCCGGAAAGCAGTTCACCAACGTCTTGGCGCTTTCGCTCGTGAAGCGCGGGGTGCTTCGGTTGCACGCGCCCGTCGCCAGGTAATCCCGGAGTTCGGAGTGCTGGGCAAAGAGAAGGTCAATTTTTATCACCTGCTCACCCACACCAGCGGCGTTCAGTCGGCTATTCCGCTGGTCCCCCCGACACGCTCACCGACATCAAGAAACTGCTGGACTACGCCTGCGCTCAACAACTTGAATCCCGCCCCGGTGAGCGGGTGAACTACTCGTTTCTGCTGGCGCACACAGTCATCGCGGCGCTATGCCAGCGCGCCGACGGGGGTCGGCGGAGCTATGCACAGATGCTCGACGAAGAGGTCTTTGGTCCACTCGGAATGCGCGAGACAAGCCTTGGCGTGCGCCCGGACCTCGCGCAGCGCCTTTGCCCGGTGCGGGCCGCCTACACGGGCCAAGGGCTCATCCCCGCTGAAGCAATGGAAGGCATCGGTGAGCTAATCGGGCGCCCAGACTGCGAACTGCCCGCCGGCGGCTACGTGACCAACGCGTCGATCAAAGTCACCGGCATTCCCGCCATCCCGAAGCCCCCAACCAGCACCGTCGAGCCATCGCGAATACCGGCGACCGCCTCGTCCGGATCTGAGAAGATCTCCAGCATCGGTTTCACCGACTCAATACCGCGGACAACGCTGACGACAAGCGCTCAGCCGCACCCTGGACGTCGGGCGGAGCGCCGACAGACCGCCAGGCGATATAGCAGTCGGGGCGTACGAGCAGCGCGCCGTGCTCGGCGACCTCCCGGAGCCTGGCCCAGGACCCGTAGGCATCATGTGCGCCTTGCGTGCCGATGCACACCGTGCGCAGCGGCACGCCGAGTTCGGATTCCACGATTTGTGCGGCCTGTTCCCAACCTCGCCCTGAGGGCCCGGTGACGACGGTGAACACACCGTGCCCGACCAGGTCAAGAGTCGAGATGCGTCGTCCTTCCTCGTCGATCAGCCAGGCGTGCGGCATCTTCGCGCCGGGCCGGGTGGACGGTTGATGGAACAGTTCCTGGTCACGCGGCCACTGCTCGGCTTGACCACCGTCGTCAATCACCGCGTTGGATTGGTAGCGCTGGTTGAGTTCGACGCCGTGCGCGTTGAATTCGTAGTTCTTCAGCCGGATCGCCGCGTCGAGCTGTTCGCGCCGCTTGGCGCCCTCGGCGTCCTCGGCCCGACACGCCGCAAGGCCGGCGTCGATTCCCGCCTCGTCGCCGCCGGCGGCGATGCCGAGGACCTCGAAGATCGGCCCGAACTGGTCGCGGCTAAGGTTGGCCCGGTCCACGATCTGGCGGCCCACCGGCGCGCGCTCGGCGGTGTAGGAGTCCAGTAGGGTCGGGGACGCCTGCCCCTTGATGACCGCGGCCAGCTTCCAGGCCAGGTTGAACGAGTCTTGGATCGATGTGTTGGAGCCTAGTCCGTTCGATGGTGGGTGCCGGTGGACCGCGTCTCCGGCGCAAAACACTCGCCCGACCGAATACTCGGTGGCGTAGCTATGATTCACCGTCCACAGCGAGGTGGAGTCGATGTGGATGGGAATTTTGTCGTCGCCGATCAGGTCCCTGACGATCCGTTCGGCCTCCGCGTCGTCTAATTGCCGCGGCGGCTCGGTAATGTCGTAGCCCCAGGTGAGCAGCCACTCGTTCCACGGCCGCACCATGCGAATCAGGCCCATGCCAATCCCGCCCATATGCGCACCGGGTCGCATCGACCAATACAAGACACTGGGGCGGTGCGCCACGTAGCGGCTCAGGTCGGCGGTGAAGACGATGTTCATGCTGCCGCCGACCCCACTGCGCCCGGCGATCGGCAGCCCGATCTGCTCGGCGACGATGCTGCGGGCTCCGTCGGCGCCGATCAAATACTTTGCCCGGACGGTGTAGTCGTCGCCGCGCAGCCGATCGCGCAGCGTGGCACTTACTCCGTCGGAATCTTGCTCAAGTAACAGGAACTCGGTGTCGAAGCGGCAGTTGGCGCCGCGCTTGGCCGCGTTGGTAACCAGGATCGGCTCCAGGTAGGTCTGCGGCAGGTCGATCATCGGGCACGGGCTGGCGCTGGTGTATTCGGTGAGGTGCTCGTCACCGGCGCCCCAGGTGCGGATCCGCCCGATCTCCTCGCCGGCCAGCGACGTGCACAGCACGGTGTCGCCCATGATCTCTTGCGGTGTGCCCAGCGCCAGCGCCTCGTCCTCGACACCCAGGTCGCGCAGCACTTCGAGGGTGCGCTGATTGGTGATGTGCGCTCGCGGGGTGTTGGCCACCCAGCCGTACTTGTTGACCATCATGGTCTTGATCCCGTAGGTCGCGAGCGCCAGCGCGGCCGCGCCGCCGGCCGGCCCGCTGCCGACCACGAGGACGTCGGTGTCATGGCCAGTGTGGGCGTTCATGTCGCGCTCCCGAGGGTGATCTCTGAATAGTTGTCAGGCACGTTCGTGTCCGGTGCCAGGTGGAAGACGTAGTCGAGTAGGTGCCAGCACCCGCCGACCGTGCGGCCGTCCGGCGGCGGGTCGTCCTGGGCGGGGATGTCGACGATCAGCGGGTCCTTGACAGCGAAAACCGTGTCCGAGTCCAGATACGGTCCGCCCCGGGGGAACAGCTGGGTGACCAGGCGCCGGTACCCGGGCGCGCTGATCATGAAATGCACGTGCGGCGCCCGGAAGGGGTGCCGGGCGACCGCGGCGAGCATCTGCCCCACCGGGCCGTCGTCCGGGATGGGGTACTCGTGGGGCAGGATCGACCAAAACGCGATCCGCCCGTCGGCGTCGGTGCGGAACCGTCCGCGCAGCACCGGTCCGTCGAGGTCAGGTAGCTGCACGTCGTAGAAGCCGTCCTTG
>DATKEW010000298.1:0-6710 GCA_035511785.1 Mycobacterium sp.
ATCGGAGGCGGCGCGATCGTGGTCGAGGAATTGGCGCGAGAGCTGCGCAGCCGGGCCGGTATCGATGAGCTGACAGTCAGCGAACACGACATCCTGGACGGCATCGTGCTGTCGATCGCCGGGTAAGTCACACCCGCCACACGGTGGCCATGGGTTCGAGTGTGCACTGAGGGCTTCCGGTGTGCGGTGAGGGCGAAGATTTCGCGCAATCTGCGCCCTGGACGCACACTCCATGCCTTGGACGCACAGTCAGGCCTCGAAGCGGTAGCCCATACCCGATTCGGTCAACAGGTGTTTGGGGTGCGACGGGTCATCCTCGAGCTTGCGCCGCAGCTGTGCCAGATACACACGCAGGTAATGGGTTTCGGTGGCATACGCCGGACCCCAAACCTCTTTGAGGAGTTCTTCGCGGCCGACCAGCTTGCCCCGATTGCGCACCAGCACCTCGAGCATGCCCCATTCTGTCGGGGTCAGATGCACCTCAACACCGTCCTTGGTGACTTTCTTGGTGGCCAGATCGACGGTGAACGCCTCGGTCTCGACAACCGGCTGGTCCATTTCGGACGCCGCGGCATTGCGGCGGACCGCGGCGCGCAGTCGAGCCAGGAACTCGTCCATCCCAAACGGTTTCGTGACGTAGTCGTCGGCGCCGGCGTCCAGCGCCTCGACCTTGTCCGACGAATCGGTGCGCGCCGACAACACGATCACCGGTGCCGTGAGCCAGCCGCGCAGACCACCCAGCACCTCGATACCCGATATGTCGGGCAGGCCGAGGTCGAGGATCACCACCTCAGGCTTGTGCTCAGCGGCGGCGCGCAGCGCCCCGGCACCGGTCGAGGCGGTAATGACCTCGTAGCCACGCACGGACAGGTTGATCCGCAGCGCCCGCAGGATGTGCGGCTCGTCATCGATCACCAACACCCGGGTCATCGTGCACCAATCTCTTGCGGTGCGGCCAGATCCACCACGACGGTCAGTCCGCCGCCCGGGGTATCGCCGGCTGCAATGGTGCCACCCATGGCCTCGACAAAGCCGCGCGCCACCGACATCCCCAGCCCGACACCGGTGGTGTTGTCGTGATCACCCAGCCGTTGGAAGGCTTCAAAGATTTGATCCTCGGCACCTTTCGGAATTCCGGGCCCCTCGTCGATGACATTGATCAGGACGCGATCGCCTACCTGTCCCGCGTTGACCCTTACGATGCTGTTCGGCGCGTACCGCAGGGCGTTGTCGATCAGGTTGGCAAGGACCCGTTCCAATAGCCCGGCGTCGGCCATCACCACCGCATCACCGACGTCGACCTTGACGCGATCGATGGCGGGTTGGTAAAAGCCGGTGGCGCCCTTGCCAATGCTGACCAGCGCGCGCTGCACCGTTTCCTCGAGATACACCCGGTGCAGATCCGGGCGAAGCACGCCGGCGGCCAGACGCGAGGAATCGAGCAGGTTTCCGACCAACGCGGTCAGCTGGTCGATGGACTCCTCGATGGTGGCCAGCAAATCGGCGGTGTCCTCAGGCGAGAAGGCGACGTCTTCGGCGCGCAAGCTGGATACCGCGACCTTGGCCGCCGCCAGCGGCGTCCGCAGATCGTGGCTGACCGCCGAGAGCAGGGAGCGGCGCAGCTCGTCGGCCCGTACGACCGCCTCGGTCCGGCTGGCTTCGTCGGCCAGTTCCCGCTGCCTGATCAGACCAGCGGCTTGTTTGGCCACCGCGGTGAGTACCCGGCGGTCGCGTGCCGAAAGCTTTCTGCCGGCCATCAGCATCCAGAACTCGTCGTCGCCGACCTCGATCGCGGTGTCAGCGGAATCAACGCTCACACAAGGATCGTTGCCCACGCAGGCGACAACGTAGCTCTTCTTTCCGCTGGCGCGGTCTTCCTCGCTGGGCTCCCGCAGCATGCTGACCGCGCGCTGTGAGTAGGTCTCCCGCACACGTTCGAGCAGCGTCTCGAGGTCGGCGCCACGCAGCACCGATCCGGCGAACAGCGTCAGCAGCTCGGCCTCTTGGGACGCGCGCCGTGCTTCCCGGGTGCGTTTGGTCGCGCCGTCGACGAGGACCGCGACCGCAACCGCGATCAGCAGTAGGACCAATTCGGTGACGGCGCTGCTGGGTTCGGCGATGGTGAAGCTGTGCCGCGGAGCTATCAGATAATAGTTCAGCAGCAACCCGGACAGCACCGCCGAAAGCGCCGCTGGGGCAACACCTCCCAGCAGCCCAACCGCGAGCACCCCGACGAAGAACAATGCGCTCTCGGCGCCGGTGTCCAGATACCGGTCCAGCATGGTCACCGTGACCGCGCAGATGACCGACGGGACGATAAAGGCCGCCAGCCAGGACGCGACGCGTCGCTCGCGGGGCGCGAGCGACCCTATGTGAAATCCGCGCTTGGATTCGTCATGGGTGACGATGTGCACGTCGATCCTGCCGGAGCGCTGCACAATGGCCGGGCCGATACCCTCCTCGAAGATGCGCGCCCACCGGGACCGGCGGGATGTGCCGACCACCAGCTGGGTCGCGTTGTTCTCACGCGCGAAATCCAGAAGGGCCGTGGGTACGTCGTCACCCACCACGGTATGCAGGGAAGCATCGAGGCTGTTGGCCAGCTCCCGAATCTTGCTCGTCCTACGCTCCGACACGCCGGCCAGCCCGTCACCCCGTATGACGTGCACCACCATCAGCTCGGCGCTGGACTTCGACGCGATCCGGGATGCCCGTCTTACCAACGTCTCCGATTCCGGGCCGCCCGTGACCGCCACCACGACTCGCTCGCGAGCCTCCCACATGTCGGTGATCTTGTTCTCTGCACGGTACTTGGCAAGCGCGGTGTCCACCTGGTCCGCTAGCCATAGCAGCGCCAATTCCCTTAGTGCCGTGAGGTTTCCGCGGCGGAAGTAATTCGACAGCGCCGCATCGATTCGTTCCGGGGCGTAGACGTTGCCGTGGGATAGCCTGCGGCGTAGCGCCTCCGGCGTGATGTCGATGAGTTCGACCTGCGAAGCCTGGCGCACGATCGAATCCGGCAGCGTCTCTTGCTGTTCGATACCGGTGATCTGGGCGACGACGTCGTTGAGGCTTTCCAGGTGCTGGATATTGACGGTGGAGATCACCGTGATCCCGGCGTCGAGCAGTTCCTCGACGTCCTGCCACCTTTTTTCATTCTTGCTGCCCGGTGTATTGGTGTGGGCGAGTTCGTCGACCAGGACCACCTGCGGATGCCGTGCCAGCACGGCCGGTACGTCGAGTTCGGGAAAGCTGCCGCCGCGATATTCGATGTAACGCGGCGGGATGACCTCGATACCCTCAATCAGCTCAGCGGTTTTCGCTCGTCCGTGGGTCTCGACAACGGCCGCCACCACGTCGGTGCCGCGTTCCAACCGCCGGTGGGCTTCTCCGAGCATCGCGTACGTCTTGCCGACACCCGGTGCCGCACCGAGGTAGATGCGTAGTTCCCCGCGTTTGGGATGGTGGTCGGTTACGCTCACGTCAACCATCATCCCCCTATGGCGCTAGCTCGAGACCGGATACCGGTGATCGAGTTGCAGGTTGAGCTGCAGCACGTTCACCGTAGGCTCACCGAAAAAGCCAAGGTCGCGGCCGCTGCGGTACTGCGCTACGACCGCCCGTATCTGATCCGGGCTGACATGCCGGGCCTTGGCCACCCTGGCGACCTGGATGTCGGCATAAGCCACGGAGATGTGCGGGTCCAGGCCGCTGCCGCTGGCGGTGACCGCGTCGGCGGGCACGGCCGGGTTGGAGGGTGCCGCGCCGCGGACGGGCACGATCTGGCCGATCGTGTAGTCCTCGCCGTACTTGGCGCACTCGACCCGCACACCTTGGTAGATGGCCAGGAACGACGTCTGCGTCGTCTGGCATGGCTCGTTGACGCTGACCACTCGGGTGGGGTGGATGACGTTTCCGCCGGCGTCGCGGGGGCCGATCACCGACAGCACCGCGCCCACACCGCCGCCCGTGCAAAACGGACGTGACCCATCCACACCCTCCAGTTGGCCAATCGTGGCGCTGCGCGTGCACACCTGGGTTAGCAGGCTCGGCTTGAAGCCCGCATCCGACGCGGACTTCCCGGCTGCCAATTGCGATGGATCGGCGGGTGTGTCGACGATGCTTTCCGGCCCCAGGTTGCTTGCGCTGGACGACAGCGGGTCGTAGCCGTTGCCGGCCGCCGAGGGGCGGCTCTGGAAGTACTGCGGCAGCGGGTTGCCGTCCTTGTCGGTGAACAGCTGGCCGATCAGCCGGCTGCCGACCGGCTTGCCGTTGGCGGTGAGAATCGACCCTTCGGCCTTGTCGTGCAGTCCGGGAATCTGCGCGACCAGCCAGATGAACAGCGGATAGGCCAGACCGGTGATCACGGTCAGCACCAGCAGCGCGCGGAACGCCGCCCAGTGCATGCGGACGAAATTGGAGAACTTCATGTCAGGACATCCCTGGGACGAATTGGACGATGAGGTCGATGGCCTTGATGCCGATGAACGGGGCGATGATGCCGCCGAGCCCGTAGATGTAGAGGTTGCGGCTCAACAGTTTCGAAGCGCTGCTCGGCGTGTATCGCACGCCGCGCAGCGATAGCGGGATCAACATCACGATGATGATCGCGTTGAAGATCACCGCGGACAGGATCGCCGACTGCGGGCTGTGCAGCCGCATGATGTTGATCATGTCCAGCCCGGGGAACAGTGCGACGAACATTGCCGGGATGATCGCGAAGTACTTCGCGATGTCGTTGGCGATCGAAAACGTGGTCAGCGCTCCGCGGGTGATCAGCAACTGTTTGCCGATCTCCACGATCTCGATGAGCTTGGTGGGGTCGGAGTCGAGGTCCACCATGTTGCCGGCCTCTTTGGCGGCAGATGTGCCGGTGTTCATCGCCACGCCCACGTCGGCCTGAGCCAGCGCCGGCGCGTCATTGGTGCCGTCGCCGGTCATCGCGACCAGCTTGCCGCCCTCTTGCTCACGCTTGATCAACGCGAGCTTGTCCTCGGGCGTGGCCTCCGCGAGGAAGTCGTCAACACCGGCCTCGTCGGCAATCGCCTTGGCGGTCAACGGGTTATCGCCGGTGATCATCACCGTCCGGATGCCCATCTTCCGCATCTCGTCGAACCGCTCACGCATGCCCTGCTTGACGACGTCCTTGAGGTGGATGACACCCAGCACCGCCGCCTCGCCATTGACCCTCTCCCCGACGACCAGCGGGGTACCGCCGCTGGCGGAGATGCCGTCGACGATCTCGCCGAGCTGGGTGGGCACCTTGCCGCCTTGGCTGCGTACCCATTCCGCGACCGAGCTGGCCGCGCCCTTGCGCAGCAGATGCCCGTCGAGGTCGACACCCGACATTCGCGTCGTGGCGGAGAAGGGCACCCATTGGGCTTGCGCGAGTTCGCCCGGCGTGCGCGCGCGCAGCCCGAAGTGCTGTTTGGCGAACACGACTACCGAGCGTCCTTCCGGTGTTTCGTCGGCGAGGCTGGACAACTGGGCGGCGTCGGCCAGCTGCTCAGAGGTGACCCCGTCAAGGGGGATGAAGGCGCCGGTCTGCCGGTTGCCCAGCGTGATGGTGCCCGTCTTGTCGAGCAGCAGCGTGTTGACGTCGCCGGCGGCCTCCACCGCACGACCGGACATCGCGAGAACGTTGCGCTGCACCAGCCGGTCCATGCCGGCGATGCCGATGGCCGATAGGAGCGCGCCGATCGTCGTGGGGATCAGGCACACCAGCAGCGACACCATCACGATCCCGGTGACCCCACCTCCGTTGAGCGCCTGGGTGTCCGGGACGCCGGGGCTGTTGGCCTTGGAGTAGATCGCCAGCGGCTGCAGGGTCGCGACGGCGAAGACGAAGATGATCGTCAACGCGGCCAGCAGGATGTTCAGCGCGATCTCGTTGGGGGTTTTCTGCCGGTTGGCGCCCTCGACGAGCGCGATCATCCGGTCGATGAAGCTTTCTCCGGGCTTTTGGGTGATTTGCACGACGATGCGGTCGCTCAGCACGGTGGTGCCGCCGGTGACCGCCGAACGGTCGCCACCGGATTCGCGAATCACCGGCGCCGACTCACCGGTGATCGCCGATTCGTCCACCGAGGCGATGCCCTCCACCACGTCGCCGTCACCCGGTATCACCTGCCCGGCCTCGACGACGACGATGTCGCCCTGTTGCAGCAGCGGCGCAGCAACTTCTTCCTCCACGGCGGAGGCACCGGGTTTCCAGTTCTTAAGGCGCCGGGCCATCATGGAGGTTTTGGCTCGGCGCAGCGTTTCGGCCTGGGCCTTGCCCCGGCCTTCGGCCACCGCCTCCGCGAGGTTCGCGAACAGGACGGTTAGCCATAGCCAGACCACGATCAACCACGCAAACCACGTTTCGTTGGCGATCGCCAACCAGGTGCTCCAGGCGGCGCCGATTTCGACGATGAACATCACCGGGTTGCGCCACAGGGTGCGCGGGTCGAGTTTGCGCAGCGCGTCGGGCGTCGACTTCCACAGCATCTTGGGATCGAGCAAGCCGCCCTGAACTCGCGTCTTGCCTGTGGCGGTCTCGGGCTGCGTCTGCTCAGCCGAATCGATGGTCGCGGTCATCAGTGGATTCCTTCAGCGAGAGGCCCGAGCGCGAGCATGGGCAGGAATGTAAGGGAAACGAGGATCACCGTGACGCCGGCGACCATTCCGACGAACTGTGGCCGATGGGTGGGCAGCGTGCCCGCCGATGC
>DATKEW010000299.1:0-14333 GCA_035511785.1 Mycobacterium sp.
GAAACTCGATGTCGAAATCGGGGTCCTCGATCCAGTACGGCTGATCGAGACCGAAGGGCACCTCCACCAACCGGCGGCGAAACGGCGGGACCAGATGCAACCGGGACTCGATGAGCTCGGTCAGCCGCTCAAGGGTCAGCGCCTTGCCGCCCGCGGGCGGATCCAGGACAGACACACTGCCGACGTGCCCGTAGGCCGTGGGCGAATCGAGCGCCAAAAATGCGGCATCCAAACCCGTCAGCTGCTGCATTGCACCTCCGTCGGGAAACTTATGGCTAAAACCAGCTTTCGTCCAGGTCTGTGGTGGTTCGGTCGCCGCTATCGAGCAGGTCGAACTGCGCGGTGGTCTTGGGCAGTTCGTAGCGGAAGAAGTACTGCGCGGCGATGCGCTTACCGTCATAGAAGTCTCCGGTCTTGCCGTGTGCGGCAAGACACTGCTCGAGCCAGATCCAGGCGATCACGACGTGACCGATGGCTTCGAGGTACACCGTGGCGTTGGGTAGGGCGCTACCTGGATCACCGTCCTTCCAAAGCATTCCGGTAGTGCGCTTGATTCGCCACGCTGCCGTTGCCAGCGTGCTGGCCCACTGGTCCAGCGGATCTCCTAGCGCCGACGCCTGGTTGGTCGTGTGCCGGATCTTGTCGAGCAGCAGCGGCAGGCCACGGCCACCATCGACGAGCACTTTTCGGCCGAGCAGATCTAATGCATGAATGCCATGGGTGCCCTCGTGAATGGAGTTGAGCCGATTGTCCCGGTAGAGCTGCTCGACGTTGTAGTCGCGGGTGTACCCGTATCCACCGTGTACCTGAATGGCCAGGCTATTGGCCTCGACACACCATTGCGAAGGCCAACTCTTCGCGATCGGAGTTAACAGCTCTAGCAGCAGCCTTGCGTCGTTCCGATCGGCATCGGTTGGGGCCGAGAGTGTCTCGTCGATGAGCCGACCGCAATACAGCCCGAGCGCCAATGCGCCCTCGACGTAACTCTTTTGGGCCAGCAGCATTCGGCGCACATCGGGATGGGAAATGATCGGCGTCTCGTCGACGGATTCACGGCCGCGCGCGAGGGTTCTGCCCTGCAGTCGGGTGCGCGCGTAGGAGAGCGCCTGCAGATAGCCCGTGTATCCCTGGGCCGTGGCGGCCAGTCCGACGCCAATCCTGGCTTCATTCATCATGTGGAACATCTGGCGCAGCCCGTCGAACTCGTCGCCGACAAGGTAGCCAACCGCGCCATCGCGGCCGTCAGGAGTGATCGACTCGTCGCCGAAGTTCAGCAGCGCGTTGGTCGTCCCGCGATTACCCATCTTGTGGTTAAGGCCGACCAGCACCACTGAATTGCGGGTGGACGGTCGTCCACCTTCATCGACGAGATACTTGGGAACGATGAACAGCGAGATTCCTTTGACGCCCGGCGGGCCGCCGGGCGTCTTCGCCAGCACGAGATGAACGATGTTGTCGGACATCTCGTGATCGCCGCCGCTGATCCACATCTTGGTGCCGGTGACGCGGTATGTCCCGTCGTCCTGTCGCACCGCCCGCGTTGTGATGTTGGCTAGCGATGACCCCGCATGTGGCTCCGACAGGCACATGGTTCCCAGGTAGCGACCGTCGAGCATGGGCCGCACCCAGGTGTCGATTTGTTCTTTGTCCCCGAAGGCGGCCAGCAGATGCGCGTTGCCAATGGTGAGACCCAGGTAGGAGGCGGTGCTGATGTTCGCCGCCTGCAGCCAGGCGAACGCGGCCCTCGACACCACGTACGGGAGCTGGTAGCCGTCGATATCGTGGTCGAACTCGCCGGCCAATAGTCCGGCGGCACCAACGGCGGACAGCGCTTCTTTCATCTCAGGCAGGGTGGTTATTGTGCCGTCGGGATTGACGGAAGGCTCCTGCGCATCGGCGGTCTTGAAGTGCGGCGCAAAGCGTTTGATTGCTATGTCTGCGGCGAGATCCAGCACCGACTCGAAGGACTCGATCGAGTGCTCTCGGTAACGCGGCCGGTCGCACAGTGCGGCCACGTCCAGCCATTCATAAAGCAGGAAATCGACGTCACGCGGGTTCAGCAACGGCGGGTGGGAGTCGGCGTAAATGCGCTTCATGGAGACCTAACCAACTGTTGTCGAGGATCTGGTCACCGCTGGAGTTCGAGCACGAGCTTGCCGGTGTTCTCGCCGGTGAACAGCCGCGCGAGGGTGCCGGGAAACGTGTCGATGTCGCCGCGCACGGTGTCCTCGATACTTCGCAGTCGCCCGTCGGCGAGCCAGCGCGACATTTCCGCCACCGCCTCCGGATAGCGCTCCACGTAGTCGAAGACGACGAAGCCGATCATCGATGCGCGGCTGACCAGCAGATTCATGTAGTTGCTCGGGCCTGTCACGGCGTCGGCGTTGTTGTATTGCGAGACCGCGCCGCAGATGACCACTCGAGCGCCGCGCGCCAGGCGAGTCAGTCCGTTATTGAGGATCTCGCCACCGATGTTGTCGAAGAACACGTCGACGAAATCAGGGGTGTGCCGGCGCAGCTGATCGCGCAGCCCGCCCTGCTTGTAGTCGACAACACCGTCGAAGCCGAGTTCGTCGACCAGCATCGAGCATTTCTTGCTGCCGCCGGCGACGCCAACGACGTTCGCGCCCTTGATCTTCGCGATCTGACCGACCGTCGTTCCGACCGCGCCGGCGGCGCCCGAAACCAGTACGGTCTCGCCCGGCTGTAGCCGCCCGACATCCAGCAGGCCGAAGTAGGCGGTCATTCCGGTCATCCCCAGCACGCCGAGATACGCGGCCGGCGATTGCCCTTCGACCGGGGTGATCTTGTAGACGCCCGCGCCGTCCGATAGTGCGTACTCCTGGACGCCGAAAGTGCCGTGGACAAGGTCGCCTTCGGCGAATCCTTCACTGCGGGAACTGATCACGACGCCGAGAGTCAGCGCCCGCATCACCTCGCCGATCTCAACGGGCGGAATATAGGAGCGGCCGGCATTCATCCAGCCGCGCATCGCAGGATCGAGCGAAATGTGGGTCACCGCGACAACGAACTCTCCCTCGCCCGGTTCGGGGATGGGTGCCTCGACGAGTTCGAAGTCGGAGCTCCGGATGTTGCCGACGGGGCGCGCGGCGAGATGCCACTGCCGGTTACCGCTCATCGTCCCGGGAACCTTGCTTCGCGGCGCTCGACCTTGACCGCCACCGCCCGAATTTTGGGGGGACTGCTCGAGTTGATCACGGCGAGCCTCCTGTCTCCGGAATTACCGCTGTCTCGAAAGGCTACTCACCTAGTAGTATTTTGCAACCACGATGTAACCGTTGGGCAGCCCACGACGAGAGGACAGGCAATGTCGACCAACACGGTGCTTGACCGGTTCCGCCTGGATGGGAAGGTGGCGATCGTGACGGGGGCTTCCTCCGGGCTCGGTGTCGCGTTCGGCAAGGCACTGGCCGAGGCGGGTGCCGACCTCGTCCTCGCTGCCCGCCGCGCCGACCGGCTCGAGCAGACCCGTGAATTGATCGAGGAGCGTGGCCGACGTGCGCTCACCGTCACCGCCGACGTGAGCCAACCCGCTGACGCTCAGGCGGTGGTCGACGCAGCGATGAAAGAGTTCGGGCGCGTCGACGTGCTGGTCAACAACGCCGGTAAGGGAACCGCTGTGCCGGCCACGCGCGAGACACCCGAGCAGTTCCGCGAGGTGATCGACATCAATCTCAACGGCTCATACTGGATGGCCCAAGCCTGCGGCCGGGTCATGAAGCCGGGCAGTGCAATCATCAACCTCGCCAGTGTCGCAGCGCTGACCAGCGGTGGCCTGCCGCAGGCGGCCTACTCGGCGAGCAAGGCGGCGGTGATCGGGCTGACCCGCGACCTCGCCGTGCAGTGGACCGGCCGCAAGGGCATCCGCGTCAATGCGCTCGCCCCGGGCTTCTTCCCGTCGGAGATGACCGATCAGTTCCCCGACGGGTACGTCGACAGCCAGATGGGGCGCTGCCCTGCCGGGCGTCCGGGCGACCCCGACGAACTCGCCGCCGCGGTGGTGTTCCTGGCCAGCCCGGCCGCGGGCTACATCACCGCCGCCACGCTGGTCGTCGACGGCGGACTGACAGCAGACTGATTAAGTTTTGAAAAGCAACTGGCAGAACGCTACTCTCAGCTTGTGAAGCACGCTGAACTGCTCGATGAGAACTGTGCGATTGCCCGCTCAGCTGCCATCGTCGGGGAGCGCTGGGTTTGGGTGATTCTGCGTCAGGCATTCAACGGGGCCCGGCGCTTCGAGGACTTCCAGCGCGGCATCGGACTGGCGCGCAACGTGCTCACCGAGCGCCTGAACTCGCTCGTCGACCACAGCATTCTGGAGCGTCGACCCTACGCCGAGCACACCGCACGTGACCTCTACGAGTACCGACTCACCGCCAAGGGCCTGGCACTGTTTCCCGTATACATCGCATTGATGCAATGGGGCAACCAGTGGACCGGCCTTGCCGCTCCGCCGGTGGACGTGTTGCACAAGCCGTGCGGCCACCGAGTCGGAGTCCGGGTCGTGTGCTCGGAATGCGGGCGGGACATCGATGCCCACGACACGGAGCCAGTTGTCGGACGAGGTCTGGTTATGCATCGTGGTGGTTGGCGATGATGCGCCAGTCTCGCCGACGGCGCCTGATCTTCCTCAGTAGTCGGCGACGAAAGGTGCGGTGACCAAGCCCTACGGGCCCTTGCGCGGCCGCGACGAGGCGCTGGCGACGGCGCTCGGTGTCGTGCGCCGCACGCGCGTTCATGGTGCCAGTGGCGTGGTGCTGATTTCCGGTGACGCCGGAATCGGAAAAACCGCGGTGTTGTCGGAGATCTGTCGTCAGTCGACACATATGAATATCCGGGTGGCCAGAAGCAAGTGCGACGAAATCGAGCAGGCGTGCCCCGGCGCGCCGGTGATCGGTCTGTTGCGCAGCGGGCGTGATCCCCTTCTCACCGCGGCGGAGTTCGAACAGGTTGTCCGCGTCGCCGGGGAGCCACTGCTGCTCGTCGATCGCATCGCAGATCATCTTGAGCGGCTGACGGCCGCGGATCGAGTGGTAATCGCGGTCGACGCGGTGCAGTGGGCCGATAGGGTCAGCAGATATGCACTGCGGACATTGATCTGTCGGCTGGCTGGCCGCCCAGCGCTATGGCTACTGGCGAGCCGGGCCGACGACGTCGGATTGACTGTCAGTGGCGCCGACGTCGTCGGGGTCGAGCACATCCGGTTGGGCCCGTTGACACACCGCGACGTAGCCGACATCGCACGAGATCGATTGGGTCCCAAGCTCCCTGGGCATGTTGAAGGACTGCTTGACGCGGCTGACGGGAATGCGTTCCTGGCGACGCAGATTATCCACGGCGTGGCCCGGTCCGCCCAGACAGGCGGCGACGATAAACTCCCGGCGGAATTCCGGGCGGCGGTTGGCCACCGACTGGCCGGTCTATCGGCAACGGCGCGCCGGCTAATTGATGCCGTCGCCACGGCCGGACGTCCGGTGCCTATCGTCGAACTGACCAGCCTGTGCGGCGCGAGCCTGGATCCTTTGTACGACAAGGCTGTCGAATCGGTCGTGGGCTCCGGCTTGGTGGCATCGACCGGTACCGAATTGAGCTTTGGCCACGATTTGATCAGAGAGACGGTTTATGAGTTGATCGCGCCGGACACACGCCGGCGGTTGCATTCCCAATTCGCACAGCACTTCCTGGACACTGCCGGAGATCCGGTCTTGGCCGCCGCCCACGCGCGGGCTGCCGTCGCCGTCGGTGACGAGGCCAACGCCCGGATAATGGTCACCGCCGCCGACGGGCTCGTCGCCACGAATGCCGTCGATGCCGCGGATCTTGCGCTGCAAGCTTTCCGGGCGCTGCGCCCCAATCAGTCGAATTGGTTGGAACTCAGTGAACGGGCACTGTCGGTGTTGTCACGGGCACAACGCGCAACCGATACGATCACCGTCGCCGACCGGCTGCTGGCCACCGTCGATGACTTGGACACTGTCAGCCGGATCGAAACCCAGGCCGCAAAAGCGATGTGGCTCAGCGGTCGCTTCGCCGACATTGTCGAGCGCGCCGACCGCGGAGTCACGTCAGCCTCGGGCCGGCGCGATCTTATAGCGCGTTTTCAGGCGGCTCGCGCTCTGGCGGGTACCCGGATTCGTCCGGTCGAGGAGGCCGTCGAAGAGGCCGAGGCGGCGCTGGCCGAAGCACGCGCGGCAGGTGACCACCAAGCCCTGGCGTTCGCGCTGGAGGCCTCCGGTGAAGCCGCCCATGGTCAGCGTCGACACCAGCTGGCGCTGAAGTACTTTCGTGAACTGCGGTCCGTCACCAGGGTGTCATACCTCGCCGAGGAGATCATGCAGCTGCAGCTGTTGGATCGCTACCACGATGCGCAGTTGCTGCTCGACGCCGCAAGCGAAGAGAGTCATGCCAAGGCCGAGTCACTGGTCCCCGATCTGCTGTTCGCCCAGGCCAAACAGCACTACAACCTGGGCCACCTGCAGGACGCCGATCAGACCGCCGCGACCGTTGTCGAGCTCGGACAGGTGATCGGCACCACCGTGCATGTCCTTGAGGGCACTTTGATACGCGCGTTCGTCGCGCTGCTGCGTGGGCAGTTGGCCGTGGCCGAGCATCGCCTAGCGCTGGCTTGCGGCATCAACGGCGATGGCGAGCGGAACGACCATCCCGGTGTGACATTCACCCGAGGCTGGCTGAATGCCGCACAGGGCGATGTGGACAATGCACACCGAATTCTGTCGCAGCTGCTGGACGCGCCTAACGAGTCACGCAGTTACTGGGCGTGGTGGCCCTGCTGGATGACGATCTTCTTCGAAGTCGGAATGGCCTGCGGTGCCCAATCTTTCACCGAGCGTGCGGTCGAGATCGCTGAGGAAGGGGCACGCCGCAATCCCGATGTCGCGACGTTGACGGGGCTGGCGTTGAACATGCGCGGGCTGCTCAATCGTGACCTGGCCATGGTCGCCGAGTCGGTGCGAATCTTGCAGCACAGTCCGCGACGGGTCTTGCGCGCGGCCGGAGTCGAAGGCTATGGCGCGATGCTGCTGGACGTCGGCGAACGCGAGGCTGCGCTCAGCCAACTTGACACCGCCTGGGAGGACTACGACCGTATGGGTGCGCTGGCGCGCCGGGCGACGGTTCAGCGGGTCATGAGGCAAGCCGGCGCCCGGCGCGCGAAGTGGTTCACAGATCACAGCGAGTCGGGCGATGGGTCGCTCACCGACGCCGAACGCCGGGTGGCGTACTTGATCGCCACTGGGCACACCAACAAGTCGGCGGCAAGAGCGTTGGGTATATCGGTAAACACCGTCGGCACGCATCTGCGGTCGATGTACGCCAAGCTAGGTGTTCAATCACGGGTGCAACTGACCAATGCGCTGCGCGAACGCGGCGAGCTGCAGTAGACAGGCGGCTTCCTTGGTTGGCCCAAAGACGTTGCACCCTAATGACCAAGTGTGCGATCGAAACAGCAGGATGAGGAGGTCCAGGGGATATGGAATGGACTGGTGCGCGCTACGCGGATAAGCCCAACGTGGAGGTCCAGACGTGGATCGCCGCGTCGCCGTCGCGTGTGTGGCAGGTGGTGTCGGATGTTGAGCTGATGCCGACCATGAGCGAGGAACTGCAGGCGGTCGAATGGCTCGACGGGGCGACCGAGCCGTCGGTCGGCGCGCGCTTCGTCGGACGCAGCAAGCATGAAGCCCTGGGGGAATGGGCGACCACGTCGGAGGTCATCGAGTGCGAACCGGAGCGAGTCCTGGCGTGGGCGGTCGAGGACCGCGATAACCCCACGGCGATATGGCGTTTCAGCTTGCATCCTCAGGACGGTGGAACCCTGCTGACCCAGTGGATGCAGATGGGCCCGGCCCGCTCGGGCCTGTCTTTTGCGATCGATCGCATGCCCGACAAGGAACAGAAGATCGTATTCGTGCGGATGCGTGAATTCGAGCAGAACATGACCGTAACCCTCGAGCACATTAAGCAATTGGTGGAAGGCTGATGCGCGCCGCCACCACCGTCGAGGCCTCCGGCTTCCAAGACTGGTATCAGCAAAGGGATTTCGTGGTCGAAGCCGAGAGGTTGGGTTTGGACATCTGCTGGGTGGCCGAGGCGTGGGGGTCCGACGCACCATCAGCGCTGGGCTACTACGCGGCCTGCACCGAGCGCATGCTGCTTGGCTCGGGGATCATCCAGGTCGGGACCCGGACCCCGGTCGCAATCGCGCAGGCCGCGATGACGTTGTCGAACCTGTCGGGTGGGAGGTTTCTGCTCGGCCTGGGCGCCTCCGGACCGCAGGTCATTGAAGGGCTGCACGGAGTGTCGTTCGAGCGGCCGCTGGCCCGGCTGCGCGAGACCGTGGAGATTGTGCGCCGCGTGTTCGATGGCGGCAAGATCTCATATGCGGGTTCGGAATTCAGCATTCCGCGCCCGGGTGGTGACGCGGTGCCGATGAGGCTGTCGATGCGCGCCGAGCATGCTATCCCGATCTATCTCGCGACCCTGTCGCCGGCGATGCTGCGGCTCACCGGTGAGGTCGCCGACGGCTGGCTCGGTACGAGCTTCGTGCCCGAGGGTGCCGCCGCTTACTTCACGTGTCTCGATGACGGTTTGGCCCGCAGCGGACGTACCCGCCGCGATCTGGACATCTGTCAGGGCGCCGAGGTGGCCTTCGCCGACGACGAGGGGTCGTTGCGCGCGATGGTGGCCGCGCGCAAGAAGGAGCTCGCCTTCAGCCTCGGCGGCATGGGATCGAAGTCCACCAACTATTACAACCGGGCCTACAGCCGCCAGGGCTGGGCCGAGGTGGCCGGCGAGATCCGTGAGCGGTGGCAGGCCGGTGATCGCGACGGGGCGGCCGAATTGGTGACCGATGAAATGGTGTTGGCGACAACGCTGATCGGCACGGAATCCATGGTGCGGCAAAGACTGCAGCTGTGGTGTGATGCCGGAGTCGACACGGTGCGGCTCTACCCTGCCGGTGACACGTTTGATGACCGGTTGACCACCTTGGGGAGGGCGATTGAGATGGTGCACGGGATCAGAAGTTCCCTGAAAAACGAATCCGTGGGAGTCGACGATGACTGACGCGTTTGTCCTCGGTGGTGTCCGCACCCCCTTCGCCCGGTACGGCAGTTCGCTGTCACACATCCGGCTGGATGACTTACTCGGAATGACGATGAAGGGCGCCTGCGAGCGTGTTGGTGTCGATCTCGATCAAGTCGAGGACATCGTGGCCGGCTGCGTCAACCCTGCCCACGAAGGGATGGGCGATGTGGCCCGCTGGGCGGCCCTGGCGGCGGGATTCCCGGACAGCGTCGCCGGAGCGACGATCAACCGCTTCTGCGCCTCATCGCTGAACGCGACGGTGAACCTGGCACACGCGATCAAAGCCGGTGACCTCGGGCTCGGTATCGCATGTGGTGTCGAGTCGATGTCACGGTCGGGCTGGGCATACATGAAGGGCGACACCGCCTTCGCACCGCGAGGGCCCGTTTTGCTGCTGGACACCATGTGGGCCGGTGCCGGAGGGCCGCCGAATCCAAAGCTGTTGGCCCGCAACGCCTACATCGGCATGATCGAGACCGCGCAGAACGTGGCCGACCGCTACGACCTGACCCGCGAGGAGATCGACGCGTTCGCCCTGCGATCCCAGCAGCACGCCAAGGCCGCGCGCGACTCGGGGCGGCTGGCCAAAGAAATCATGCCCGTGCAGATTCCGGCGACCAAGAAGACGCCGGCGCGCACGTTTGAGCACGACGAGTTCATCCGCGACGGCACCACCGCTGAGCAGCTCGCCGCGCTACCGGTTCAATCGGGCACCACCCAGATGACCGCCGCGAACTCCACGCCGCTGAGCGACGGGGCCAGCGCGATCGTCCTGGCGTCCGGGGAGCGGGCGGCCGCGCTCGGCGCCGAGCCGTTGGCGCGGGTGGTGTCCTCCGCGGTGTATGCGCTGGATCCGCTGATCATGGGTTTGGCTCCCGCCTGGGCGCTGCCGTTGGCGATCAAGCGGGCCGGCCTGACCCCCGAACAGATCGACGTGTGGGAGGTGCACGAAGCGTTCAGCGCACAGGCGCTCGGCGTGCTGCGCGAACTTCCCAACCAGCTCGGCGGGTTCAGGATCCCCGACGACAAGCTCACTCCGAACGGCGGGGCGGTCGCCATCGGGCATCCTTTCGGCGCCACCGGAACTCGCTATGTTTTGACCATGGCGACCGAACTGCGCGAACGTCGCGTGCGTTATGGCGCGGTCGGGGTGTGCATCGGCTCCGGACAGGCGCTGGCCGTCGTCTTGGAGAACCCCGCCGCCGCGTAGCGCCGCACCGTTGCCTGCGCCAACTCCGGTAGCAGAAAGCTAGTCCACATCGGTTGTTGTCATGGCTACAGCTCCTTGGCGGCGGCTAGGCGGGGTATTGGGAATGAGCGGAAACGAACAGGGTGTAGGGGTTCCCGTAGCGAGGGAAGCGGCTGGTCATCTCGGCGATGATGTCTCCGGGCGATGACGACTTGGCGACGGCTTCGTCGAATGCCTCGACATAGTCACGTGATTGAGCGAGTTGACGCGCGGCGTTGTCGTCGGGTGCATCGGGGTCCTTGTGGCCGGCGATGATGGTGGCCGGGTTCAAGCCGGCGACCGCGTCGATCGTTGCCAACCAGGTTCGGCGGCTCGCCGGAGTCGAGTTCCACAGCCACATGTGGATGTTGTTGTAGACCGCGTCGCCGGCACAGACGGTATCCAAGTCAGGGATGTGGACGACGGTGCCTAATGCGCCATCGGCTCCTCCAACCTCGATGAGGTGCAACGGGTGTTCCTCGACCGCAAGGGTTTCCGAGCCAAGCGGCCGGGGAACCGTCGCTTGGTGGTCGAACTGATCACCGAACCATCCGATCCAGTTCTGCTGGATCTCGGGTTGAAGATGCAGGCGCGCTTCCTCGACGACGGCGGTGTTCAATGCCAGCAGCCGCGCATCGGGGAACGCTGCGAGGACCGGACCCGCACCGAAGAAGTGGTCGCCGTGACCGTGGGTGATGACGATGCTCGTAAGGTTCTTGCCGGTTTCGCCGATCCACGAAACGAGTTGGTGGCCTTCGTCGATGGTCATCAGTGCGTCGACGAGAATGGCGTCTCGCTCACCGGCGATTAGCGTGGCAGTGGATGCGGGCCAGGTGGCAGTGCTGCCGGGATCCCATCCAGGTCCGCCATTGACGGGCAGGTATCCGCTGTTGAAGACATCGATGGTCAGAGTCATGAGTGCTGTCTTTCGCTGGAATGGATCAGTCGGTCAGGAACAGTCGCACATTGGCCAGGAAGACTTCGGCATATTGGGACTGTGCGCCGTGGCTGGCGTCGGGGAGTATCAGAAGGGTTTCGTCAGACAGGTTTCTTTCGAGAACGACGGCATTGACCGAGTCAACGACAATGTCTTTGGTGCCGTGAACGATCAGTGTTGGTTGCCGGATCGTGCTGAGCATGGCGTAGCGGTCGGCGGCGGGGATTTCACCCCATTGCCGGATCGCGCGCAATTGAGCGACGGCCGCGGCCGTCGTGACCGGCGTATCGCGATCCGCCCGGCGGCGGTTCAGACGGTCCAGGTATGCGTGACCCGCGGCCTGGCTGGCGTCGCTCGGGGTGAAGAACGAAGTCAGGAGCAAGGCAACGGGGTCAGCAAGATCATCTATCGAGAGTTCGGTAAAGGTCATCTGCTCGCCGCCGCGTGGCCCTGTCCCGCACAGGATTACACGTCGAATCATCTCCGGGTGAGACGAAGCGATCTGCTGCGCGACCATTCCGCCTAGCGAAAAACCGAGAAAGTCGACGGTCGTTAGGCCCAAGGCGTGCAGGAACGCGACGCATTCAACGGCAAGCTCGGCCACAGTCGCCGGTGCGGTGCCACTCGAGCTTCCGATCCCCGGGTAGTCGAACGTGATCACATCGCGGTCGGCCGCTAAGCCGTCGACAACGAGTGGATCCCAGTCGTCCATGTTCGCGGCGAATTGGTTTCCGAGGACCAGCGGTATGTCATCTCGATTGCCCACTCGTCGGTAAGCGAAGTCGATACCGCTCGCCGCGCGCACGACTCGGGTCGGTGTCTGGGAGTACGCCTGCAGCGTCGGTGTGCTCATTGCGACAGTCCTTTCTCAAGTTCCTTTCCAGGCAGCAACATTCCGATCGATTCCGCTCACATGGTGAGGACCATTCTGTAGCGGGCGTGTCCGTCTTCCATGGCGGCATAGGCGTCTGGCGCTTCTTCGAGGGGACGCTCCTGGACCTGGGCGCGGACGCCGTTGAGGACGGCGAAGTTCATGGTGTCTTCGATGTCGGCCGCCGTTCCGGCGGGGTGACCGGTAATGGTGAGCGCCGGGGAGATGAGCTGCACAGGACTGATGGGAAGAGGCTGGTTGGATACACCGACGACGACCAGCTCTCCGCGCGGTTTCAGGCCGCCGAGCGTTTGAGCGATCGCGTTCGAGCTTGCCGCGGTGGCCAGGACGACCGTAACTCCGCCGCACCGTTGTAGCGCGTCGCCAACGTCGGCGGCGGTGGAGTCGATGTAGTGGTGTGCACCGAATCGGCGCGCGTCGGCCGCCTTCTCGGCGCCTCGGGCGACCGCGATGGTTTCGAATCCCATTGCGCGGGCGAACTGTATACCAAGATGGCCGAGCCCGCCCACGCCGAGGACGGCCACGCGGTCACCCGGCACGGCGTTGGTGACACGTAGCGCGTGGTAGGTGGTGACGCCGGCGCACCCCATCGGGGCCGCTTCGGTGAAGGACAGCCCTTCGGGGATGCGGGCAAGAGCGGTGGCCGGAGCGGTGACGGATTCCGCGTAGCCACCCGGATAGTGCCGGCTGGGAACTTGACCGTTTTCACAGTGGATGAACAAGCCTTTACGGCATGACTCGCACTGGTTGCAGTTGCCGCCGAACCAGCCGACGGCGACACGGTCACCCACGGTGAAGCCGTCGACGCCGTTGCCGATTTCAGCTATGGTGCCGGCAATTTCGTGCCCGGGCGTTAGCGGCCATGTCAAGTTGGGAAGTCCGCCGTGGACGAACTCGCGATCGGTTCCGCAGACACCGCAGGCGTGCACCGAGATGCGGACATGGTCGGGTGGTGGCGGGGTCGTCTCGACGTCCACCAGCTGGAGCGGACCGTGCGCAGTCGCAACGTGAACGGCGCGATGTGTGGTCATGATTCGGTTTCCTCTTGTTGCGTTGGGTATTGGCCGCGTTGCGGCCTCGTTTGTCATGCGGTGGAGCCTTCATTGAGCTGTGCGGTGAATGCCGTGATGTGACTCGCCACCTGGTCGGGAACCTCCAGGGGCGACAGATGGCCGGTGTCCTCGAGCACAATCATCGTGGCGTGGGGCATGAGCGGCAGCAGGTGGTCAGCGAGCACGGCGGGCGGCTCGACTTTGTCGTGATCACCCGCAAGCACCACGACCGGGATGTCGACGTCGGAAAGGCCGGCCGAGACATCTTGGGCTAAACCGTATTTCGGCCAGGCCAGGCGCGCCTCAGCACCGGCGCTCAGACTGTCTTCGACGATCTGGTTGCGCAGCTCGGCAGCCAGCGGCTGATAGGTCAACATCTGATCAATGCCGTGCCGCACGGTCTGCTCATCGTCGTAGGCGTGCATCGTCAGCTGCTGTAGTTGTTCGGTGGAACCGACCGGCTTGGCGGGTGCCGGCGCAACCAGCACAACACCGGCCAAACCGGCGGGCCGGCGCGCGGCCAGCGCTTGGGCGACCTTGCCGCCCATGGAGTGCCCAACAAGGACATAGTCGGTGTATTCCAACGCGGCGATGACCGACACTGCATCCTCGGCGAGGCGATGCAGGTCATAGGGTCCGGGCGAGTGGGCGGAATCACCCCAGCCGCGCTGGTCGTAGTTCACGAAGGCCTGCTCGGGACGCAGACGAGTAAGCACCGGCCGCCAGGTACGCCGCGAACCTCCCCAGTAATGCAAAAAGACCAGCGCCGGGCCTGTGCCGGACCGTGTGTCGGCGCAAAGCGGTACACCATCAACGTCGATCACGCGGCCGTTGGCGTTTGCCGAACGCATGGCCGGTGCTTGCGCGCCAGCGCAGTGGCTTGTTGCGTTCATCTGCTGTGGGTCGCGGCCGGTAAAGGCGATGAGCCGGTCGAGTTCGCCGGCGTTGGCGGGCACGTCTACGGGTGGGTCGAATCCGGCGATAACGCGACTTTCTGCCGTGAGGGTCTGCCGTGCCAGCTCGAGGACGAAAGCGGCGTGTGCGTCCGAGACATCGAGGGCGCGGTGTAGCGCCACGGCGAAATCCCAACCGTGGACCACA
>DATKEW010000300.1:0-4187 GCA_035511785.1 Mycobacterium sp.
CAGGCAGGGCACGCCCTTGCCGTCGACGAACTGACGGCGCACCAGGTGCCCGGGGCCCTTGGGGGCGACCATCGCGATGGTGACGTCGGCGGGCGGCTTGATCAAACCGAAGTGGATGTTGAGCCCGTGACCGAAAAACAATGCGTCGCCGGCCTTCAGGTTGGGCTCGATGTCGCTGGCGAAGATGTCGGCCTGCGCGGTGTCGGGCGCCAGCAACATGATGACGTCGGCCCATTTGGCGACCTCGGCGGGGGTGTCGACGTCCAGGCCCTGCTCGGAGACCTTGGGCCGGGACTTCGAACCCTCCTTCAGCCCGACGCGCACTTCGACGCCGGAGTCGCGCAGGCTCAGCGAGTGCGCGTGCCCCTGGCTGCCGTATCCGATGACGCCGACCTTGCGGCCCTGGATGATCGACAAATCTGCGTCGTCGTCGTAGAACATCTCTAATGCCCCGGATGGCACGTGAATCTCTCCTTCTGCCGCTTGGCGTCTGAAATTTACTTGGCGGTGCCGATACCGCGCGAACCGCGTGACATCGAGACCAGTCCCGATTGCACGATTTCGCGAATGCCGAATGGTTCCAGGACCCGCAGCAGCGCTTCGATCTTGCCGCGGTCACCGGTGGCCTCGATGGTCAGCGCTTCCGGTGATACGTCAACCACCTTGGCGCGGAAGAGGTTTATTGCCTCGATCACCTGGCTGCGGGTACCGGCGTCGGCGCGCACTTTGATCAGCGCCAACTCGCGCGCCACCGAGTTTTCCTCGTCCTGCTCGACGATCTTGATGACGTTGATCAACTTGTTGAGCTGCTTGGTGACCTGCTCGAGCGGAGTCTCTTCGGCGGAGACCACGATGGTCATCCGCGACATGTCCTTCTGCTCGGTGGCGCCGACCGCCAACGACTCGATGTTGAAACCGCGCCGCGAGAACAGCCCCGCCACCCGCGCGAGCGCACCGGGTTTGTCCTCGACAAGCACCGACAGCGTGTGTATCTTCGGCAATCCGGTCATCAGGCGTGCCCTTCGCTTTCGTCATCGAACAGCGGGCGAATACCGCGGGCCGCCTGAATCTCGTCATTGCTGGTCCCGGCGGCCACCATCGGCCACACTTGCGCGTCGGCGCCCACGACGAAGTCGATCACCACCGGGCGGTCGTTGATCGCGCGCGCCTGGTTGATCACGTCGATGACGTCTTCCTCACGCTCGCAACGCAATCCGACGCAACCCAACGCCTCGGCCAGCTTCACGAAATCCGGGATGCGGTGTGAGTGCGTGGCCAGATCGGTCTGTGAGTAGCGCTCACCATAGAACAGGCTCTGCCACTGCCGCACCATGCCCAGGTTGCCGTTGTTGATCAGCGCCACCTTGATCGGCGCGCCTTCGATCGCGCAGGTGGCCAGCTCCTGGTTGGTCATTTGGAAGCAGCCGTCGCCGTCGATCGCCCAGACCTCCGCGTCGGGACGGGCGATCTTCGCGCCCATGGCCGCCGGCACCGCGAACCCCATGGTGCCCAAGCCGCCGGAATTGAGCCAGGTGCGCGGCTTTTCGTAGCCGATGAACTGCGCGGCCCACATCTGGTGCTGACCGACACCGGCGACGTAGACGGCGTCGGGGCCGGCGATGGAACCCAGCGTGGAGATGACGTACTCCGGGCTCAGGCTGCCGTCGCTCTGCGGCCCGTAGCTCAGCGGATAGGTGGACCGGACCTCCTCCAGGTATCGCCACCACTCGGTCATGTCGAGCTTGCCCGGGGTCTCGTAGTGGCGGAGCATCGCGATGAGTTCGGTGATAACGGCTTTGACGTCGCCGACGATCGGCACGTCGGCGTGCCGGTTCTTGCCGATCTCGGCCGGGTCGATGTCAGCGTGGATGACCTTGGCGCCGGGCGCGAAGGAGTCCAGCTTCCCGGTGACCCGATCGTCGAAGCGGGTGCCCAGTGCGATCAGCAGGTCGCTGCGTTGCAACGCCGCCACCGCGGCGACGGTGCCGTGCATGCCGGGCATGCCCAGGTTCTGGTGATGGCTGTCCGGAAAGGCGCCGCGCGCCATCAGCGTGGTGACGACCGGGATGCCGGTCAGTTCGGCCAATTCGGCCAGCTGCTCGGTGGCCTCGCCGCGGATGACGCCACCGCCGACATAAAGCACCGGTTTGCGCGCGGCCGCGATCAGCTTGGCCGCCTCGCGGATCTGCCGGCTGTGCGGTTTGGTATTCGGCTTGTAACCGGGCAGATCCATGCGCGGCGGCCAGCTGAACGTGCACTGCCCTTGCAGCACGTCCTTGGGGATATCGACGAGCACGGCGCCCGGGCGTCCCGAGGACGCGATGTGGAACGCCTCGGCCAGCGCCTGGGGAATGTCGTCGCCGTCGCGGACCAGGAAGTTGTGCTTGGTGATCGGCATCGTGATACCCGAGATGTCGGCCTCCTGGAAGGCATCGGTGCCGATCAGCCCGCGGCCGACCTGCCCGGTGATGGCGACCACGGGTATCGAGTCCATCTGCGCATCGGCCAGCGGGGTCACCAGGTTGGTCGCGCCGGGACCCGACGTCGCCATGCAGACCCCGACCTTGCCGGTGGCGTGCGCGTAACCACTGGCGGCATGACCGGCGCCCTGCTCGTGGCGGACCAGCACGTGGCGTAGCTTTTTCGAGTCGAACAGCGGGTCATAGACCGGCAGCACGGCCCCGCCGGGGATTCCGAAGATGATCTCGACGTCGAGTTCCTCCAACGACCGGATCACCGACTGGGCGCCGGTCAGTTGCTCCGGTGCAACGCGTTTCGGTTGGGCCGTCGGGGCTTTTGCGGCGGGCTTCGACGTGCTCGGCGCGCCGTTGGCGGCTTCCCGCGACCCGGCGTGTGGCCTAGTGGGTGCGCTCACTGTGTCCTCTTAGTCCTGGTTATTGGTTGTCTCGCAGTAGGCAACAAAAAACCCCCGTCAGCTGATCGGCTGCACGAGGGTCGCGTTGGTGGTGGATCGCTTCAAATGCTGAAGTGTTAGTCAGCCACCAACGCGCCGACTAATTACTACGAGCATCCCGGTTTCCATAGTCTGTGACGGTAGCCTTCGCACAGTTCAGCCGTCAAATCCGCCATCGCTGGCCACCGGCCGCGGACGCAGCACCGGCGCGGAATCGCAGCCCCGGTGTGCGGTGAAATGATGTTTGGGTGGCTACTGGTTCGTCCGCCCCGACACCCGCCGGCTCGCCCGTGGTGATCAGAATTTCACCGATCGCGCACATCGCCGTGGGATTCCTGACGCTCGGGTTGTTGATACCGGTGCTGGCCTGGAAGCCGTCCGCCCCGCTGCTCCTCATCCCGGTGGTGTTGTCGGCGATGATCAGCCGGCTGCGGACCGTCGCCGACGACCGGGGCGTGACTGTGCGGACGCTGCTGGGCACCCGGACGGTGCGCTGGGACGACATCGACGGGCTGCGGTTCCACAGGGGCTCCTGGGCGCGAGCCTGTCTCAAAAGCGGTGCGGAGCTGCGATTGCCTGCGGTCACTTTCGCGACGCTGCCGCTGCTGACCGAGGCGAGCTCGGGCCGGGTTCCCAACCCGTACCGATAAGGGATCGGCAGGGGTTTCAGCCGATCGGATTGACCCCGTTGAGCAGCACCCACACGGCGATACCGGCGGCGATGCCGGCGAGCAGGGCCACGAATGACCCGATGAAGGGTCGATATGCCCAGCCGCGGCGGGCGTCGAGACCGTATCGGCCCGGCCCGGCCAGGATCACCGCGACCGCGAGCACGATCAGGGTGATCTGGTACTCATGCCCATCCGGCAGGAAGTACGCGAAAATGTGCGAACGCGGCTGCGCCGAGATGGTGGCCAGCAGACCGTTGATCAGGAAGGCCAGCGCGCCCGCCGCGGCGATCGGGGTGAACAGTCCCAGCACCAGCAGCACGCCCGCGACCAGCTCACCGCCGGCGCTGACGTAGGCGAGGATGTCGGCGTGCTGGTAGCCCGCGTCGGACAGTGAGTTTTTGAACCCGGTCACCCCCTGGCCGCCCCACCACCCGAATAGCTTCTGCAGCGCATGGGCGCCCAGCACCACGCCGAGCCCGACCCGCAAAACCAGCAAACCGAGATGCTGGGTGCCACGCTTGCCGACCGCGCGTTGCCGCTCGGTGTCCCCGGCCGCTTCGATCTCGGCAGGCTCAGCTGCCGAGGTGCCGGTCGCCGGTTGT
>DATKEW010000301.1:0-13811 GCA_035511785.1 Mycobacterium sp.
ATCACTTGTCGCGCGGTCATTGTCGGGAACCGGGCCCGGATGAGTGCGGCGAGCCCACTGACGACCGGCGCGGCATAACTGGTGCCCGATAGCGATGCCGAACCGAGCGAGGTCACGGCCTCACCGGTGGCGGCGACGTCCACCCAGGGACCGGCGAGAGTAAAGACTGACGGCGTCCCTTCGGCATTCACCGAACCGACGGTCAGCACGTAGTCGTCGTACCAGGCCGGACTGACCGCCACGGTGACGGTGTCCCAGGTTGCGTCCGGACGTTGAGGCGGGCACTGTGCGGCGCCGCCGCTATTGCCGGCCGCGGCAACGATTACCGCGTTCTTGACGTCGACGGCGTAGGCCAGTGCGGCACCCAGCGCCCGGTCGTCCAGCGGCGACGCGACTGGAGCGCAGGCAACCGAGGAAATGTTGATCACCGATGCGCCGAGGTCGGCGGCGGTCCGGACGGCTCTTGCCATGGTGTCAACGTCACCCACCCCTGTGCTGGACCGGTCGTTGGCCGGAGTGAATTTCGCACTGGACTGGCGGATGCTGATCAAGGTGACGTCGGGTGCCACCCCGCTGAAATTGTCGGCTTCCGGATCCGTTGCGGCAGCGATGATTCCGGCCACCAAGGTGCCATGTTCGTCGCAATCCTCGGTGCCATCGCCGGTGAACACATAGTCACCTCCTGGCACCACATCGGGCAGCCGGCGGTTCCGCGAGACGCCGGTGTCGATGACCGCGACCCGCTGGCCGGCGCCGCGGGTGAGCTGCCAGACCCGCGGTAAGTCGAGGTCTGCCAGCTGGTTGCGGCCAGGTCCTGAGCCCCCGGCCATCGTCGTGCAAACCTCGCGTTGCACGGTCGGCCGCGGTGGCGCAGGCAAAGCTGGTTTGGGCAGCCACCTGTCGTCGACCTTCGGCGGCGAAACCGCCTGCGCCGACGGTGTTCCCAACTGGGACAGCGCCGTGAGCGCCGATATCGCCAGCAGTCGCATGACGCGTGACGCGGTCAACTCCATGTCGGGTTGAAGCCACGAACGGTGCCATAGAGGCCGCATATCCAGCAGGTCAGGGGGACCATCGCGACCAGGGCCAGACACTCGAGCAGCTCAACGCTTCGCCGTACGACGGGTGAAAGCGACATCGTCGGAGCGACGAAGCCAAGGTAGATCGCCGCGGCGGCCAGCATCGCCGCCACGGCGGCTATCCACGGTCCGTGATCTGGGGCGCCGGCTGCGGTGACGCCGAATGTTGTTCCGGTAGTGACGATTCCACTGACAACAAATATCAGCGCCCTTCTCCTATCATTGCAGCGCGCATCCGAGAGCAGCAGTGCGCCGGTGACGCTGGCAAAAGCGATACAGCTGAGCCGCGGTGCGCCGGTGAGCATGGCGACGATGGCACCAACCGCAGCTGACGATGCGAATGCGGCGAGCAGGCTGGTCAACCAGTTGTCAGCACGGATCGCTTTGGCGGCCAAGCAATCCGCTGTATCCAGGTCCGGTGCCGGTGGTAGCTGAGGCGACAACCCGGCCAGCACGATCGACACCCGCGCCGCCACCCCGAGGAGACCAAGCGATAACAGCGCGGATACCGACCCGATGACGTGCAGCGGCGCCGCGGTGATCACACCTACCAACGCGGCGATAGCAACGACCAACGCGAAACACGACACCGCGGTCAATGTGACAACACCACAGCCCGACAAGCGCATCGCCAACACGGACATGGCGGCCGCCGCCATCGCTGCCAGCAGCACACTGGGGATACCCGGTGCTGCAGGCACCGCCAGAATGCCGGCGACCGCTGCGAATGCGGTGGCGATCACGCTGAGCGTGAGCCCGGCGACCGGGTCACGATGTGCCCGGTGCGCGATGACCGCAAACAGCAGAGCGACGAAGCCGGCCAATGCCGCGACGCCTGCGGTAGCGCCGAGGTGGTGGGTGGCGTTGGCGCTGAGAGCGTTTCGAGTAAGGGCCACCGCGCCGATACCTGTCAGGCAGCTCGCTGCCACCGCGCCCATAAGCCGGGTCGCTTTCCGATCCCGGGGCTGATTCGAACGGGCGGCTGTTGTGTCCAGCGTCGTCGACACGGCCTCCGCTACATCGTCGTAACGGGGAGCGGGCAGCGGTGTCCGCGCTTCGCTCAGAACGATGACCTCACCATCACGGATGCCGTTCTGTGCCAGCGTTGTCGACGCATCCAAAGCGAATGTGCCAGGCAGGGACAGCTGGTAACGCCTTCCCACGAGACCACCGGGGCTGTCGGTGCCGCGGCCTGTCAGAATGTCGACGATCGAGGGGATCAGGGTCGCGACGGGGACCCCAGCGGGCAGCGTCAAATCGACCACTGCAGCCCCAGCATGAACTGACACACGGCGTAATCCCGGACCGGATTCAGACAAGCGTGACCCCTTCAGGCTTGAGTTCTCATGCACGCTAATCCCTTTCCCGATCACCTCGTATCCGGTTATCCACAGGCGAGTTGCAGACGATTCCGGTGCTGCTTACCGTCGTCGAACGATGAGAGGGCCGGGATGACTCAGAGTTTCGTGCCTGTGGCGCGCCAGCCGCCGCCGGCGGTCGCGACGGCGGATGTCACCATCGCCGCACCGCCCGAGCTGCCGCGGTCCCGATCATCGGGCCTGCTGGTACGCCTACTGCCGGTTCTGATATCCATCGGGAGCCTTGGCGTCATGGCGGCGGCCTTCTTCTCGGGGTCGGCCGTAACCCGCAGTCCCACCTTTCTGGCATTCCCAATGATGATGCTGGTTTCGATGACGGCTACGGCCGTGGCCGGACGAGGCCGTCGGCAGGGCCGTGGCATCGACGCCGGTCGAGTCGACTATCTCGGATACCTGGGTGGCCTGCGCAGAACCATCGTTGAAACCGCTGCGGCACAGCGCTCGTCGCTTGGCTGGAGTAATCCCGACCCCGATACGTTATGGACGTTGATCGGCGGCCCGCGAATGTGGGAGCGGCGGGCGACGGACTCCGACTTCTGCGTTGTCCGTGTGGGCGTCGGAATCCAGCCGCTCGCAACGCGTTTGGTGGCCCCGCAGGACCCACCCGTGGAGCTTTGGGATCCGGTCACGGCAACGGCCTTGCATCGCTTCATCCAGGCGCACTCAGCGATCACCGAGGCGCCGATCACGATCGGCTTGCCGCGGAATGCGACCCTGACGATCGACGGCGACTCGGGCGAAGCGCGCGGACTACTGCGGGCGATGATCTGCCAACTGGCCGTGTTGCACCCTCCGGACCAGTTGCTGATCGTGGGGGTGATCGCCGAACGGAACAGGTGTCACTGGGATTGGCTGAAATGGTTGCCGCACAATCAACATCCGGCCGCCGCCGATGCGGTGGGGTCTGCGCGCATGGTGTATCGGAGTCCGGTGGAGGCGCAGAATGCGCTCGCCGGTACGGCAGTGGTGCGCGTGGTGGTGATAAGCGACCTTGACGAGCGTGCCGCGCCTCGCGTGATCGCGGGCGCGACCATCCTGGAGGTCGGCACCGGCGACGGCGCACAGTTGACGATCAAGCAGGCCGGCGAAACTCAAGCGTTGGCGTACCCCGACCACATGGATGACATGGACGCGCTGATCTGTGCGCGCCGGCTTGCTGCCTACCGCGTCGGCGCGGCAGCTTCTCACCGGGACGACGGGCCGGGCTGGGCCGGTCTGATCGGGCTATCCGACCTCTCCCGTTTCGACCCGGTCACGCTGTGGCGCAGCCAAGACCACCACGACCGACTGAGCGTACCCATCGGAACGACGGTCGACGGCACGCCGCTCGAGCTGGATATCAAAGAGCCCGCCGAAAACGGCATGGGCCCACACGGCCTCTGCATAGGTGCCACCGGGTCGGGCAAGTCAGAGCTGCTGCGCACCGTCGCATTGGGCATGATGGCGCGGAACTCACCCGCAGTGCTCAACCTTCTCCTCGTCGACTTCAAAGGCGGCGCGACGTTTCTCGATCTGGCGCGGGCCCCGCACGTGGCCGCGGTCATCACCAACCTCTCGGATGAAGCGCCGCTGGTGGCTCGAATGCGAGATGCGCTGGCCGGTGAGATGAACCGTCGGCAACAGATTCTGCGGACGGCGGGCTGTGTCAGCGTGGCGGCACACGAGGATGCACGGCGGGCCGGCGTGCAATCCACGGCCCTGCCGACACTGTTCATCGTCGTCGACGAGTTCTCTGAACTGCTCAGCCAGCATCCTGATTTCGCCGACATGTTCGTGGCGATCGGCCGGCTCGGCCGGTCGTTGGGTATGCACCTGTTGCTGGCCAGTCAGCGGCTCGACGAAGGCCGGCTGCGCGGACTGGAAGCCCACCTGTCCTATCAGGTGTGCCTCAAGACGCTGTCCGCCGGCGAATCACGAACCGTTTTGGGAACACTCGACGCATACCAGTTACCGAATACGCCCGGCGCGGGTTTCCTGCGCTCCAGCGGCAGCGAGCTGATTCGATTCCAGACGGCATTCGTCTCGGGACCGCTACAGCCCGGCGCGCCGGCCTGTGTGACCGCCGCGACGGCATCGCGGTCGGTGCGGCTGTTCAGCACACGGGCCGCTGGACCAGTCACACATAGCGTCGAAACGCTTGGATCGCCCACCCAAACCGTCCTGAGTGCCGTACTGGACCGGCTGTCCGGACAAGGGCCGCCGGCGCACCAGGTCTGGTTACCCCCGCTCGGCCCGGCACCGCCATTGGACAGCTTGTTGCGCGATGCCGGACCCGCAAGGGCCGGCCTGACCGTACCGATCGGCATCGTCGACCGCCCTTTCGAGCAGGCCCGGACGCCGCTGATGGTCGACTTATCCGGAGCCGCAGGCAATGTCGCGGTCGTGGGAGCACCCCAATCGGGAAAGTCGACGGCACTGCGCACACTGATCACCGCGTTGGCGGCCAGTCACGATCCGCGGCGGGTGCAGTTCTACTGCCTGGATTTCGGCGGCGGAACACTGGCGTCGGTGCGCGCATTGCCTCATGTCGGCGCTGTCGCCGGCAGAGCCGAGCCGCAGCTGGTCTGGCGCATGGTCGCCGAAATGGAATCGATCGTCCGCTCTCGGGAGGCTCGTCAAGCCGATGCGGTACCCGGCTCAGATCCGTTCGGTGACGTTTTCCTCGTCGTCGACGGCTGGGCAAGCCTGCGCCATGAGTTCGAGGCGCTCCAGGAGGCGATCACCTCCCTTGCAGCGCAGGGGCTTTCGTTCGGCGTGCATGTCGTGTTGTCGGCGTCCCGCTGGGCGGAGATCAGACCGTCGCTGAGGGATCAGATCGGGACCCGCATCGAGTTGCGGCTGGGAGAGCCCGCCGACTCCGAAATCGACCGCAAACGGGCGCAGCAGGTGCCGCACGACACACCTGGCCGCGGCCTTTCCCGCGAGGGGCTGCACATGGTGATCTCCCCGCCCGTCGACGGGGGCGACTTGCACCGGCGTCACGGTGAGCCGGCTGCGCCGCCGATACCACTGCTGCCCATGCGCGTAGACCGCGACACCGTCGTCCACCGAGCGGGTGACGAACTCGCAGGTCGAATCCTGCTCGGCCTCGAGGAGCGCCGATTGCACCCGGTTACCATCGATTTCGATCAGCAGTCGCATTTGCTGATCCTCGGAGACAACGAGTGTGGAAAGACCGCGACGCTGCGGACCCTGTGCCGCGAGATCGTTCGCACGAATACCCCCGCCGAAGCCCAACTGCTGATCGTCGACTTCCGGCGCTCTTTGCTCGGGGTCATCGAATCGGAACATGTTGGCGGCTATGCCATGTCGTCGGCCGCGCTGGGCGCGGTACTGCCGGGTTTCCTCGATCTGTTGCAAGGGCGGATGCCCCCTCCGGACGCGAGTCAGGCACAGTTGCGAGCCGGGTCCTGGTGGTCCGGGCCGGACATCTATGTCGTGGTCGACGACTACGACCTGGTCGCCGCGCCGGCAGGAAATCCACTGGCAGCCATTATCGAATTTCTGCCGCATGCAAGGGATCTGGGATTGCATCTCGTCGTGTCACGACGCAGTGGCGGCGCCGCGCGCGCCCTGTTCGAGCCACTGCTGGCGGGACTGCGTGACCTCGGTTGCATGGGACTGATGATGAGTGGAACTCCGGACGAGGGAACGCTGCTGGGCTCGGGCCGGCCGCTGCGGTTGCCACCGGGCCGTGGTGTTCTGGTCACTCGTGCCGGTGACGAACAGCTTGTACAGGTGGCCTGGAGCCCGCCGCTATGAGCTTGCCGTGAGCGGACATCGCGCGGTCATTGAGGCGGGTCCGGGCTCCATCCGCCGATTATGTTGCGGCACAAGCGTGGCCGCTGATGCCGAGCTGGCCGAGATTACCAGGGCGGCGCTCGACTCGATCGACGATCCTGTGGCGATGGTGGACGAGCAGCCGGTCGCCGTCGATTCGTTGTGGCAGACCGCGCTGCGGTCGCTGGACTGTGGCAGGCCGGACCCGCCGAAATCGATAGTCGTCGTGCACCCGTCGTGGTGGTCGTCGTCGCGTGTCGGCATGCTGACCACGGCCGCGAAGACCCTGGCCGACGACGTGCTGACGCTCCCGCGGTCGTGGCTGCTGAGGCAGTCTGCCCAAGTCGAACCGGAAGCGACGGTGGTGGTGGAGATCGCCGAGCGGTTGGTGGCGATCGCCGGTGTCGAGGTCGTCGCCGTACCCCGCCGGACGGACCCGCAACCTGTTGCCGAGCAGGTGGCGCGTGTCATCGACGGGATCACATGCGGCACAAGGGCGGTCGTGTTGGTCGACGCACCGGCCACGGTCGCCGGGGCCCCGGCGCTGGCCACGTTGATCGCGGGCGCAGTGCGCAGATGTGGCCCGACGGTAGTGGAGATCGATGACGCCGCGCTGCCAAGGCTGGCCGGATTGGCTCAACGGTCCCTGTCGGCCCAGGACGAGCCGTCCTCGCGGTCAAACGCGGGTCCCGGCGGCGTTCGTCCGCACGCCTGGATGCTCAGGGGGCTTGCCGCTGCCGCTGTCGTCCTGGCCGCGGCAGTACCAGCTGTGGCGACCATGGGTCGTCACGGTGGTGCGCGGGTGGACACGGGGTCGACGACATTCCTGGTGGAAGGCCGGGTAGCGCTGACGGTGCCGGCGAACTGGCCCACGCAACGTGTGGTTGCCGGGCCCGGCTCGGCGCGGGTGCAGGTCACGTCGCCGTCAGATCCTGAGGTGGCGTTGCACATCACGCAGTCGCCGGTTCCCGGTGAGACGCTGAGTGCCACCGCCGAGCGGTTGAAGCGCGCGATCGATGCGGAGCCGGCCGGGGTGTTCGTCGACTTCAACCCATCCGGCACCAGCGCCGGCCGGTCCGCGGTGACCTACCGCGAAGTGCGCGGCGGCCATCAGGTGTGGTGGACGGTGTTTCTTGACAGGACGGTCCGGATCAGCATCGGATGCCAGAGCCGGCCCGGCGGTGCGGACGCCGTCCGCAACGTCTGTGAGCAGGCGGTGCGGTCTGCCCACGCGATCAATGGAACCTAACGGGCGTCGGCGCGGTCGTACTTGGTATGGGAACACCGAACTCACTGAGCACCGACTTTGACTTGATGCGCTCGGTCGCGGGCACGACGGATACCCGCAACGAAGAGATCCGGGTGATGCTGCAGGCATTCATCGGCCGCATGAGCAATGTGCCGCCGTCGGTGTGGGGTGGGCTTGCGGCCGCGCGGTTCAAGGACGTGGTGGATCGCTGGAACGCCGAGTCGATGAGGCTCTACCACGTCCTGCACACGATCGCGGAAACAATTCGGCACAACGAGGCCATGCTGCGGGAGGCCGGTCAGAACCATGCACACCACATCGCCGCCGCCGGCGGAAATCTGTGATCGGGGGTTACTTGTGGACCCGGTGCTCTCCTACGACTTTGGCGAAATCGAATATTCCGTGCGCCAGGAGATACACACCACTTCGGCCCGTTTCAACGCCGCGCTGGACGAGCTGAGGTCGCAAATCGCTCCGCTGCAGCAGTTGTGGACCCGTGAAGCGGCGGCCGCTTATCAGGTCGAGCAGCTCAAGTGGCACCAGGCGGCGACCGCGCTGAACGAGATATTGGTCGACCTCGGGAATGCGGTACGCGACGGCGCGGAAGAGGTGGCAAACGCTGATCGCCGGGCCGCTGGCGTCTGGGCACGGTAGCCGGACGGATGAGACTCTGTGCGGTCCTGACGGAGGAGAGCCGTTGGGACCGCACAGTCATTTTGACCTGCGGGGATGGCGATCGGTAAGCTGCTCGGTTGGCGTGCGGTACGCCGGGGCCTCGGGTCAATGTCGGTCGCCGAGATCAAACCCGCCGTGTACGCCTGACCGATACCCGGGTCACACCGGGATCCACCTCGAGAAGAAGAAGGTAAGCGCTGTGCCCACATACGCGCCCAAGGTGGGTGACACCACGAGGTCGTGGTATGTCATCGACGCCACGGACGTGGTGCTTGGCCGACTTGCCGTCGCGGCAGCCAACCTGCTGCGCGGTAAGCACAAGCCGACGTTCGCCCCCAATGTCGACGGCGGTGACTTCGTCATCGTCGTCAACGCCGACAAGGTTGCCATCAGCGGCGACAAACTGCAGAACAAGCTGGCCTTCAGCCACTCGGGGTATCCCGGCGGCCTGCACAAACGCACGATCGGCGAGCTGATGGAAAAGCACCCCGACCGCGTGGTGGAGAAGGCGATCGTCGGCATGTTGCCCAAGAACAAGCTCAGCCGTCAGATCCAGCGCAAGCTTCGCGTCTACGCAGGCCCGGAGCATCCACACACCGCGCAGCAGCCGGTTCCGTACGAGATCAAGCAGGTGGCCCAGTGACCGAAACGACCGAGGCCGTAGAAACCCCGGCAGCGCCGGCCGAGAGTCCGGCCGCCCGGCCCAGCGAGTCGTTCGTGTTCGAGCGGCCCATCCAGACAGTCGGCCGCCGCAAGGAGGCCGTGGTGCGGGTGCGCCTGGTGCCCGGCACCGGCAAGTTCGACCTCAACGGCCGCAGCCTGGAGGACTACTTCCCCAACAAGGTGCACCAGCAGCTCATCAAGGCTCCGCTGGTCACGGTCGATCGGGTGGAGAGCTTCGACATCTTCGCCCACCTCAATGGTGGTGGCCCGTCGGGTCAGGCCGGCGCGCTGCGCCTGGGCATCGCCCGGGCGCTGATCCTGGCATCGCCTGAGGACCGGCCCGCCCTGAAGAGGGCCGGCTTCCTCACCCGTGACCCGCGTGCCACCGAGCGCAAGAAGTACGGCTTGAAGAAGGCGCGTAAGGCGCCGCAGTACAGCAAGCGCTGATCACCGATCACTTTTTGGCCGCAACACTGCATCTTATGCACAGTCCAGCGGCGTGTCTGCGCACGAACGCGCGCGGTTTCGGCCAGAAATGAACAGGCATTGCTAGGTGCACGACCGCCAACTATGAGAGGTTTGTCCGCATGGGTCGACTATTCGGCACCGACGGTGTTCGTGGGGTCGCCAATCGCGAGTTGACCGCTGAGCTGGCGCTTGCGCTGGGCTCTGCGGCGGCGCGGCGCTTGGCGAGTTCCGGCGGACCGGGCCGACGAGTCGCCGTAATCGGTCGCGATCCGCGGGCCAGCGGGGAAATGCTGGAGGCGGCGGTGATCGCCGGCCTGACCAGTGAGGGTGTGGACGCGCTGCGGGTCGGGGTGCTTCCGACCCCGGCGGTGGCGTACCTGACCGGCGCCTACGACGCCGACTTCGGCGTGATGATCTCGGCGTCGCACAACCCGATGCCCGACAACGGCATCAAGATCTTCGGCCCCGGCGGCCACAAGCTGGACGACGACACCGAGGATCAGATCGAAGAACTGGTCGCGGCCGGGCCTGGGTTGCGCCAAGTCGGCGCCGGGATCGGGCGTGTCGTCGACGCCGTGGATGCGGCGGACCGTTATTTGCGCCACGTGGGCAAGGTCGGCACGCTGCGGCTCGATGGCCTGACCGTGGTCGTCGACTGCGCCCACGGTGCGGCGTCGGCGGCGGCACCGCGCGCCTATCGTGCGGCCGGTGCCCGAGTCATCCCGATCAACGCCGAGCCCAACGGGCTCAACATCAACGACGGCTGTGGCTCGACGCACCTGGATTCGCTGCGGGAAGCGGTGATTGCCCACCGTGCCGACCTGGGCCTGGCGCACGACGGCGATGCGGACCGGTGCCTGGCCATCGATGCCAACGGAGAACTCGTCGACGGCGACGCGATCATGGTCGTGCTTGCGCTGGCGATGCAAGAGGCCGGCGAACTGGCTTCCAACACGGTTGTGACCACGGTGATGAGCAACCTCGGCCTGCACCTGGCCATGCGCTCGGCCGGCATCGCGGTACGCACGACCGGCGTCGGCGACCGCTACGTCTTAGAGGAGTTGCGGGCCGGCGACTACAGCCTGGGCGGCGAGCAGTCCGGCCATATCGTGATGCCCGTGCTGGGCTCCACCGGCGACGGCATCGTCACGGGCCTGCGATTGATGACGCGCATGGTGCAGACCGGCTCGTCACTGGCCCGGCTCGCCTCGATGATGCAGTCGTTGCCACAGGTGCTGATCAACGTCGAGGTCGCGGACAAGGCCACCGCCGCCGCCGCGCCCGCGGTGCAGACCGCGGTCGAGCAGGCCGAGGCGGAACTGGGTGACACCGGACGAATCCTGTTGCGCCCCTCGGGAACTGAGCCGATGATCCGGGTGATGGTGGAAGCACCCGAAGCGGACGTCGCTCAGCGCGTGGCCACTCGAGTCGCCGAAGCGGTGAGCGCTCAGCGCTGATCCGCCAGCCTGGAACCTCGGCGGGGGATCGGGCGTCGGATTAGGCATGAGATTCGATAGTCAAGTACGACACGCCACTTTTGCCCGCACCGGGGTCGACGTCGCGGCGGTGCATAGGGTCGCCGACCAATTGCGCGGTGCCGCCGAGCTCATCGACGGCGCGGTCAGCGATCACTTGGCGGGGTTGGCCTTCAGCGGCGCCAGCGCGGGGCGGGCGCACACCGCGCGCGGCGATGCGTTGCGCGCCGAGCTGGAGCGATTGGTGTCGCAGTTGTCGCAGTGGTCACGGGCGTCTGTCGCGATCGCCGTCGCACTGCGGTCCGGCGCCGAACGCTATGCCGATGCCGAACTGTATGCCGCGGCGCGGATCGCCTCATAGTGGGCGACCGGTTAGACGTTGCCGAGCGCCTCGCCGAGGGCCGGCTTGCCGTCGAGCACACCCAGACCTACGTACGGGCTTGCCAGGCGCTGGGATACGAACATCCCGGCCTGACGTCGCACCCGTCCCAGATCCGCGACTGGTACGGCAGCGAAGACGGCCTCGACCTTCGCGCGCTCGACCGCGATTGTGCAGAGCTGCGGGCGGCGGGCGTCGCGGTCGCCGAAGGCCTGCGGATACAGCGTGCCCAGGTTGCCGAGCTCGCGGCGGCCTGGACGGGGCCGGGAGCCGACGCCGCGCTCGCGTTTTTGCAACGTCATTGCGATACCGCGAGCGTGCTGGGCACCGAAGTGCGCGCAGCGGCCCAGCGATGCGAGTCGCTGCGTGACAACCTGTGGTTTCTGATCGACTCAAAGGTCGCTACCGCGATCGCGATCGACGATCGCACGCAGCCGCAGCGGCCGGCGTGGTTGGCCGCCGCCGCGGCGGTGACGACCGGGGTGGGGGATCGGCCGGCGGCCGATGAGGTTGTCCAGCAACAGGTAAAGCCATACGTGGACAACGATATTCGCAACGACTGGCTGACCGCGATGCGCTCGTCGCTGGCGGGGGTCGCGGCGTCTTACGACATGGTCATCGACAGGATGGCGGCGGCGCCGGTGGCGCATTTCGATATTCCCGCCGAACTCGTTCCCGGCCGTGCACCGTTCCAACCGGCCCCGCCGAGCGCACCAGAAGTGACCGCGGCGGTAACGCCCCCCGCCGCTGCGCCCCCGGCGGTGGCGCCCGCCGCTGCCATGCCCCCGGCGGTGGCGCCCGCCGCTGCCATTCCGCAGACGGTGGCGCCCGCCCCTGCCATTCCGCAGACGGATCCCATGCCGGCTGCGAACCCGACGACTGGCGCGCCGGCTTCGGATCTGGCAAACGCGCTTGGCGATGCCTCGGCTATGCCCACCGGCGCGGGGGATCTGGGCGGCGGGCTGAGCGGTCTTGGCGGCCTTGGCGGGCTTGCCAGCCGGATTGTCGATGCGATGGGCGGTCTGCTCGGTTCGGCGGCTGACCAGGGGGCTAAGGATCCGTTCGACGAGGATGCCTCGGACGAGGATCCCTTCCATCCGGACGACGAGCACGACGACAAGCCCGATACCGAGGCTGAAGAATCCGGCGAGCCCGAAGCGACCGAAAAGGCCGAAGAGGCTCGGCCGGTTGACGGACCGCCGCCGGTCGAGGCGCCACCGCCGGTCGCGCCCCCGCCGGCTGACGCGCCCCCGCCGGCTGACGAACACCCGCCGGCAGCCGCACCTGCGCCGGCCGCTGGACCGCCGCCCGGCGGATCAACACCGTGCGAGATCGCCGCGGATCAGCTTCCGCAGGCGGGGCAGTGAGGGCTCAGGCGGGCCGCAGCTGGAGCACTTCGGTGACATAGCGCACGGCGTCTGTCGGGTCGGCCGCCATCGGGCTGACCAACAGCGTCGTGACACCGGCCTCGGCGAAGGCGGCCAGGCGTTCGGCGACGAATCCACGTGGGCCGACAAGCGACATCCCTCGCACCAACGCGTCGGGCACCAAGTCGGTCGCCTCGCGCTTGCGGCCGGACAGGTACAGCTCTTGGATTTTGTCCGCGATCTCTCCGAACCCGTAGCGCGTGGCCAGGTTGTGGTAGAAGTTGCGACCCCTGGCGCCCATGCCGCCGATGTAGAGGGCCAGCTGCGGCTTGGCCCAGGCCAGCCGTTCCTCGACGTTGTCGCCGATGGCCAGCGACACGTGCACCATGATGTCCAGCGGCCCTAGCGCCGGATCGCGTTTGGCAGCACCGGCTGCCAGCGCCTCGCCCCAGACCGAGTTCGCTTTCTCCGGAAGGTAGAAGACCGGCTGCCAGCCCTCGGCGATTTCGGCGGTGAGCTCGACGTTCTTCGGTCCCAGTGCCGCAATCGTTATCGGAATACGTTCGCGCACAGGGTGATTGATGAGCTGCAAGGGTTTGCCCAAACCCGTTCCGCGATCGGCGGGCAACGGGAGCTGATAGTACTTGCCGTCGTATTGCACCCGTTCGCGGCGCCACACCATTCGGCAGATCTCCACGATCTCGCGGGTGCGGCCTATCGGGGCGTCGAACTCGACGCCGTGAAAGCCCTCCATCACCTGCGGCCCGGACGTGCCGATCCCTAGGCGGAATCGGCCGTCGGACACGAAATCCAGGCCCGCGGCGGTCATCGCCAGCAGCGACGGGGTGCGGATGTAGATGGGAAACACCCCCGAGGCCAACTCGACAGTGCTCGTCCTGGCTGCCAGGTACCCGAGCTGGCTGACGGCGTCGAAGGAATACGCCTCGGCCACCACCGCGATGTCGATGCCGGCCTTCTCGAGTTCAACGACGCGGTCGACGGCCTGGTGAAAGCCGCCGGAATAATCCAGAGCGATCCCGATTCGCATCAACGACACATAGCACAACTATGTCGGGACACGGTGCTGGGGTGGGTGCTGCGGCAACCTGATTTGGGGCGCGTTTAAGCCGCCCCGCGGCTCATCGCCGCTGATCCCGCACGATGCCAGACGAGCCGTAGGTTTCGGCGCTGGCCGTCGATGAGGACCGGCTCTGGCGGGCGGAGCTCCAGCACGGATCCGGATAGGCGGGCGGTTCGGTATTGCGTTCCGCCGACCCAGTTGGGCAGCAGGCTGACT
>DATKEW010000302.1:0-9563 GCA_035511785.1 Mycobacterium sp.
TGGCGGCGGTTGATGATCAGCCCGGCGACGGCCACCGCGGCGTAGACGCCGCAAAGCACCAGCCGCCCAGATGTCGAGGTGATCGGGAACTGGACGACAAACAAACCCAGCAGCGCCCATGCCGCGGCTCGCTGGAAGCGCAGCGCCAGGATCAGGGAAACGCCCATCATCGTCTGGACCGCCGTGAGCAGCACTTCTTCGACCTGGCGCGAGTCGAGCTCCAGCGAGAAACCGCCGCCTCCCAGTAGGTGGGCCACCGGCAAGGACCCGATCAGCAGCGTCCACTGGTTGACCTTGGACGAGATCAGCGTGGCGATGGCGGCCGTGCCCTTGCCGCGGGCGGCGAAGATGGTCGCGATGATGAACTCGGGCGCTTCGGAGGCCAGCGGAGCCAGCCACTGGACCAGCAGGAACCGATCGATTCCCAGCTCGGTCCCGGCGGCGACGAGATTCTCGGCGAATGGTTTGGCGCACAGCACGATCACGACGCCGGATGCCACGAAAAGTCCGATGACGGCGATGCGCCGGCTGCGGTCGGGCAGCTCGCCAAGGGCGGCGGCGGTACCGATCAGATTGGGCTCTTCCACGTCACCGTGGCTGACTTTGTACAGGTAGAAGCCGAACCAGGCCAGCAGCGCCAACCCAAGCGCAAAGTGGATCTGGCCACTCGCCGGCATCACGAACGCGACCACACCGGCAATCAGCAGGAATCCGAGTTCGACACGATTGGCTGGCTCCAGCGCCACACTGTCGGGTTTGCGTGCGCCGGCCCTGCGCGCCACGACAATGCTGACCAACACCACGACCGGCCAGCCCAGGCCCATCAACAGCCGGTTGGAACCCGTCATGTTGGCCGCGGCGTACTGGGTGTAATCCGGATTGTGGCCGGACACGTACGCGTAATACAGGTCAACGGCGTATTCGGGCAGCACTGCGACCAATGCCAGTACTGCGATCGCGAACCCGCCGGAGACATCGATCTGCGCGGCCTCTGCCGCCCACGCCAACAGGAAACTGGCGGATACTACGGCGGCGCCGTAGATCGACAGGGCAGCGACGGGGTCCGGATGCAGGCCGATGACCCGGATCACAACGGCCGGAACGATGAATATCGCGGTGATCAGCGCCGAACGGGTCAGCGTGCGCCGCGGCGAACGTGACGCCTTCGCGGCCGGGGCAGCGGGCCTGCCTGTGGCGAGCATCGTCATCCTTCGGTCGGGGGTTCCGATCATTGGTGGTACTTCGGCTCGCGGGCCAGGCGAACTGCACTACAAAGTTACCCGTTTGTGTCCATGCCAGCAACGCCGTGGATAAGCAAAACAATGCCGTCCGATACCCTGTCTTTGCTGGCCACACGGGCAATCTTAAAAGTTCGGCCACGCTTATCCCAAACTTTGGCAAACCGGCCCACGGTGTTGTCGTGCGGTTTTGTACCCGCCCGCGGCGGCTTGCGCGGTGTCTCGGCGGCCGGCGGCGCGCCGCGCGTCCGTGGGGCACGGATAGCTCCGACACTTGCGCAAGGGTGACCTCCGCCGGACATCCATGCAACATCAACTTCCACTACGACGCACTGCTGAGGTCCAAGGTTCCGTTCCACGCGGCCCGGCTCAACGGGTACCCGCGGTTCAACCGCCGGTTATCCAGGTCCCATCGCCGCGGCGGCGGCTTGTGTGAAGAGCTCGACGATTTGATTGCGGCTCAGTGCAGCCATCATCAGCAGGGCGGCGCGCATGTCTTCGCCCACCATCCAGGTGGGGCCATTGGTCAGGTTGTCGAAAGCCTCGGCAATGACGTCCTCCACGGCGGCCGCACCGGGCGGCATGTCGTCGGGCGAATCGATCTGACCGCGGCTGTGTTCCAGTTGCCGCAATGCCGGTGTATCGGTCTTGCCCAGGATGAGACCCAGGACGTCGACGCCTTTGTCGTGCAATTCGGCCCATAGCGCTTCGGCGAAGACCATGTCGAATGCTTTGGAGGCGCCGTAGGCGACCATGTTCGGTCCGCCGGCCAGTCCGGCGCCGGACCCGAAGATGACGATTCCCCCGCTGCCGCGCTCGACCATGGCAGGCGCGAAGTGGTGGCAGAGTTGCATCGGCACCATGCAGTTGCGTTGCACCATCGTCTCGGCTGCCTCGATCGGATTGGTGAGGAACGGCTTGAAGTTCGGGTCGGCACCCGCGCAGTACACGAGGAAGCCGATCTCCAGATCGCTGGTGGCCGCCGCGATCGCCGATGCCGCCCCGGGTTGCGCGAGATCGATTGCGAGGGTATGTGTTTGGGCAGACGTTCGGGAGTTGATCTCGGCCGCGACCTCATCGAGTAGCGCCTGCCGGCGGGCCAGGAGCACGACGTTGACCCCGCGCTCGGCAAGTCCCGCTGCGAACGCGGCACCCAGGCCGTCGGAGGCACCGGCGACCAGTGCCCATGGTCCGTACTTGGTTGCGAATGTCATCTACGGGCTTCCAACCGTGCTCAGCCGCACCTGGGTGTATCGACGGCGTGCGATGCGCCACCCGTCTTCGGTGCGGACGATCTCGTCGTCATAGAAACCGATCGCGTTGACGCCAGATTTGTTGTCGCCGCCCATGATCAGCCCGTCGATGTAGGTGCGGGCCACTGCCTTGTCGCCGTCGACCGCGATCGCATGATTGCTCAGCCGGTGCATTGTGTGCCCCGCCAGCGCGTGCACCTGCTCCATGAAATCCGTCACGGCGTCGACCCCTTTCCACACGCCGATCTCGCCGTAGTCGAGTTCGCAGTCGTCGGTGAACACGGTGCGAAACAGCGCCCAGTCGCGCCGGTCGATCCCGGTGGCGTAGCGCACCAGCAGATCGGAGATGTCTTGGCGGTCTTCGCGTTCGGTCACTGGGTGTCTCCGTTGGGGTGGACCACGATGCGCGGCGGGCCGTCGGACCTACGGGCGAGGTCGAGCGCGGCCGGTACTTCGTCGAGGCCGATGATCTTGCCGACGCTGGGCAGCGGTTCCAGCCGTCCCGACGCGATGGCCTCCAGTGTTCCGTACCAATCCTGCGGGTGGGGTCCGCCGCCGAATTGGATTGTGACGCCCTGACGAGTGGCGGTGGTGATGTCCAGCGTGTCACCGGTGTACCAGCCGCCCGCGCAGTAGATGCGGGTTGCCATCTCGGCGGATTCGACGATGCTCTGAATAAGCCCGGCCGCACCGACACACTCGAACACGACCGCCGGTCCGGGCAAGCCGCGTTCGGCGCGAACCTCCCTGAACGCATCGAACGGTGACTTCTCGGTGGGATCGACGACGACGTGCGCGCCGAAGCAATCGCGGGCCAGCTCGCGGCGGTCGGACTTGTAATCGGCCACGACAATCGGCTCGATGCCGCGGCCGGCCAAGGCGGCGACGGCCGACAGTCCGATCGCCCCGGCGCCGATGACGATGGCGACCTCGCCCTCACGCATCTGTGCAGACCTGACGTAGAACTCGCCGACGGCGAACGCATCGGTCAGCGCGACGGCGTCGCTGGAGACGTCACCCGGGACCGTTTTGGCAGCCACTTCCGAAACCACCAGCAGCTCACCGAAACTGCCTTGCGCATCGGGATGCTGGCCGATGATCCGCACACCGCCGGCGCCACCGTCCAGTAGGCGTATCGGCATCGCCGTTACCCGCGAGCCGACCGCGAACTGATCGGTGCAGCCGGGTCCGTGCCCGATCACCTCGCCGACGAATTCGTGGCCCAGCACGATGTCGCGGTTCGTGTCATATAGCGAGCGTCCGGTCGGATCGTCGACCGCGAGCTCCGGGTGATCCATGAAATGCACGTCCGACGCACAGATCGCGGTGCTCAGCGTCCGCAGTAATAGCTCACCTGGTCCGGGTTTCGGGTCCGGCGTCTCGCCGACCTGCAGCCGGCCGTCTCTGAGCACCACCGCGCGCAACCGTCAGCCCATTTCTCGAATAATCGATATAAGATCTCGAATGTTCGCTATAACTGTAGGAATCCCGTCATAAAGGAGTCAAGCCATTCGCGGATCGCCGTCGGCGCCGACCGCCCGGGTACTCGACATTGTCGAGCTCCTGGCACGGTCCGGAAATACGCGGCTGCGATTCTCCGACGTGGTGCGCGAACTCGATCTCACCCAGGCGACGGCGCATGCGATCCTCAAGACGCTTTGTGATCGCGGATGGGCCAGCCGCGATCCGGTCACGAAGACCTTCACTCTGGGCCCGGCGCTCGCCCTGGTAGCCGCGCGGATGGACACCGCTCGGCCGCTGGCTCATGCCGCTCGTTCCGCGGCGCTGCGACTCTCCCGCGAGGTCGGCTTCGCCGGCTCCGTGGTGGAGCGATTCGGTGATTCCCTGGTGGTCACGGCCTTCGAGGGTGACCCCGCGGCCCAGCCGTCGGGAATACCAGGTGATCGCATCCCGTATGCCCCGCCGTTCGGCGTGGCGCTCGCCGCCTGGGACACCAACGAGGAACAACGCGCGTGGATCCGTCGGGGCGCGGGCAGCGATGCCGATCGCACGCGGCGGCTGGAACGCGTGTTAGAGCACACCCGCAAGCGTGGGTTCGACGTCGACTGGACAACGCCCGCGCTGGCGCAAGCCGTCCAGGTGGTGGGCACGTTGGACAGCAACGAAATGCCGACTCCGGTGCGGCACATCGTGGACCAGTTGCTCGTCGAGTTCACCACCATCGGCTTTCTCTCCGACGACAATCCAGGTCGCCGGAAACAGCCCGTGGCAACCATCGCCGCACCGGTTTTCGACCATCGCCGACAAGTCGCCCTGATGGTGGCCGTGCATCCGCTGTGCCCCCTCAGCGCGCGGCGGATCGGGGTCATCGGAAAAAAGCTCACCGACGAAACGACGGCTATCAGCGAATCTCTCCATGCGGAAGTCGCCAATCGAGCCGTCTAGCGTTCAGTGGGGGGCGCCGACACATGGAAGGCGAGAAGTCGTGGCACAGAAGTACGTTGTGGATGATCTTGCCGGCTTTGTCGTCGGCGCTGAGCAGCCGGACCTGAGCGGGCGGCCCCGGGCGTTGCTTAAACGCAACGTGCTGGACAGCATCGCCTGTGCTGTCGGATCTTTGGACGGCGAGCTCATCGCGACGATCCGCGAACACACCGACCAATTCGGCGGCGTCGGGACGGCAACCCTCGTCGGTGGCGGGCGGGCCTCGGTTGATCAGGCCGCGTTCTTCAATGCGGTGCTGGTGCGCTACCCGGACCTGCTCGACACCTATCTGACGGTGGGAGGGCTGTGCCACCCGTCTGACAACTTGGGTGCGGTGCTGGCCGTCGCCGAGCACGTCAACGCCGGCGGAGCGGACTTCCTGCTGGCCCTCGCGGTCGCCTACGAGGTCCAATGCCGTTTCAGCGCAGACGTTCCCGTCATGGCCCGAGGGCTCAATCATGCACTGCAGCTGGCGATGTCGGTCGCTGCAGGGTCGGCGAAGCTGCTTGGGCTGGACACCGAACGCACCGCCGACGCCATTGCGACCTCCGCGGCCGACAACGTCTCGCTTGCGGCCGTGCACGCCGAGCCGGTTTCGAACTGGAAGGGCATCTCGCCGGCCATCACCGGGATGCGCGCGGTCTATGCGACGATGCTGGCCGGCCGCGGCATCACCGGGCCTAAGTCGTTGTTCGAAGGCCCGCACGGGTTGGTGCAGCTGTTCAATCAGCCAATTGATTTCCACACCACCGACCGAGAACTCACTTCCGTCGAGCAGACCTACCTCAAGCAGTACTGCGCACTGATCCACGGACAGGCCATCATCGACGCGGTGTTGGCAATTCGCACCGACAACGGTCTGCGTGGCGACGACGTCGCGCGGGTGCGCCTCGAGGTCTTTCAGGGCGCGTATGACATCGCCGGTGGCGGGGCTTACGGCGACAAGGACCGGCCGCGGACCAAAGAGCAGGCCGACTACAACCTCAAGTACCTGAGCGCGGTTGCACTACTCGACGGTGGCGTGGGTCCCGAACAGCTTGAGACGGAACGGGTTCTGCGCAGCGATGTCCAGGGCCTGCTGTCACGGGTCGACGTCAAGCCGGCCGCCGACCTGACCGCGGACTATCCCCAACGCACAGCGACGCGGGTGCACGTGGTTACGCACGACGGTCGGGAATTCAGCCGCGAGGAGTCCGATTACGAGGGATCACCCACCCGGCCGATGTCCTGGGAACGTGTCGTGGATAAATTCCATTGGCTTGCCGAACCGTTCTGCGACGAGGCCCTGCGTGCCGACATCATCGACGCGGTCGAACACCTCGACGAGATCCCCGTCGCCGAGCTCACCGGACTCCTGGGCGCGGTGAGCCCCACCGCCCAGCGTCCGCGCAGCAAGCCACGCTTCTGACGCCCGGTGTGCGCGACCTCTTGCGTGGTTCGCCGCCCGCATTGAATGATCGGCCATGCGCAAAGATCGCGGCATCAATCGGTGGGAGTTGGTTACCTGTGCGCTCGCAGGGCATGTCACGTATGCGCCCGACGAGAAGGCACTCGCCGACCGGCTGAGTGGCACCACCGGGCTGGGCGAAGTGTGGCGGTGCCTGCGGTGCGGTGAATTCACCATCGGTGAGCCACACGGACGTGGCCATGCCGAAGATGCGCCGATGATCATGCGCGGCAAGGCTTTACGCCAGGCCATCATCATCCGCACACTCGCGGTGGAACGCCTGTTCCGGGCGGTGGTGATCGCGCTCGCGGCGTATGCGGTGTGGAAGTTCCGCGGGGCGCGGGGCGCCATCCAGGCCACCCTCGATCGCGACCTGCCGATCTTCCGTGCCGCCGGATTCAAGGTCGATCAGATGACCATCGTGCATGAACTGGAAAAGGCGCTGGCCGCCAAGCCGTCCACGTTGGCGCTGCTGACCCTGATGCTGGCCGCCTACGCGCTGCTGGAGGTCGTCGAAGGCGTCGGCCTGTGGTTGCTGAAACGCTGGGGCGAATACTTCGCGGTGATAGCCACCTCGGTCTTCTTACCGTTGGAGATCCACGACCTGGCCAAGGGCATCACGATGACTCGCCTGGTGACCTTCACCATCAATGTGGCTGCCGTGGTCTACCTGCTGATCTCGAAACGGCTGTTCGGTCTGCGGGGCGGGCGCAAGGCCTACGACGAGGAACGACGCGGTGAGCAGCTCCTCGATGTCGAGCGAGCCGCCATGCCGACGTGACATCGACGCGTCGCGGCGGCTTGCCGGCCATCACCGCTCGGGGTGGATGAAAACGCCCTCAGCGTCGCTTCGTCAGTCACGTAGGCAACCTGACAGTGCGCCCGATCGGCGCGTCGAACAAACCGTCACCGGGCCGGAGCGCAGCGTGCATACTGCGCCAGGACGAACGGAGGGCCGATGGGCACCTATGCGATCACCGGATCGGCATCCGGAATGGGCCGCGAGACCGCACACCGACTTCGCGGCGAAGGCCACACGGTGATCGGTGTCGACATCAAAGACGCCGACGTGACCGCCGACTTGTCGACGCCGCATGGACGTCAAGAAGCCGCCAGGGCTGTCCTGGCTGCCGCGGGAGGCACGCTCGATGGCGCGGTGCTGGCCGCCGGGCTGGGCCCGAGCCCGAGCCCGGACCGTACGCGTCAGATCGCCCAAGTCAACTACCTCGGCGTGGTCGAACCGCTCACCGCCTGGCGACCTGCGTTGGCCGTCGCGGAAAGCGCCAAGGTCGTCGTCGTCGCCAGCAACTCTTCGACGACGGTTCCCGCGGTCCCCGGGCGAACCGTGCGAGCGTTGCTTGCGCATGACGCCGACAAGGCAGTCCGGTCGGTGAAGCTGTTCGGCAAGGCGGCGCCGACAATGATGTACGCCGCATCGAAAATCGCTGTCAGCCAGTGGGTTCGGCGGCACGCGGTATTGCCGGAGTGGGCTGGATCGGGCGTGCGTCTGAATGCCCTTGCCCCCGGTGCCATCATGACGCCGCTGCTGCAGGAGCAGTTGTCGAATCCCGCACAGGCCAAAGCGGTCCGGTCGTTCCCGATACCGGTCGGTGGGTTTGGCGACGTTCGGCAGATGGCCGACTGGATTTGCTTCATGCTATCGGATTCCGCTGACTTTCTTTGCGGCAGCGTCGTTTTCGTCGACGGCGGCTCAGACGCGTATTTCCGGGCCGACGACTGGCCGAAACCGGTGCCGGCGTACCGACTGCTGAGCTTTCTCCGCCGGTTCAGGAGCGGTCGCGGCGCGCCCAACACCAAGCCAGGAGTGTGACGAGCCGGCCGCGTTGGCGGGGTTGTGCCCGACACCACAACACGGCTTTTCGTGTCGTTTACCAATGAACGGTACGTTCGTAAGGCAGCCGCGGTGAAATCGATGAGTCGGCTCACCGGCCGAACAGACGAAGGATCGGGATTGTGGCACCACTGCAGGCCTGGATCAACCAGGGCCCTACCAACCTCGACGTAGTAACGTCCATCAAGACACGCGCCTGCGACGCGCTACAAGCCGTGCTGAGAAGCAAGTCGCGCCGGACGGGCACTGACTTGCGGCTCATGTGTAGAGGCGATGAGCGCTGCTGAGCACTGGTCACGCAGACTGGTGGCCGGTGGATGACTACTGGAACCACGCGCCAAATGCCGCAGCCCGGAGGGGAACTGGCCGTTGGCGTGCTCGTCACCGAGCCCGCGAAAGTCTCCGTGAGATCCGACGAGTGGCCGATGAAGTGCTACCGGCGGCGATGATCCGGCGAGGCCTCTACTACCGATACCGGTTGCTCGGGCGGAACGGCTAACTCGCAATCTGCCGCGCGGGCCGCCGCGCGGTCGCGTTCGCGTCGGCGGGCCCGGGAAGCTCGCAGGTTCGCGGCGTTACCGCACGTCTTCACGTTGTGCCACACCCCGCTGTTGTTCTTCGAGCGGTCGTAGAACGTCGACCCGCAGTGATGGTTGTGGCATTGCTTGATCCGTCGCCACGTGCCGTTGTGCTGGCCGAGCAGGATCTCGCCCCAGAGCGCCGAGGCCAGCCAGCGCCAGCCGCTACCGCTGGGCTCGAGCCGCACGTCGCCGGCATCTGACAGCACGAAGGACGCGGAAACCGGGCCGGTCCCGCGACCGTCGGTTGGTTCCCCGGCGACCAGCTTTGAGATGGTGCCGCGCAACGCCCGCAGTCTCGATAGATCTGCGTCGTTCAACGACGGCGGATGTGCATCGACCCCGCGCGCGGCCGACCAAGTCCGTACCGCGTCCGCGGCCCAGTCGTCGGCGAGCGTGGTGCTGGCCAGGCGGTCCGGATGGTCGTGGATGCCGATTGTGTTCAGGAAATCCTGGACCAGCGCCAGGCCGCCGGGCGCCGGTGTGAGTCCGTACCGTTGTGACGCAGACCATGCCAGAGACATATGTGAACATTATTTGGCTATGTCAGATCAGTCAATTAGCTTGACAGAGGCGAAGCTGACTTACTTACGTCAAGGAGAACAGATCATGGTCAACATCGAAGGGTCGACGGTCGTGGTCACCGGCGGACAGCGCGGACTCGGCAAGGCGATCGTCGACGAGTTGCTGCAGCGCGGTGCTGCCAAGGTGTACGCCACGGCGCGGGCGCCGAAGCCCAGTGCGGACCCT
>DATKEW010000303.1:0-6153 GCA_035511785.1 Mycobacterium sp.
TTGATTCCCATGCTGGTGGCTATGGCGCCGACCTGATCTTTGCGGACGGCGTCGAGTTGGGCGGCGAGGGCGTCGCGCTGGGCTTCGGCCTCACGGTATTTGACCCGCCATTTCGCAGCTTCGGCGTTGGCTCTGCCGACGCCGGTGTCGGAATCTTCCGAACTACCGACGCCTTCGGGCTGATCAGGTGCGGCGCTGGCGGGATCGGGTTCGGAGTTTTCCGAACTGGCCTGTGGCCGTTCATCTTCAGTCATCGTCGGGTTCTTCCTGTATCGGTCCGAGTACCGGGCGCCCGAGGTAGGCGGTCCCGGTTTTGGTGGTGATCCCCTCGTCGGTGACCTCGTGCGTGGTCACCTCGACGGATTGGTGGGCCATGCCGTGCCACAACACCGAGTCCTCGAGGGTGACGGGTTTGCGGGTGTGGTTTTTGTCGCGGGGCCGCTGCGCGTAGCGGTCGAACATGTCGAGCACGTCGTCGGGGGTGTAGTCGTCGCCGTCGAGTTCGAACTTGTCAGGGTCATCGTCGGTCATGGTGGAGGTGCCTTTCATGCGGCGGGACTAGATGCATCAAGTCCCTATTCGGTGATGCCGAAGTCTGAGAGTCGGGCGCCGGCGGCCAACGACGGATAGTCCAAAGCTGAGTGGCGCTCAGGTTTTCGTGCTGGGGTGCTGTATCGGCCTCTCGCAGTCGCGCACTCCTCGCAAAGCCGCTCACCCGGCGGGCAGTAGTTGTCGAAACACGCGCAACAGACCAATCGAGGCATGCTGTCCAGTTAACGACTGCATTGCTGGCGGTGGAAGGTGGACACGCGCTAATCATGGCCCGCCAAGCCCGAGACCGAGACCGCGTTCAAGGTTGTCGCGCAGTGCGTGCAGTTCGTCGGCGATGTCTTTGAGCATCGTGCAGCAGTGGTCGAGGTGGTAGGCCAGTTCTCCTAGTCGGCATTGCGTGGTGATGATTTTGTCGGTGTCGATGGTTGGTTGGTCGGTCATTGCGGTTTTCCTTTCGTGGGTTACGCGGTGCCGCAGTCGATTTCATCCAGGGGTAAGGCCAGTTGGCCCGACAGGCGGGCGATCAGTCTGGGCGTGCGGAAGCTCCACGCATAGCGGTCGTCGGTGACGTTCAGGTCGTTGACCGGAACGTCGGTGAAGTCGGCGGGGGTGAGCTGGCGGCCGATGCGCGCCTCGAGGCATCCGACACATAGGCACCCGCCGGTTGGGGTGATACCGGATGCTGCCCACACCTCGTCGGTCACGATGTAAAACTCGGCGCGGCGGGGCCATTCGGTGGGCATGGTTTCGACCTCGCAGTCAACGCAGACGGTGTCCCGGCCGCGGTTAGTCATCGCTGCCCCCACTCGTCGGCTAGGTCAACCAACTGCTGACGCTCGGCGGCCTCACGCTCCAGAACCGCCTGGTAGGCAGCTTCGTCCCAGTAGTCGTCAACCGCGGTTCGATACAGGTTGCGAAGCTGATCCGGTGGCAGCGCGTCAACCTCGTACTGCACCAGCGAACCATGGCGGCGCTCAAATGCTTTGGCCCGCGGATCACGGCGCAGCTTGCGCGCCTCGGCCTCGGTGGGCACATACTCGGGCAGGTTCGCAACCTGTTGCGGAGTGAGCGCGATGCGGCGGGTGGCGTGCCAGCAGTCGGTGCGGGCGATGAAATCGCGGGCGATGTCCTCCCCGCTCGGATCGAAGTCGCCCGCGTAGAGCAGCACTGCTGGACGCCGGTAGCGGCGCACGGTGCGAACGAGGTCATCGACGTGCGATTGCGAATCGAAACCACCCGCCGCCACACGCAGCACGCCGAGGTCGCCGAACCACAGGCCGAGCAGGCTCAGCAAGCCGCGCTTCTCGACGGCGAGGACGATGGTGTACGGCTGGCCTTCGGTGTCCCTCGATTACGTACCTGTCGCCGTACTGCACGACGACGGCAAGTAATGCGCCGTCGAAGCAGTCCCAGTTGCTGATGTCGGTTGGCGCGGCGCCGACCACTGGAAACTCGAGGTTCAAGGTCTCGACTCGGACTGTCATGCCATCGGGGATAGCTGTGGGCTCGGTGTAAGCGATTGCCCCGCTGTTGGGTTGGCGATCCGGTCGGCCGGTCATCACGTGAGCCTAGCTACCGACGGGGCGGCCGGCCGCTGCTTCGGCGGGTTGCTCAATCGGACGCCGCCATCATCGCGGCCCGCACTTCGTCGTCGTCGACCGCCGTATATCGCTCAGTGGTCGCCACGCTCGAGTGTCCAAGCAACACCTGCACAGCCCGCAGGCTGCGCGACTCACGCCGGCGGGAGCGATCGCGGCGCGCGGCCGCTCACATCACATCTAGCACGGTTGCGGCGGTACCCAGCGCCCTGGCGATGCCTTCGGGGTCGGCGCACTGCGAGTCCCACTGGCCGGCGCGCATTGAGGCGGCACGCGACCGCAGAGCGTGGACAGGATCGTCAACCATGCACGCGTCGTGAGCGATCGCCGCGGCGACGAGTCGGGCGTCGCCCCATGCGAGGCCGGCCAGCGCGCCCTCGGCGTGGAGTGCACCCGCGAGATCTTGCAGTACTGGACGGAAATGTGGTGCTTCCGGTAGCTATCTCGGCGGCCTGGACGAGGAGGTCGAGCGCGGCGGCTTCAGGGTCGACTGGCGGTGTGTCGGTGGTGGTCGTCATGCACCGAAGCTAACCTCATTCAAGCTAATTGCCAAGGGCTGCAACAGAATTCGTACATATGTCGCTGTCGCACATATGTCGGGAGTTTGGCATATGTGCATTTGGGATCTGATCGAGCTTGGATGCAGAACGCACCGAAATGACAAACACGTCGCCATTGCCGTGTCTTGCGCACTGGCCGGCGGAAATGTCACGCAGTTATTGGTCCATAGCGGCTGCGCAGTGCCTCGACGCTTGGCGTCTGGGTGATCTTGTGACCGTCCAACGAGGAATAGAGCGGGTACTGCGCAAGATTGGTGTCGACCTCGACCGACAGTGTGTCGGGATTGATCGCGAGATGACCCGCATCGAACAGGCTGTGGATGTCGGTTCGCAGCAGGAGACCCTCATCAACGTTGTGCGATTCGTGCGTCGAATAGGGGAGTATGTGCGCCGCCTCCTAGGCTTCAGCGGGACACGGCCCTGTCACTGCACACTGTCGCTTGCCAGGGTGATGGGACCACCGTTTTGCCAAGAGCATGGGACCGGTAGTTTCCGGTCGCTGGCCGTGTGGTGATGGTGACTGACGACGTGGGTGCTGGTCAATTCGGCTGGTCCGAATTGGCCGGCTTTCCGGGACGGGGTTTCTGGCGTTGGCGGTAGGACTCGCCCTCGACGACGAGTTCGTAGGCCGCTGATTGCAGCCGGTCCATGGCGGATTGGGCCAACAGAGGGTCGGCCATCATGGTCAGGATCTCCGGGGGTTCGCGGTTGCTGGTGATGATCGTTGACGCGGTGCGGTGGCGTTCGACGATGAGCTCGTAGAAGTCATTCGTCTCGGTGGCTTCCAACCGGTGCAACGCGAGGTCGTCGATGATGAGCAGCCCGATGCGGTGCAGCTTGCGCATCTCGTCTTCGTAGCTTCCGTCTAGCCGCGCGCCGCGCAGGCGTTTGAACAGTTTGTCGGCGCGTTCGGTGTGCACGCTGTGGTGGCGGCGCACGGCGATGTGCCCTAATGCGTTGGCTAAGAACGTTTTTCCCACGCCGACCGGGCCCATGATGAGCACGTTGTAGGCGTCGGCCAGAAACCGCAGCGAGGTCAACTCGGCCCACAGCTGCTGGTCGAAGTTGACCGCGGCGGACTCGTCCCAGGCCTGCAACTGCATCTGCGGATCCAGATGTGCGACCTTGGCTCGACGTTGTGCGGATTGGCGGTCGCGGCGGGTGACCTCGTCGGCCAGCAGCATCTCCAGGAAGTCGTGGTGCGGCAGCCTGTTCGACCGGGCCAGGGCCAGGCGCTCGGGCAGGGTGTCGAGCAGCTGACCGAGCTTGAGGCGGCGCATCAACGCTTTGAGGTCTGCAGACACCTCGATCGGCTTGACCGCTGGCGTGGCATCAGGTCGGCGGGTTGTGCTCATGAGGGCCTGCGCACCGCGAAATCAGAACTGGCCCGCACGAACCGCGACGCCGCCGGTGGCGGTTTCGGTATCAGTGGTAACTGCTCGCCGGTGCCGCGGGACAGCATGCGCTCGATCAGCCCGACGTCGATGACCTCGGCGTCCAGCGCGCGCCGGCAGGCGTCATCGACCGCGTCTGCGCCGTGGCGACGCACCAATCCCAGTAGGCGGTAAACCTGGCGCATCTTGGTCCACGGCAGCGGATGCTCCAGCACCGCAGCGGCGTAGGCGCCGACATGCTCCCCATGGGCGGATGCCTTACGCTGCAAGGTGTTCAGATCCCGCATCGCATAGACCGACACCTCTGCCGGTAGATCGGCGGGATCGGTGTGGCGGCGTCCCGGCGCCACCACCGGATGCACCTTGATCAGCTCACCGCGCCAATACAGCTTGACCGTGCGGGCATCCACCCGCGCATCCAGCCGTCGCCCGACCAGCTCACCCGGAACGCTATAAAGCGCCTTGGCGACAGCCACGTGCCGATCCGGGGCCACCTTGGGCCGGCTCCAGGTCGGGATGTCGAACACCTCGTCGGGCACTGGCTTCAGTCGGGGTAGCTCGTCGGTGGCAAATACCTCGGCCGGGCGGCACCGGGTGGTGCCGTGTATCCGCATCCCGGCCACCTGACCACACCACTGCTCGGCTCGCACCCGGCAGTCCACTAGATCCCGAAAATCTTCTCCGGCAAAGAAATTCGACCTCGCGTAAGGAACGCATCTCTCGACCCTGGGCTTGTCCCGCGGGCTGCGGATGCGGGTGGGGTCGACGGCGAATCCCCGCGCCTGGGCGTATTCGCGGAAGGAATCATTGAGTTTCGGGTCGGTCGCGTCAGCCTTGTCGACGATGGCCTTCATGTTGTCCGGGATCACCACCGCGAACACCCCACCGAAGAACGCCCACGCGGCTTCGAATCCGGCGATCACATCGTTGAGGGTCTGCCGGTAGGTGGGGTAGACGAACATGTGCCGCGAATACACCGCGGTGAAGATCAACCCATGCACCACCCGCCGGCGGCCGTCCTCGGTATCGGTGAGAAGCCCGAGCCGACCGAAGTCGACCTGCACCTCCGCGCCGGGTTCACAATCGGCCACCGGCACCGTGGGCTGCCGCCGCCCAAACCCTAATTCCGTTGTGGCATACCGATGCAACGTCCGATACGACACCACCACACCACGGCGGCCGAGCAGCGTGTGCACCTTCGTCAAGGTCAAGCCTTGCTTCAACCACGCCTGGATCTGCTCGTGCTGCCCGGCGATAGTCTCCCAGGCCTGGCTCTTGCCATTGGGCCGGCTCGGCCGCACCCCGGCAATCACCGCCGCCAACAGCTCATCAGTCAGCTGACAGGCGTCGCCGTCACGGTCCAGCCCGCACGCGCGGGCCCGATCCACATACCGGCGCACTGTTTTGCGGTCCGTGCCCGACAGCCGGGCCACCTCCCGCAACCCGCGACCCGCCAGCCACAGCCGCAGCATCTCCCTGATCTCGATCACCGACACCTCCCGATAGCTCATTCGGTCAATACAGCGGCCGAGCAACCGGAAACCCCGACGCCACGCCGGGGTGGTCCCATAACTGGCAAAACAGCTAGCCAGGTGGTCCCATCAATGGCCTCGGGTTCTAACGATGGTTGCAACACCTGATCCTTCAGGAGTTGTAGGTGACGGATTCGTCTCAACGTCAAAAACCCGTGCCTGGCAAACCGTTGACGGCCCAGCGCGAGCTCTACTTTCGCCTGATGAAACAGGGGCTGAACAATTCCGAAGCATGTCGGCTGGTGGGGATTCATCGCAAGACCGGTCAGCGATGGCGACACGGGCGTCGTCACCGCGCCAGGGGCCGCGAATACTACTACCGGCCCATCACCGCGCCGCCGCCCACAGTCTCGGCGAGGTTCTTGTCCGAGGACGAACGCATCCGCATCGCCGACCTGTGTCGCCTGGGCTGGTCGAAACGGGCGATCGCTCGCAAGCTCGGCCGCGACCCGTCCACGATCAGCCGCGAACTTCGCCGCAACGCCGATCCCGTCACCGGCTCCTATCGGCCGTTCAC
>DATKEW010000304.1:0-3445 GCA_035511785.1 Mycobacterium sp.
GAAAGAGGCACTCGCACAAGGTATTCCGGCACGCCCGGTCGTCATTGGGCCGATTACCTTCCTGTTGCTGAGCAAGGGCGTCAAGGGGGGCGGCGCGCCGATCGAGCGGCTCGAGGAGCTGGTGCCGATCTACTCCGAGCTGTTGTCGCTGCTGTCCGACAACGGCGCGCAGTGGGTGCAGTTCGACGAGCCGGCGCTGGTGACCGACATCTCCCCCGACGCGCCCGCACTGGCCGAAGCGGTGTACAACGCGCTGGGCTCGGTGAGCAACCGGCCCGCCATCTACGTCGCCACCTACTTCGGCGACCCCGGCGCTTCGTTGGCAGGGCTGGCTCGCACGCTGGTCGAGGCGATCGGCGTCGACCTTCTCGCCGGTGGCGACGCGGCGGTGGCTTCCATCGTCGGGGCGCCCGAGCTGGCCGGCAAGACCCTGGTGGCCGGCATCGTCGACGGACGCAACATCTGGCGCACCGACCTGGAGTCGGCGCTGGGCAAGCTGGCAACCCTGCTCGGCTCGGCGGCCAATGTCGCGGTGTCGACGTCATGTTCGACGATGCACGTGCCGTACTCGCTGGAGCCGGAAACCGATCTGGACGACTCCCTGCGCAGCTGGCTGGCGTTCGGGCAGGAGAAGGTCGCCGAGGTGGTCACGCTGGCGCGCGCACTGCACGACGGACGCGACACGGTTGCCGACGAAATTACGGCGTCCAACGCCGCCGTGGCCTCGCGCGAAAAGGATCCACGGCTGCACAACGGCCAGGTCCGGGCCCAGATCGACTCGATCGTCGCATCGGGCGCGCACCGCGGCGAAGCGGCTCAGCGCCGCGCCAGTCAGGAGGCGCGGCTGCATCTGCCGCCGCTGCCGACCACCACAATCGGCTCCTACCCGCAGACTTCGGCGATCCGCAAGGCGCGCGCGGCGTTTCGGACCGGCGAGATCGACGAGTCCGAGTACGTCGGCAAAATGCGGAAGGAGATCGCCGACGTCATCAAGCTACAAGAGCAACTCGGCCTGGATGTGCTGGTGCACGGCGAGCCGGAGCGCAACGACATGGTGCAGTACTTCGCCGAGCAGCTGGACGGCTTCTTCGCCACGCAGAACGGCTGGGTGCGGTCCTACGGCAGCCGCTGCGTCCGTCCGCCGATCCTCTACGGCGATGTGGTTCGCACCCACCCGATGACGGTCGAATGGATCACCTACGCACAGTCCCTGACCGACAAGCCGGTGAAGGGGATGCTCACCGGGCCGGTCACCATCTTGGCCTGGTCGTTCGTCCGCGACGACCAGCCGCTGGCCGACACGGCCAACCAGGTGGCGCTGGCCATTCGCGACGAGACCGTGGACCTGCAGGCCGCCGGCATCGCGGTCATCCAGGTTGACGAGCCGGCGCTGCGCGAGCTGCTGCCGTTGCGCCGCGCCGACCAGGACGAGTACTTACGTTGGGCCGTAGGCGCTTTCCGCTTGGCTACCTCCGGAGTCGCCGACTCGACGCAGATCCACACTCATCTGTGCTACTCGGAGTTGGGCGACGTCATCGGGGCCATCGCCGACCTGGACGCCGACGTCACCTCCATCGAGGCGGCACGCTCACACATGGAGGTGCTGGACGACCTGAACGCCGTCGGCTTCGCCAACAGCGTGGGGCCGGGTGTCTACGACATCCACTCGCCGCGGGTGCCGAGCGCAGGAGAGATGGCCGAGTCGTTGCGTGCGGCGTTGCGCGCCGTTCCGGCGCAACGGCTGTGGGTCAACCCCGACTGTGGGCTGAAGACCCGCAACGTCGACGAGGTCACCGCGTCACTGCAGAACATGGTGGCCGCGGCGGCCGAAGTCCGCGCCGGAGCCTAAGTCGCCTCGGGCTCGTCGGCCGGCTTCTCGGCCGCGGCAGTCCCGGACAGCACCTGGACCGGCACGTCGTCGGCCCAGGGCTGCCGGGTCACCATGTCGGCGACTTTGACTATGCCGGACTCGAACTCGCCGGTCGCCGCATCGACGAGTCGATACTCCTGGGTCTGCTTGTGGATGGGCTGCGCGTCGAGCAGGACCACCCGCACTTCACCCGGCTCGAAATGACAGCGCTTCTGCATCGCGGCGATCAGTTGTTCGTTGTGCATGTGACCGTCGCCGAAGTTCCAGCCGATGGCGGTGCTACAGATCCGCTCGCCATCGGTGATGACGTAGTCGTCTTCGTTCTGGCCGGCCATTGCCCGATGCGCCAGGGTGAACAGCGCCCGGCCGTGCGTGTTGAACCCGCGAAACGCGTACCCCATATAGATCGGGATCTGCGCGGCCTCCGGGCTGCCATAGAACCGCTCCAGCTGGGCCTCCGGCATGCTGGCGATCGCAACGATGCCCCTGTCGATCTTGTCGTTCGCCGACGGCTTGATACACCACAGCGTGGTGTCCCAGTTTCCGGCGTAGTAGCGCATGCCGGGCAGGAACGAGATCTTGCGGGGGAAGATGTTGCCGAGTGCGACGATTCCCGCGATGACGACGAACAGGATCGCCACCGCCACTGGGTGTTTCAGGTCGCTCAATCCCAAGCGGGCATGCGCGACGAACAACGACAACACCCCGAAGATCATGAAGACGTTCCACTCCAGCGGCACCCCCATCGGGATGGACAGCAGGATTCCCAGGTGGAAGCAGACCATGACGACAGCGGCCACCGTGGTCGGCCAGCCACCGTGGCAGAAGAACAGCGGCAGTGGGACCAACATCTCGATGGCGGTACTCACATGAGCCAGCAGCCGTGACAGCCGTCCGGGCCGCAGATCGTCCGGGAACTTCTCGAAGAAGCGCCGTTTCAGCCACCGGGGCCGCACCAGCGGATTGTTGGACATCATCGTGGAGATCACGAACGGGAAGTGCTTGTTGAGCTTCGACGTCGCGGCGCCCATCCAGATCACCAAGAACACCAGCTTGGCGGCGACGATCATGTCGACGCCTCCGAACAAGAACGTCACCGTCATCGTCACGTAGACCTCGCCGCGGGCGGCCAGAAAGATCACCTTGTCGCGCAGCCCCAGCACGCCGACGATGATCAGGATCGTCACGATTTCCCACGTCGGCAGCAACCCGACCGTCGTGCCGAGCTCCGGTATCGGCCCGGTGCCATCCGAGAAGAGCGCCTTCAGCGTCACCAGCAGCAGTAGCGCATACAGCCCGACATCAATCGGGGCTCGCTTGGTTCCCGTGGTCCACGGGACGCGATCCGGCCACGGTGGCAGCCGTATGGTGCCGAACCGCATCCAGTACAGGATTGAGCCCATCGGCGGGAAGAACCGGTTGTTCAGCGGCCCGAACCCGCAACCCAGCCCGATCACCTCGAACAGCATCGTGTAGAGCACGACCTTCTCGAACACGATCGGCTCCGACCACCAGGACGCGACGTTGGTGAACCCGCCAATTCCGTTGGTGGCCGACGCGAACAACCACCCAAAA
>DATKEW010000305.1:0-7202 GCA_035511785.1 Mycobacterium sp.
CGCTCCGACATCGTCACGGTGAGCCGCAACAACGAGGTGTTCCTGTCCGGCAAGGGCGTGATGTTCGAGAACATCCCGGTGGAGCTACTCGAAGCGTCCCAGTCGTTCCTGGCGATGGACCCGCCGCGACACACCAAGCTGCGCAAACTCGTCAGCGCCGCATTCACCCCGAGGCAAGTCCGCCGCATCGAAGACTCGATCAAGGCGAACGCCAAAACCATCGTCGAAGAGCTCCGGGCGGCTGGCAGCGGGGCGGATTTCGTCGACCACTGTGCCAAGGAACTGCCGATCCGCACGCTCTCGGACATGGTCGGGATTCCGGAGTCCGAGCGTCAGCACGTTGCGCACGCCGTCGATGCTCTGGTGTCGTGGGCCGACCCCGTCTACCTGGACGGGCGCCACCCGCTGGAGGTTCTGCTCGAAAACCAGATGTACCTCCACCAAGTCGCCGGCGCGCTGGCCGCCGAGCGCCGCGAGCATCCCGGCGATGACCTGTTCAGCAGCCTGGTCAATGCCGAGGTGGATGGCGACCGGCTCACCGACGCGGATGTGGCGGCATTCTTCGTGCTGCTGTCCGTGGCCGGCAACGACACCACCCGCCAGACCATCAGTCACGCCATGAAGGCGCTCACCGACTTCCCCGAACAGAAGGCGTGGCTGCTCGAGGACTTCGACAACCGGATCGGCACGGCGGTTGAGGAGTTCATCCGTTGGGCAACGCCGGTCATGACCTTCCGCCGCACGGCCGCAACGGATTTCGAGCTGGGCGGTCAGACCATCCAGGCGGGGGAGAAGGTGGTGATGTTCTATTCGTCCGGCAACTGGGACACCGAGGCGTTCGACAATCCGGACCGCTTCGACCTGAGCCGCAGTCCCAACCCGCACCTCGGCCTCGGCGGCGGCGGAGTGCACTTCTGCCTCGGAGCTAATGTGGGCCGGGCGCAACTGCGTGCCATCTTCGGCGAGTTGCTCCGGCAGCTGCCGGACATCCAAGCGGGCGAACCGACATACGTGCCGGGTAACTTCATCCACGCCATCCGCAGCATGCCCTGCACCTTCTAGAGCAGGGCTACCGGCGCTCCGGATAGTTCAGTAGCCAGCAGCACCAGCAATTCGGAGCATCCGCTGTCGACCTTGACGGTCGCCAGATCATCGCCACGGGTGCGGCCGTGGTTGACGATAGCGACCGGGATGTCCAGCGCGGCGGCATGCCGCACGAACCGGAGCCCGGAGAACACCGTCAGCGACGAGCCCGCAACCAACAGCGCCTCGGCCTGGTCGACCACTGAGTATGCCTGGGTCACAGTCTCTTTGGGCACACTTTCGCCGAAGTAGACGATGTCGGGCTTGAGCATGCCGGCGCAACGCGGACAGTCGAGGTAACGAAACGACGCGGTGTCTGCGACGACGGCGTCGGCATCGGGAGCCACCGCCAGCCCGCCGATCGCTTCGGCGCGCTCGATGAACCCCGGGTTGAGTGCCTCGAGCTGTTCGGCCAGCACGGCGCGGCTCATGGTGTAGCCGCAGCTCAGGCAGATCACCTGCGCGTAGGTGCCGTGCAGGTTGACCACGTTGCGGCTGCCGGCCTTGGTGTGCAGCAGGTCGACATTCTGGGTGATGACTCCGGTCACCACGCCGGCGTGCTCCAGCGTGGCCAATGCACGGTGGCCGGCATTGGGCAGCGTGTCGTCCATGTGCCGCCAGCCGACGTGGTTGCGCGCCCAATACCTCTGCCGGAACACCGGGTCGGACGTGAACTGTCGGATGGTCATGGGATTGCTCGGCGGCGAATCAGGGCCGCGGTAGTCGGGAATGCCCGAGTCGGTGGAAATCCCCGCACCCGTGAGCACGGCAACCCGGCGTCCGGCCAATAGCGCAATCAGCTCCGGCGATTCAGCGCAGCGAGCGTTCACGTACTCGAGGGTACGGGCTTCGGCGCCGAGGCGAGGCAGTCTGCCGCCGTGGCCAGCTCGGCGGACATGTTCTGCTCCATCATCTTGAGCGCCGGTGCGCCCAGGTCGGGATCGATATGGGCGACGGCATCGGTCGGAACCACCACCTCGAAGTGGCGCACGTAGGCATCAAGCGCGCGGTAGAGGATGCATTGCTCGGTGACCAGTCCGGTCAGGATCAACGGTTGGTGCCGAGACGATTGAGCAGATAGGCCACCGGCGTCGAATCGGTCATGCTGAAGTGATACCCGACGAATGCTTGTCGACACCGGCCAGGCGACAATGGAAGGGCGATGGACTTTTACAACAGCTACAGCCAGGGCTTTGTCCGGGTTGCCGCGTGTACGCACCACACGACGATCGGCGATCCGGCGGCCAACGCCGCGTCGGTCTTGGGATTGGCACGCGAGTGCCACGACGACGGCGTCGCCCTGGCCGTCTTCCCGGAGCTGACGATGTCCGGTTACTCCATCGAAGACATCGTGCTGCAAGACCTCTTGCTCGACGACGTCGAAGCCGCCGTTTCCGAGATCGTCGCGGCCTCGACCGATCTGTTGCCGGTGCTGGTGGTCGGCGCCCCGCTGCGCTACGGGCAGCGCATCTACAACACCGCGGTCGTCATCCACCGCGGTGTGGTGCTCGGTGTGGCGCCCAAGTCGTACCTGCCCACCTACCGGGAGTTCTACGAGCACCGCCAAATCGCACCCGGCGACGACGAACGCGGCGTCATCCGGATCGGCGACATCGAGGCCGCGTTCGGCCCCGATCTGCTGTTCGCCGCATCTGACCTACCCGACTTCGTGCTGCATGTCGAAATCTGCGAGGACATGTTCGTGCCGATTCCGCCCAGTGCGGAAGCCGCGTTGGCGGGTGCCACGGTGCTGGCGAACCTGTCCGGCAGCCCAATCACGATCGGGCGTGCCGAGGACCGTTGCCTGCTCGCCCGCTCGGCATCGTCACGCTGCCTGGCCGCCTACGTCTACGCCGCCGCGGGGGAGGGCGAATCCACCACCGACCTGGCCTGGGACGGCCAGACCATGATCTGGGAGAACGGCGTGCTGCTCGCCCAATCCGAGCGCTTTCCCAGAGGGGAGCGACGGTCGGTCGCCGACGTCGACACCGGGCTGCTTCGCTCGGAGCGGTTGCGGATGGGGACATTCGACGACAATCGCCGTCACCATCGGACGTCGGCGGAGTCGTTCCGCCGCATCGAGTTCCGGCTGGATCCACCGGCCGGCGACATCGGACTGCGGCGGGCAGTTGAGCGTTTTCCGTTCGTCCCCGCCGATCCACAACGGCTGCAACAGGATTGCTATGAGGCGTACAACATCCAGGTCGCCGGGCTCGAACAGCGGCTGCGCGCGCTGAACTACCCGAAGGTCGTCGTCGGGATTTCCGGTGGGCTGGACTCGACACATGCGCTGATCGTCGCCGCGCGCGCGATGGACCGCGAAGACCGCCCACGCAGCGACATTCTGGCGTTCACCCTGCCCGGCTTCGCCACGGGAGATCGCACGAAACGCAATGCGATCGAGCTGTGCCGGGCACTTGGTGTCACCTTCTCCGAAATCGACATCCGAGACACCGCAGCGCTGATGCTCAAGGAAATGGATCATCCGTTCTCCCACGGCGAGAAGGTCTATGACGTCACCTTCGAGAACGTGCAGGCCGGATTGCGCACCGACTACCTCTTCCGGCTGGCCAACCAGCGCGGCGGCATCGTACTGGGCACCGGTGATCTCTCCGAGCTCGGGCTGGGCTGGTCGACATACGGTGTCGGCGACCAGATGTCGCACTACAACGTCAATGCCGGCGTGCCCAAGACGCTGATTCAGCACCTGATCCGCTGGGTCATCTCGTCGGGACAATTCGAGTGGCAGGTCGACGAGGTGCTGCAGTCGGTGCTCGACACTGAGATCACACCGGAACTCGTTCCCAGCGGTGAGGAGGAAGAGCTGCAGAGCAGCGAGGCCAAGGTCGGGCCTTTTGCCCTGCAAGACTTTTCACTGTTCTATGTCCTGCGCTCCGGATTCCGGCCGTCGAAGATCGCGTTCCTGGCCTGGCATGCATGGAGCGACGCCGAGCGTGGCACCTGGCCGCCGGGATTTCCGGAGGACAAGCGACCGTCTTACTCGCTCAAGGAGATCCGGCATTGGTTGGGGGTCTTTGTGCAGCGGTTTTACTCGTTCAGCCAGTTCAAGCGCTCGGCATTGCCCAACGGCCCCAAGGTGTCTCAGGGCGGGGCATTGTCGCCGCGCGGGGATTGGCGTGCCCCGTCGGATATGTCTGCGCGCATCTGGCTCGATGAGATCGAGCGCGAAGTCCCCGAAGACTAGGCGGGCCTAGCGTTCGTAGACGCCGGTCAGCACGCCCAGGGCCAGCACATGCCCGCTCATCGCGGCCAGCAGAGCCTTGGCCGAGGTGACGCTGTCGGCAATCGGCTCGTCGAGCGCGAATACGTGAAAGCGGTAATGGTGCGGCCCGTGCCCGGGAATCGGGCGTGGTCCGGCGTAACCGCGGTGGCCCAAATCCGCTCGGATGAATCGCATTCCGGCCGTTCCGGCCTGCAGACGACCCGCGGCGACGTCGTTGACACCCGGATCGATCACCGCGACGGTGTGCAGCAGCGGCCGGGGGAGCGGAACATCGACATCGTCGATGATGAGCACCACCTGCCGGGTGTCGGGTGGCAGCCCGGTCCAGCGCAGCGCCGGCGAGGTGTTGTCGCCGACGCCCTTTCCCGCGCTGGACTTCGGCATCGTGCCGCCGTCAGTAAAGGCCTCGCTGGTCACGGTGATGGATTCCGGCACGGCGTAGCCGCCGCCGGCCAGCGGGCTGCGCTGCGCGCCGGCCCGAACGCGACGGAAAACCTTGCCCAGCAGCGCCATCACGCGCCGCTTCCGGCGCCGCGCATGGCGACCGAGCTGGAGCGAAGCAGGTCGCCGAGTTCGGCCGGCAGATAACCCTGTGCCGCCAGCCGCGGCATGACGCCACCGCTTTCGATGATGTCGAGCAGCAGGCCGGGCAGTTTGGGAACCGTTCCGGATTCTCCAGTGCTGTCGTTTCGCCAGGCGCCGGCGGTCAGATCGAAAGTCCCGCTGTCACCCTCGGTGAACACGGTGGTGGCGTGGGGCAGGGTCATCGCCGGCAGGCCGGCGTTGACCGCGTTGCGGAAGAACAGCGAGTTGAATTCCTCGGCGACGAGTCCGCCGACGCCGAGTTCGGTGAACAAGGAGGCGACCGGGCGTGACGATCCGAGCCCGAAGTTCTTGCCGGCCAACACGATGTCACCCGGGGACACCTGATCGGTCCAACCGGGGCGGACTTCATAAAAGATGTGCTTGGCCGCCTCGGGCGGATCCATCTTCATCGCGAAGGCCGGGTACATCGCGTCGGTGTTGAGGTTGTCGCCGAACACCCATACCCTGCCGCTGAAGGTAATCGTCACGCCGTCGCGCTCCTTGGGTCGGTGATGTATCCGGTGATCGCGGACGCCGCGACGGTTGCCGGTGAGGCCATGAAGATTTCCGCCTCAGTGCTGCCCATGCGTCCGGTGAAGTTACGGGTGCTGGACGTGATGCACACCTCGCCCGGCCCGACCACACCCATGTGGTAGCCGAAACAGGCGCCGCAGGTGGAGTTGGTGATGACGCCGCCCGCGTCGGCGATGTCCTGCAGGTAGCCCAGCCGCATGGCTTGCCGGTACACCGCCTGCGAAGCCGGGGTGACCAGCAGCCGCACACCCGGAGCGACCGCCTTGCCGCGCAACACCTGTGCGGCGATCTCGAGGTCCTCGAGTTGGCCGTTCGCGCACGACCCGATGAACGCCTGGTCCACCCTCTGCTTGCCCAGCTGCGATACGGGCAGCCCATTGCGGCTGACGGTGCCCGGCCGCGCCACATAGGGTTCCAGCTTCGCCAGGTCGATATGCCGAACGTCGTGGTACGCGGCGTCGGAATCCGGTGCGGCGGCAGTGTATCCGGTGACGCCGGCGTCGTCGAGGAACCGGGCCAACACGTCGTCGGCTTCGAAAGTACTGAAGTCTGCCGACACCTCGGCACCCTGGGTCGCGATGGTGCGCCGATCGTGCATCGCGATTCCGGCCAGGCCGGGACCACCGTATTCCAGGTTCAGGTTGGGTGCGTCGCCGTATTCGTTGGCGATGTGCAAGAAGATATCCTTGCCGCTCACCGTGTCTGGTTTGACACCGCCGAGCTCGTAGCGGACGGTCGGTGCGACTTGGAACCATGTGGTGCCGGTGCACATGATCGAATACACCTCGGCGGGCCCCAGCCCGCGGGCGGCGGTGTTGTAGGCGCCCGCGGCGCAGGTGTGAGAGTCGGTGCAGGCCAGTATTTCTCCCGGCCGCGCCAGCCCGTTCTCGGCGATCACCTGGTGGCAGATTCCGTGCCGTCCGACGTCAAAGAAGCGTTCGATGCCGAAGTCTTCGACGAATTTTCGGGCATGCCCACCGCCGGCGGCGTCCTTGATCGTCGGTGCCGGCACCGCGTGGTCCATGATGACCGCCAGCTTGTCGGGGTCGTGGATCCGGTTGGGCGCAATCCACATGGTAGCGAACTGCAGATCGATCAAGACGGTCATATCGACGTCGACGACGACCGTGTCGCCGGGCGACACGGAGTCAAGACCTGCCTTGCGCGCGAAGATCTTTTCGATGATCGTCATGCCCATGATGGATCCTCGGTGTGCGCGTATTCGGCGTCGAGCGCAAGCCATTCCGCCATGCCGACCAGATTGAAGAAATCGGCCGGCGAGGTGGGCAGGTGGCTTGCGAGGTCGCTTCCGTTGAGTTCGCAAAGGCTCTGCAACATGCCGAATGTCGCCTGCATGAGCAGATTGCTCGGATGGATCGCGATGGCGTAACCCAGCTCCTGCAGTCGCGACGCCGACTCGAGCGGCGTCATGCCGCCCAGTACCAGATTGATCAGCAGGGGGGCGTCGACTTCGCGTGCGATGCGCTCGATTTCGCTGGAGTTCTGTGGCGCCTCGACGAAAATGACGTCCGCGCCCGCTTCGGCGTACCGGTTGGCCCGCTCGATTGCCGCGTCCAGGCCCAGCGGGGCGCGGGCGTCGGTGCGGGCCACGACGAGCAGGTTGTCATCGGACCTGGCATCCAGGGCGGCGGCGAGGGTCTGTTCGAACACCGCCGCATCGACGACCTGCTTGTCGGGCAGATGCCCGCAACGTTTGGGAAAGACCTGGTCTTCCAACTGGATTGCGGCCACCCCC
>DATKEW010000306.1:0-15402 GCA_035511785.1 Mycobacterium sp.
GCGGCGGCCATCAGGTCGACCGGTTCGACGGACCGCGTCGCCGGGTCGATTTCGTCGCGATGGTTGACCTGACCACAGCCGATCAGTACCGGTGTCCTGGGGTCGACGGTCATGGAACGAACCTATCGTGACGTCGACGCAGGCCGGCCATGGGCGCCGAACGTGAGGGCAGCGTCACACTCGGGCACGAACGTGAAGCCAGCTTCACGTTCGGCGGCGCCGGTGGGGGGCGAGGTTCGGCGCTAGGCGTTGGCAGCGGGCCCGAACAGCACGCCGTCGGCAATCAGTCGCTCGGCCTCTTCGGGGCCCATTCCGAGCAGCTTCCGGCAGATCTCGAGCGTGTCCTGGCCGGGCAACGGCGCCGGGCGTTGTGGCGCGGGCGGAATGTGCCGAAACGGTGCCGGACCAGTCTCCGCGGGCAGCGGACGCTCGATCAGCGGATGCGCCATGTTGCTGAACAGTTTTCGTTGGGCCAGCTGGGGGTCTTCCAATATGTCCGGCGGGCGGTTCATCGGTCCGGCCGGGACTCCGGCGGCCTGCAGCAGTTCGGCGACACGCACCGGCGTGCGGGTACGAGTCCAGGCCGACACCAGTTCCACCAATTCGCGCCGGTTGGCCAGGCGCGACTCGCCGGTCGCAAAACGCGGGTCATCCACCCATTCTGGGCGGTCGAAAATGTGTGCAGCGTAGCGCCATTCATCGTCGGAACCGATCGAGATGACGCACCATTCGTCGTCACCGGCGCACGGGTAGACCGCGTGCAGGCTGGTGTCATCGCGGATTCCGGCGATGCCGGCGGCCTGCGCGGCCTGGGTGACGTACAGCGTGTCGAGTTGATTGACCACGACTTCGGCCTGAGAGATGTGGACGTGGGCTCCGTCGCCGGTCCGATCGCGGTGGATCAGCGCGGCCAGCGCGGCGATCGCGGTGACCCGCCCGACCACGTGATCGGGGAAGATCGTCGTCGCATCGTAAAAAGCGTGCCGCGCGGTGTCGGCCTGGTCGTCCCGATCCTCGGACGTCCACAGCCGGGTGACACCGGTGGCGGCGCGGACCAATGGCCCGTAGCCCATCCGAGTCCTCCATGGCCCGGTGTTGCCGAAAGCGCTGCTGCCGGCGAGCACGATCCGCGGGTTGAGGGCACGAAGCGCGTCGTAGGAAAACCCAAGGGACGTAAGGGTTCCCGGCTTGAAGTTGGCGAATACCGCATCGGCCTCCGCGACCAGCCGGGCGAAGATCTCCTTGCCCCTGGCGCTGCGGAGGTCCAGGCCGAATCCCAGGTGATTGCGGTGGGTCCAGGCGAATGACTCACTCATGGCGTCGCCGGCACGGGCTTGCCGCAGCCCATCCGGGTGGTCGGCGCTTTCGACTTTGATGACCTCGGCGCCGAGATCGCCATACAGCCGGCTCAGCTCGCCGCCGGCGACGATGATGCCCAGATCGAGGATCCGCAGCCCGGCAAACGGGTAGTCGCCGAGCCTGCCCGACGGTGACGGCACCACCGGTGGATTCCCGAGCCAGCAGGGTTCGTCTTGCCCAACGGTGGGGGCTGCAGCACGAAAACCCGAGCGCTGCCCGTCGACGACGAAGTATCCGGTGGGCACATCCGTGTGGACTCCGGGGACGAGTTCGGCATCGGTGATCGCGCCCACCGCCTGGAAATGTTCGGACGCCAGGATCCACGAGGGCTCGAGCACCGCGGCGATGGGCACGCCGTGCGCCTGTCCGGCGGACACCAGATCCTTCATGGTGTGTTCGGCGAACAACGCCCTGATCAGCACGCTGATCTCGGGCCAGGCCGCGAAACGGGTGCCGATCACGTCGTATTTCGGGTCTTGAAAGTCCTCCGGCTCCCCCAGCCAGCTACGCAGGCCGCGCCACTGCCGCGGCGCCATCACACATAGCCGGGCGTAACCGTCCTTACACGGATAGATCGGGTAGGCGTCCTGGTTCTTCGGGCGCCCGCGCCAGCGCCCGGTGCCGCGGATGCCGGCCGCGGCCTGCCCGTGCGCGCCGAATGCCGGGTCGAGCGCCATCACGACGGCATCAAACCGCGAAAAATCGATGTAATCGCCTACACCACAACGCAATCGGTTGTAGTAAGCGGCGAGCGCGGCCCAAGCCGCCTGCACGGCGGCGGTTGCCGAAGCGATACCATCCGGCGGCAAAACGGGTGTTCCGGTGGTGGGACCGGACCGCGACAGGGAGCCACACATCGCGTACAACACGGGGTCGGTGGCAAGCCATGAGCGCCGCGGACCCGTCGCGCCGAAGTCGGTGATCGACAGCACCACCAGGTGTGGGTACCGAGCGGCCAACTCCGCGACCGGCGTGCCGAACGCGGTGGCCAGCCCGTCAAGGCCACTGTCCACGACGATGTCGGCATACGCAGCGAGATCGAGGAACAGGCGGCAGTCGTCATCGTCGAGCGGGTCCAGCACCGCGCTGCGTTTATTGGCGTTGTGCACCGCGAACGGGATGCTCGCGCCGTACAGCGTCGGCAATTCTTCGCGTCCCAGATCTCCGCCCGGCGGTTCCACCTTGAGGACGTCGGCACCCAGGTCGGCGAACAGCCGGGTCACCGCATCGGCCACACCACCAGACAAGTCCAGGACACGCACCGCATCGAGCAACCCGCCGGCCATCTGCACACCGTACCCGCCCGGTCGGTTAGCCATGGGTGCCAACAAGTTTGAGACGGCGCCTGGGTTATCGTCACAGACCGAACCCCGATCGGATGGAGTCAGCCAACCAATGACCGCGCACCTGAGCTACGTCGAAGCCGTCATCGTCGGCGCCGCCCAGGGCATCACCGAACTGTTCCCGGTCTCCAGCCTCGGGCACTCGGTGCTGGTCCCGGCGCTGGTCGGCGGGCAATGGGCCCGCGACCTCAACGTCTCCGCACCCCAATCGCCCTACCTGGCGTTCATCGTCGGCCTACACGTCGCTACCGCCGCCGCGCTGCTGGTGTTCTTCTGGCGTGACTGGGTGCGCATCCTGGCTGGATTGTTCTCCTCGGTGCGGTATCGCCGGATCCAGACTCCCGACGAGCGGTTAGCGTGGCTGATCGTGCTGGCCACCATCCCGGTGGGCCTGGCCGGGCTGGCGCTTGAACAGCTATTCCGCACCACACTGGGCAAACCCATTCCGGCGGCGGTATTCCTGATCGTCAACGGCATCGCCCTGTATGCGGGCGAGGTCCTGCGCCGGCGCGTGGCACCCGCTCAAGACGACCGGGCGCCGGCAGATGAGCAGGGCACACACAGCGGCGAGGCCGTCGACAATCGGCTCGCCGAACTGCCGATGCGCCGGGGTGTGGTGATCGGCTCCGCCCAGATCCTGGCCCTACTCCCCGGCATCAGCCGCTCGGGCATCACCATCGTGGCCGGCCTATGGCGCGGGCTGTCGCACGAAGACGCCGCCCGGTTCTCCTTCCTGCTGGCAACGCCGATCATCCTGGCCGCCGGGGTCTACAAGATCCCAGAACTGCTCGGGCCGCTGGGCGCCGGGATCGGCGGGCAGGTCCTGGCCGGCAGCATCGCTTCCTGCGTCTGCGCCTACCTCGCCGTGCGCTATCTCACCCGGTACTTCCAAACCCGCACCCTGACCCCGTTCGCCATCTACTGCGCCCTGGCCGGGGCCGCCAGCCTGGCTTGGCTCGTTTTGCGCTAAACGGGCGTGCGTCGATAGCGCACCTCTTGCACTGGCACGTCACCGTAACTGGACGTGCGGTGCGTCCCGTCGCAACTCCACCCGTCGCGTTCGTAAAACCGCCGAGCGCGGACGTTGCCGTCCAGCACCCACAGCGAAGCTTCCGTGACAATCTGACGCAGCCGCTCCCGGGCGGCGGTCATCAGCATGCGCCCAACCCCGGTACCCAGGTATGCGGGATCGACGTAAATCGCCATCAGCTCACCGACATTCGATAGGTCAACATCGCGGCACAGACCGGTGGTGGCCAAGCCGCAGATCGTAGAACCGTCGACCGCGACTTGAGTGGACGGCAGCGCGAGACCCACGCGGCCAAAGCTGTATCTGCCGGCCAACACTTCAGGTGTCAGGTTGTCGAGGTATTCCTGGGCAAGCAGTCCCCAGTACGCCGACTGCCACGACCGGACGTGAACACGGGCCACGTCGTACGAATCCCCGGGGACAGCGGCCCGCACTTCGGTCATCGTTGCAGTATCGACGCGCTCCGCCGGCCTGGCCATGCAACGACGTCAGAGTGCTTATTGCGCAGCCTGACGTCGAGTGCTGTGCTTACCAGATTGCCCGGTTGACACCCGTTAAGGCCTCGGAAGGACTCTCATGGCAGACACGGCATCCATCGGCCTGAAGGTCCGCGACAAGGTCATCGTGATCACCGGCGGCGCACGGGGAATCGGATCGGCCACCGCGACCGCAGCGCACAACTTGGGCGCCAAGGTCGCGATCGGCGACATCGACGAGGTGAGGGTGAAGGAGTCGGGCGGCGCGCTCGGCCTCGATGTCTACGGCAAGCTCGATGTCACCGACCCGCACTCGTTCTCGGATTTCCTCGACGATGTCGAGCGCCAACTCGGCCCGATCGACGTGCTGGTCAACAACGCCGGCATCATGCCGCTTGGCCGGATCGTCGACGAACCGGACGCGGTCACCCGGCGGATCCTGGACATCAACGTTTACGGCGTGATCTTGGGTACCAAGCTGGCGGTGCAGCGCATGGTCCCGCGCGGATCCGGACACGTGATCAACGTCGCCTCGCTCGCTGGGGAGGGGAGTATCCCTGGCGCGGCCACCTACTGCGCAAGCAAGCATGCGGTCATTGGCTTCACCGACACAGCCAGGCTTGAATACCGGAAGAGCGGCGTGAAATTCTCGATCGTATTGCCGACGTTCGTCAACACTGAACTCGTCGCGGGCACCCACGGGACCAAGGGATTCAAGAACGCCGAGCCGTCCGACATCGCCGACGCGATCGTCGGTTTGGTGGCCCACCCCAAGCCGCGGGTGCGGGTGACGAAAGTGATTGGTGCGGTGGCCGCTTCGGCGAAGTTCATGCCGCGCTCCGTCGCCGAGGGCCTGAACCGAATGCTCGGCGGCGAGCATTTCTTCACCGATGACGTCGACGTCGAGCAGCGCCGGGCCTACGAGGCCCGCGCTCGCGGCGAAGAATGAGCACCGCGTTGAGCGTTGTTCATCACACGCGCGCACAATCGGCCGGGTGAGCCTCGAAACCCCGACAAGCGCGACCACGAAACTCTCCGACGACGAACTGGGCCTCATCGACAAGTACTGGCGTGCCGCCAACTACCTGTCGGTCGGGCAGATCTATCTGCTGGACAACCCGCTGCTGACTGAACCGCTGTCGGCCGAACACGTGAAACCGCGGCTGTTGGGTCACTGGGGTACCACGCCGGGGCTCAACCTCGTCTACGCGCACTTGAACCGGATCATCCGCAACCGCGACGCCAACGTCATCTACGTCACCGGGCCCGGTCACGGTGGCCCCGGACTGGTGGCCAACGCCTACCTCGAAGGCACCTACAGCGAGGTGTACAGCGGCATCGGGGAAAACACCGAAGGGCTGCGCCGGCTGTTCCGTCAGTTCTCCTTCCCCGGCGGCATACCCAGCCATGTCGCCGCCCAGACCCCGGGGTCCATCCACGAAGGCGGTGAACTCGGCTACGCGTTGGTGCATGCCTATGGTGCGGCGTTCGACAACCCCGATCTGGTGGTCGCGTGCGTGGTCGGTGACGGCGAAGCCGAGACCGGTCCGCTGGCGGCCAGCTGGCACTCGAACAAATTCCTCAACCCGGCCGTCGACGGCGCGGTGCTGCCGATCCTGCACCTGAACGGATACAAGATCGCGAACCCGACCGTGCTGGCCCGCATCCCGCACACCGAGCTCGAATCGCTGCTGCGCGGCTATGGATACCGGCCGATCACTGTCACCGGCGAGGAGTCGGTGTCCGTGCATCAGCAGCTGGCCGCCGCCTTTGACGACGCGTTCGACGACATTGCAGCAATTCAGCGTGCGGCGCGCTCCAATGAACAGGTCGAACAAACGGGCCGGCCGGTGTGGCCGATGATCGTGCTGCGCACGCCCAAAGGCTGGACCGGACCCAAAGTGGTGGACGGAAAGCAGGTGGAGGGCACCTGGCGGGCACACCAGGTGCCGCTCGCCGGGACGCACGAGAACCCCGCGCATCGCGCGCAGCTCGAGGAGTGGTTGCGCAGTTACCATCCCGAGGAGTTGTTCGACGAGGGCGGCGCGCTGCGCTCGGAGCTACGCGCGATCGCACCGAGCGGTGCGCGGCGGATGAGCGCCAACCCGCACGCCAACGGCGGGCTGTTGCTGCGCGAGTTGGATATCCCGGACTTCCGCGACTATGCGGTGCAGGTCCCACAACCGGCGGTGCAAACCCACGAAGCCACGCGCGTATTGGGAACTTTCCTGCGCGACGTCATTGCCCGCAACCCTGACCGCTTCCGTCTCATGGGTCCCGACGAGACCGCCTCCAATCGGCTGGACGCCGTCTACGGGTCCACCGACAAGGTCTGGCTTTCGGAGATCCTGCCCGATGACGAAAACCTGGCGCCGGACGGTCGTGTCATGGAGGTGTTGTCCGAGCACCTGTGCCAGGGCTGGCTGGAGGGTTATCTGCTGACCGGGCGGCATGGATTGTTCAACTGCTACGAGGCGTTCGTGCACATCGTCGACTCGATGATGAACCAGCACGCGAAATGGCTGTCCACCAGCCGCGAACTGCCGTGGCGGCAGCCGATCGCGTCGCTCAATTACCTGCTGAGCTCGCATGTGTGGCGCCAGGACCACAACGGCGCATCCCATCAAGACCCCGGATTCATCGACCTGGTCGCCAACAAGCGCGCCGAAGTCACCCGGGTCTACCTGCCGCCGGACGGCAACACGCTGCTCTCGGTCGCCGACCATTGCCTGCGCAGCCGCGACTACATCAACGTCATCGTCGCCGGCAAGCAACCCGCACTGGCCTACCTCGACATCGAGGACGCGATCGCGCACTGCACCCGTGGCCTGGGGATCTGGCAGTGGGCGAGCACCGCCACCGGCGAACCCGATGTGGTGCTGGCCTGCGCCGGGGACATCCCGACGCAGGAGACGTTGGCCGCCGCCGACATCCTGCGCCGCGAACTCCCCGACCTGGCCGTCCGGGTGGTCAACATCGTCGACCTCATGCGCCTGCTGCCGGACTCCGAGCACCCACACGGGTTGCCTGACAAGGAATTCGACGCGTTGTTCACGCCTGACAAACCGGTCATCTTCGCCTACCACGGCTATCCGTGGCTGATCCATCGGCTCACCTATAGGCGGACTGGTCACCACCACCTGCACGTGCGCGGATTCAAGGAACGGGGCACCACGACGACGCCGTTCGACATGGTGATGCTCAACGACCTCGACCGTTTCCACCTGGTCATGGATGCCATCGACCGGGTGGACGGTCTGGCCAGCCGCGCCGCGGTGCTGCGCCAACGGATGTTCGACGCGCGCCTGGCCGCCCGCCGCTACACCCGCGAGCATGGCGAGGACGACCCCCGAATCTCCGGCTGGACCTGGGAGTCACGGCAGTCGAAGTGAGCGGGGCGCCCAACATCCGCAGGTAAACTCGGCGACGATGCCTGACAACGCCGTTTTCGATGCCGTTTTCGATGCCGTTCGCCCCCATCCGGTGGTGTCGCAGCTTTCGGCGTTGCACCGGTTCCGGATCCATCTCGACATCGCCGTGGTTGTCGTGGTGCTGGCGCTCACCAACCTGATCGCGCACTTCACCACGCCGTGGGCGAGCATCGCCACCGTCCCCGCCGCCGCGGTCGGGCTGGTGCTGCTGATGCGCGCCAACGGTCTGGACTGGGCCGACCTTGGCCTGGGCCGTGAGCACTGGAGGTCCGGGCTGGGTTATGCGTTGGCCGCCGTGGCCTTGGTGGCATCGGTCATCGCGGTCGGTGTGCTGCTACCGATGACCCGGCCGATGTTCATGAACAATCACTACGCGACGATCTCCGGCGCGCTGATCGCCTCGATAGTCATCATTCCGCTGCAAACCGTGATCCCAGAGGAGCTGGCGTTTCGGGGTGTACTGCACGGCGCGTTGAGCCGGGCCTGGGGATTCCGCGGGGTAGCGCTGGTGGGTTCGCTGTTGTTCGGTCTTTGGCACGTCGCCACGTCGCTGGGGCTGACGAGCAGCAATGTCGGCTTCACCCGAGTGTTTGGTGGGGGTTTCCCCGGGATGCTGGCCGGGGTGACGCTGGCGGTGTTAGCCACCGGAAGCGCCGGATTCGCCTTCAGCTGGTTGCGCCGGCGCAGCGGCAGCCTGATAGCGCCGATCGCGCTGCACTGGTCGCTGAACGGGCTGGGCGCCCTGGCCGCGGCACTCGTGTGGCATTTATCGGCCTGAGCCGCCGGGCTCGGTCACACCAGCAACACGGCGGCGCCGGCGATGCGCCCGGCAGCCAGATCGGTCAGCGCTTGATCGGCTTGTGCGAGTGGATATTCGGGCGTGGTCACCTCGATGTGATGCTGGGCCGCGAAGTCGAGGAACGCCCGCGCATCGGCCCGGGTGTTCGACGTGACCGACCGCATTTGGCGCTCCTGAAACAAGTGTCGTTGGTAGTTCAGGCTCGGAATATCGGACAGGTGAATGCCCGCGATCGACAAGGTCCCGCCACGATCCAGCGCTTCCAGTGCGGGCAGCACCAGATCACCGACCGGGGCGAACAGGACTGCGGCGTCCAGCGGCACCGGCGGCGGATCAGCGGCGCCCTGAGCCGACGCGGCGCCAAGCTTCAACGCCAGCTCTTGTGCCTCGACTCCGCGGGTCATCACGTGCACCTCGGCGCCTTGCGCCAACGCGACCTGGGCGGTGATGTGAGCGCTGCCGCCGAAGCCGTATAGACCCAGCCGACCGCCCGGCGGCAGCTCGGCGCGCAACAGCGAACGGTATCCGATGATGCCCGCGCACAACAACGGCGCAAGCTCGCTGTCGCTGTAACCGCTCGGCAGATGGTGCGCGAAAGCCGCAGGGACCGTGGCGAATTCGGCGTATCCACCGTCGGCATCCCAGCCGGTGTAGCGCGACTTCGGGCACAGGTTCTCATTGCCTCGACGGCAGTACTTGCAGACACCGCAGGTGTGGCGCAGCCAGGCGATGCCGACCCGGTCGCCCACGCCGAACCCGTCACCTGCCTGTCCGCCCACCTCGACGATCTCCCCCACCACCTCGTGGCCGGGAGTCACCCGCTCGCGATGCACGGGCAGATCACCCTCGGTGACATGCAGGTCTGTGCGGCACACGCCGCATGCGCGCACGGCCACCAGTAACTCGGACCGGCCGGGGCGCGGCACCTCGGCGGTGACATGCTCGAGCGGACCGGTGTCCATCGGGCCGGGTCGACGCACCCGCCACGCGCGCATCGTCGCGGTTGCCGCTGAGGCCATCAGTCCATCTTGCCGCTATCTGCCACCGCCGCAACGACTTAGCCCGATCAGGTCCTTCGGACCATGCCGACGATCCAGAGCAGGATCACCGAGCCGAGGATCGCGGTGAACAGCGTGAACCAAAAGCCGCCGGCCGCGGTGTCGACGAAGAAGCTCAGCAAAAATCCGCCGATCAACGCGCCGATGACGCCGATCACGATGTTCATCAGGATGCCGGATCCGCCGCCTTTGACGATCTTGCCGGCGATCCAGCCCGCGATACCACCGATGATGATGTAGCCGATCCAGCCGACACTCGTCAGGGTCGTCGAGCGGGCAAGAAATTCGGTTGCTGCCACGACGTTCATGCGGGCCTCCTTGCATTCGCTGGCACAGCCCGGCCCAGGTGCCGGGGCCAATGATTTCGGTATACGCCGATTGCGTAACGAATTGAGGACCGAATCGGCGACGATGTGCCTAACCGCCAGCTGCCGGGGGAAACCCCGATCGGCAGGCTAGGCCGATTGGGTCTGCTGCGGCGTCTGTGTGGGAGTAGGGGTGGCCTGCCCCGCGGGCGCTTGGCCTGGTGCCGGAACTGGTGCCGGAGGCGGCGCCGGGGCACCAGGAGCGGGGGCCGGCGCTCCCGGCGGGGGTGCTGCCGGCGGGGGTGCCCCCGGGGCGGGTGCAGGTGGCGGCGGGGGTGCCCCCGGGGCGGGTGCAGGTGGTGGCGGGGCCGTCCAGGGCTGGATCGACTCGGCCAGCGCCTTGGCTGCGCCCTTGTCCACCGGGTCATTCGCAGTCCCTAGCCACACCACGAACCAGCGTTGCGGCGGGCTCGCCGCGGATGAGCCGACGACGCCGGTCCAGATCTGGCCGTTGGGCTTGCTCGGATCGCTGAACTTGACCTCGTAGTACGATGCGCTTCCGGTGATGGCATTGGCGCCGGCCAGCGGGGTGGTTTCCTGGTTGATCCGCGTGCCCGGATAGGGCATGAAGAATTCACCCATGTCGGAGCCAAGCCGGACCGCCGCCTTGGAGTTGTTGGCTTCGGCGCTGGCGTAAAGCTTTTGATCCAGTCGGCCCATCACGATGCGGGTGTCGTTGGCCACCGGTGGCGGCTGATTGGGTAGCGGCGGCTGTCCGGTGGTCTTGCTCAGCAGCTCCGAGCCGTAGTCGAGGTGGGACGCGTCCGACTCCACCCAGCCGCCGGGAAGCACGAAGCTGAATCCGCCAACGGCATTGCCGATTCGGCCGGCGTTCGGGTCGACGGCCGGTGGGGGCGGTGCGTTCGGGTCGACCGGCGGCGGCGGTGCCGCGTTGGGATCGCCCGGCGCCGGCGGCGGGGCCGGCGCCGTGGTTGCCGGGACCGGGGTCGGGGTCTCGGGATCGGCTTTCGCGGTCGCCGGTAACGCGATGGTGACGGCGCTGGCACTGGTCACCGTGGCGATCGCCAGCGTCGCCCACAGTCCTTTGCGACGTGTCGGGTTCGGGTCCACCTGATCCATGGCGACGAACCTACCGTGTTACGGCTGTGACGCAAGGGTGCCTTCGATGCGGTGAGGTTTTCCCAATCTTGCCGATGTGCAACCAGGCGCGCGACGCCGCAGCTTGCCCCCGTGTTTAGGAGCGGGCGTGGCGCTGCGCTGCCGGATACAGCGCCACTTCATGGGCTTTGACGGAGAACCAGACGTCTTCTCCGGGTGTCAACCGCAGCTCCGCGGCGGCGTCGACGGTGATTTCCGCAGCCAGGCCCGGCGCTCCGTCGGCCTGTTCCCGGCCGCGCACCAAGACCGCGGATCCGCGGACCCCCAGCTCCGCGACGGTCAGCTCAACGCAATTGCGCGGGCTGCCGTGCGGCGGGTCCCGATACACGGCGACCGCCGTCGGCGGGAACACTGCGATGGCGTCCTGTCCGTTGCCGAGCTCCTGCGCCGCCATTCCGTGCCAGTGGTCGCCGGAGCGGGCGTGCAGCGAGCCGTCGGCTCCGATCGTTCCGTTGACCAGGTTGATGCCCGCGATGCGGGCCCCGAAGTGACTGCGCGGCGCGGCGAGCACATCGGCCACCGGACCGATCTCGGCGATCTTCCCCGACTCGAGCACCAGCACCCGATCGGCCAGGGTGAACACGTCCAGCAGGTCGTGGGTGATCAGAATTACCGCGCAGCCGCTGCGGGTGACCACATTGCGCAGGACCGCGCGGACGGCCGCGGCCGCGGCGACATCAAGCCCGGTCAGCGGCTCGTCGAGCAACAGCACATCGGGTTCGGCCGCCAACGCCCGCGCGATCGCCACCCGCTGGGCTTGACCGCCGGACAGCTGCCGCGATTTTCGGTCGGCGAATTGCTCGGCGTCCACCTCGCGCAGCCAGCGCACCGCCGTCGCCCGCTGCCCGGCGCGGGCGGAGCGGAACATCCGCCGGCGGCTGTGTGGTCCAAAGGCCACGTTGGCGGCAACACTCATGTGCGGGAACAGCAACGGGTCCTGCAGCAGCAGCCCGACCCGGCGGTCGTGCGTCGCCACGTTCACCCCGGCCGCGGTGTCGGTCAGCACCCGGTCCCCCAACCGCACCAGCCCCTGATCGGGGCGCACCAGACCGGCGATGACGTGAAGGGCGGTCGACTTGCCCGCGCCGTTGGGCCCGAGCACCGCGAGCACCTCGCCCGCAGATACCGAAAACTCCACATCCAGCTGGCGGTTTTCCACCACCGCACGCAGCTGCAACTCGCTCATGGTTCGGCTACCTCGTGTCGGTTCCGGTCAGCCTGCGGGCACCCAGGCCCAGCACCACCAGCGCCGCCACCGCCACAAGCAGGATCGACAGCGCCAGAGCGGCGTTCGCGTCGGTCACCCGCTGCAGGTAAATCTCGAGCGGCAACGTGCGTGTCACCCCCTGCCGCGAACCTGCGAAGGTCAGTGTCGCGCCGAACTCTCCCAGCGAGCGCGCGAACGCCAGCACCGCCCCCGACACCATGCCCGGCAGCAGCAGCGGCAGGGTGACGCGCCACCAGACGGTGCTGGGCCGTGCCCCCAGCGTCGCCGCCACGACCTCGTAGTCGGCCCCCGCCGTACGGGCGGCACCCTCGAGGGAGATCACCAGAAACGGCAGCGAAACGAAGGTCTGCGCCAACACCACCGCGGTGGTGCTGAACGCGATGCTGATACCGGCGGCCTCTAAATACCGGCCGACCAATCCCAGCCGGCCGAACGCGTAGAGCAACGCGATGCCGCCCACCACCGGCGGCAAGACCAGCGGCACCAGGATCAGCGGTCGCAGCAACCGCACCAGCCGGCCGGTGCTGCGGGCCAGCACCAGCGCCATCGGCACCCCCAACACCACGCACAGCGCGGTGCTCGCGGAGGCCGTCTTCAGGCTGAGCAGCAGCGCCGTCTTCGACGACGAGCTGGTGATCAGTGACCAGAAATTCGGCCAGTCAACCTCGACGGCGACCGACAACAGCGGCAATACCACGAAGATGATCCCCGCGGCGGCGGGGACGTACACCCAGCGGGGCAGATCCGTTGGCCGGTGCACGGCGGGTGGTCAGGGCTTCGCGAAGCCCGACTGGGCGAGGATCTTCTGACCCGCATCGGACGTCACCATGCTCACGAACTTCTGCGCCAGCGTCGGTAGCGGCGCCTTCTTCAGCACTCCGATGGGATAGACATTGACCGCGCCGGCGGCCTCGGGAAAGTCAACGGTTGTCACTTTGCTCCCGGCGTTGCGGGCGTCGGTGACGTAGACCAGCCCCGCGTCGGCCTGTCCACTGGTGACCTTGTTGAGCACATCGGTCACGCTGAGTTCCTCACTGACCGGGTTGAGCCTTACCCCTGTGCTGTCTTCGATGCGTTGGGTCGCAGATCCGCATGGCACCGGCTTGTGACAGATCACCACGTTGAGTCCGGGCTTGGCGAGGTCGGCGAAGGATCCGATGCTTTTCGGGTTGCCCGGCGCGGTGACGATGACCAACGTGTTGGAGGCGAAGTTCGTCGGATTGCCGGCCAGCAGCCCGGCCTTGGTGACCGTGTCCATCTGTGCGGTGTCGGCCGATGCGAAGACGTCGGCCGTCGCGCCCTGGGTCAATTGCGTCGCGAGCTCGGAGGAACCAGCGAACTCGAACTCGACGCCGTTGCCGGGGTTGTCGGTTTTGAACTGCTGGCTGATCTGGGTGAACGCGGTTTTCAGCGACGCCGCCGCGAACACCACAATCGATCCGGAGGCCCGCGAGGACGGGGAAGGCTGGGAGGGCGATTTCGAACCGCACCCGACCAGGACCGCCACCAGCATCGTCGAAACCAAACCGGTCAGAATCCCGATCCGACACATGGGTGAACCCTAGCTCGCCGACGATGCGGTCCGCTTGCCCGCTGAATCGCCGCAAAAAGTGACAGCCGGATAGTTATGCAAATGATCCGCGCGTCGCACCGTCCGGAATTTCGCCGACTAGCTACTGTCCAGTAACATGTACCGGGGTTGACGCCGTAACGTGCTGAGATCCCGCGCATCGGTCCTGTGGTGTGCCCACCATCGGAGCTGCCAGGGGTCTGAGTTCAACGTTGAACACGAGGAGGTCATGGCAGTGGAGGTGCTGGTCACCGGCGGGGACACGGAGCTGGGGCGCAGGGTAGCCGAGGGCTTCCGCGACGATGGTCACAAGGTGACCCTTGTGGGCGCACGGCGTAGCGATCTCGAGATCGCCGCCAAAGAGCTGGACGTGGACGCGATTGTCTGCGACACCACCGACCCGGCCAGCCTCGACGAGGCCCGCGGGTTGTTCCCCCATCACCTCGACACCATCGTCAACGTGCCGGCTCCCGACTGGGATCCAGGCGACCCACGCACCTACTCGTTGTCCGACACAGCCAAGGCATGGCGCAATGCGCTTGACGCGACAGCGCTTTCGGCGGTGCTGACGGTTCAGGCCGTGGGCGACCACCTGTGCTCCGGTGGCTCCATCATCAGCGTGGTGGCGGAAAACCCGCCTGCGGGTAGCGTCGACGCCGCAATCAAAGCAATCATTTCGAATTGGGTTGCAGGCCAGGCGGGGATCTTCGGCACTCGTGGGATCACGGTCAATGTCGTGGCAAGCGGGCGCGGCGTCGCGGCCGGTTACGAGGGTCTTTCGCACACACCGCCGTCGGCCGCGACAGAGGTCGCCCGCTTGGCGCTATTCCTCACCACCCCGGCGGCTCGCCACATCACCGGCCAGACGCTGCACGTCAGCCGCGGGGCGCTGGCTCACTTCTGCTGAGCCTCTTTCGCTTTCGTAGCCGATCGCCACGGTAGACACCGTGGCAATCCGGCTTGGTTTGCAGATCCCCAGTATCTCCTACGGCACAGGGGTGAAAGGACTCTTTCCCACGGTCATCGCCCAGGCCCGCGAAGCCGAATCGGCCGGTTTCGACGCGGTTTTCGTCATGGACCACTTCTACCAACTGCCCGGGTTGGGATCGCCCGACCAACCGATGCTGGAGGCCTACACGGCCCTCGGTGCCCTCGCCACCGCAACCGAGCGGGTGCAGTTGGGCAGCTTGGTGACCGGCAACACCTACCGCAACCCCACCCTGCTGGCAAAAATCATCACCACGCTGGATACGGTGAGCGCCGGCCGGGCGATCTTCGGCATCGGCGCCGGCTGGTTCGAGCTCGAGCACGATCAGCTGGGCTTCGAATTCGGCACCTTCACCGACAGGTTCAATCGGCTCGACGAGGCGCTGCAGATCATCCTGCCGATGATCAAGGGCGAGCGATCGACTTTCTCGGGCACCTGGTACCGCTCCACCGAGGCGATGGCCAATCCGCGCTTCCGCGACCACATTCCGCTGATGATCGGCGGTAGCGGCGAAAAAAAGACAATTCCGCTTGCCGCACAGCACTTCGACCACTTCAACGTGATTGCCGGATTCGACGAGCTGCCGCGAAAGGTGCAGGTGCTCAGGCAGCGGTGCGAGGAGATCGGCCGCGATCC
>DATKEW010000307.1:0-3759 GCA_035511785.1 Mycobacterium sp.
ACACCCGCCGCGCCTCCGAGCCCACCCCCGTCGGCGATGCCGGGCTCGGCGCCGGTACATCCGTCGGCTGGACAAGGCAGTCCAGCCCAGCCCACCGTTGTCCGACGAGAAACCCCGCCGGTGCCCCCGTCCTCACCGTCAAGTTTTGGAACCCAGGCCGTCGCGGCCACCGCAACCGGAGCGGTTGCGGGCGCGGTATCGGCCAACGCCACCGCGCGGGACCGCCTGCGGCGACTGGTGTCCGCGGTAGCCCGCCAACAACCCCGGCTGGCCTGGGCGGCGGGCGACCGCCCCGACAACACCACCGTGCTGACAACCGATCTCGCCAGCGGCTGGATCCCTCCGGGCATCGACCTCCCGGCCGCGGTCACGTTGCTAACCCCGGAGCGACGCCGCGGCGACCTGGAAACCCTGCTGGGCGAAGTCAGTGTCGCTGCGGGATATGCCCCGATCCACCACATTCCGGAGGACGAGCCGATCCCGACATCGCCGCGGCCCCGTCAGGTACCCGAAATCGATGAACTGGGTTGGGAGCTCAACCAAGCGACGCAGTGGCGCGACGGACTGCCGCGGCTTGCCCACACGCTGGCTAAGGCGGCTTCCGCCGATACCGGGGTGGTGGACAAGGAAGTCGACCAGCTGCGTGAGCATCTCACCACGATCAGCGCTCGCGTCCTCGACAGCTATCCCGACCGCGTGGATCCCCACGATGTCGGCAACTGGCAGCTGCTGGCCGCGATCGACGCGCTGGTGGTCGGCGACAAGACAGCTGCCAACTATCACCTCGCCTGGTTTCAGGCGTGCAGCACAACGAGAACTGGACAAGCCAACCGCTGAGGTTGGCGATTCGCCGGCACTCAGCCATCAAGGTGAATTGACCCGCAACTCCGCGGTAGTAGTGTTACTCCTGCTCGGAAGGGGTAGCGATGGACGTCGACACTGGGTTGCTGCACTCTGGGGCCAACCAGTCTCACCGCGCCGGTGCGCACGCCCAAGAGGCGGCCAATCACCTGTCGCGGGGACCGCTGATGTCCGGCATGTTCGGCGAGTTCGCCGCGGCTGAGTCGTTTCACGAAGCGGTCACCTCGGCGCAAGCTCACCACGTGAAAACCCTGCAGGCGCACCGAGAGACGCTGACCACCGTCGGCGCAAACGCGCATACAGCCGCCAACGGGTTCACCGACATGGAGGAGCGCAACACCGCGGAACTGCGGGCGGTGCGACCCGGCCCTGCCATATAAGCGTCCCGCGTCAGGGCTACCTCGCGATGGATGACTCGGGCGTGCTTACGCGGTCAGAAGCGAACTCATGAATCGGGCGATCCCGATGGCCGCCGGCATCCTGGCGTTTATTGCCGGCGCGGATCAAGTGTGGTCCATCCCGCGGCTAACTACATACCGCGTCGACCTACTCGGAAACCCTCAGGGGCCTCGAGGATCACACGACGAGCTTTCATGCCTTCGTCGTCTGGCTGACCACCGAGGCGGCGGCGTCGGCCGTTGCAGTGCTCGCGCTAATCCTCGGCGGCGCCATGGTGCTCGCCGGGAAATCCCTCGGCCGAGGACTCATCATCGCCGGATGCGCGATCACCATCGTCCACGCCAGCGTCGGCTGGATGATCGCCAGCAGCATGCTGCATTGGTTCGCGGAAATAGGGGCCGACGACTACGGCCTCCTCTGGTTCAACATGCCAAGCAGGCCCGCCTTCGTTCTGCTGTCGATCGTCGTGCCCACTGTCACCGTGATTCTGGCGCTGCTACCGGCCACAAGGCGATGGTGTCAAGGGATTCCGACTGGCGCCGCTGCGGCGGAAACTGTTGCAGCTCAAAATGATCCAGCGCCAACTGCCGAAGCCGATCAGCGAGATCGCTGACCGACTTCCTCCCCCAGCGTGATGCGATGCCGTCCCGGTGGCACCGGCACGGTCGGTCCCGCCGGCTGACCATCGAGTCGTACCTGAACCCCGGCGGGCAGTCCGCCAAGCGTGATCTGCGCGGCGGAGTCGGTGGCCACCGTGATCGTCGACGACGGCAACGACGCCAGCCCGGCGCGCTGGAGATCCACCGTAAGCGTGGCGACCCCGGTGAGCCGCAGCGTCAGATACGGCAGCGGGTCGACGGGCAACCCCACCCGCCAGTCCAGCTCGGTGTACACCCCGGGCGACGGGTCGAAGTTGAGGATGACGCCGCGATGATGCCGAACGGTGTGGGTGGGGTCCGGTCTGGCATACGACCGCGCGTCGACTTCCGCGACGGCCCCGCGCCGCGCCGTCACCGATGGATCGGCGGTCAGCTCCGACAACCACCACGCCCGATCGGCCCCGATGCCGAGGTCGGCCCGCACCAGCTGCGGATACCAGGCGAACGTGATATGGCCCGGATCAGCTTGGCGCAGACCGGTTCCCATGTGAGCGATCGGATCCTCGAACTTGTCCTGAAACACCCAGCCGATGTGATCCTCGAGCGGATACACCGTGAATCGGTGGCGGTAGCCGAACCGGTCGAGCTCGAGCACCTGCTCGGCGGCCGAGGCGAACGGCACCAGCTCATCGACGAACCCGTGGGCGATGACGTATGGAAGCCAGCGCGCGTTCACCAGCAACTTCCAGGTGTCGCCCTCGCGCGCACAGGGCGAGTCCGGGTCCAGGTCGGCCGGAAGGTCGACGTCGGGCAGCAAGCGCACGCCGCATGTCGGCGGACCCGCCAGCACCACCGCCTGAGCGAACACCTCCGGATAGGTCAACCCGAACTTGTAGGCCGCATAGCCGCCCATCGAATAACCCGAGACCACAGTGCGATTGGGGTCGGTGCCGAGCTGTTCGGCCACCCGCGCCCACACTTCCCAGACGTCGAGTTCCCCGGTATCGAAGTACCAGGTCGACGGACCCCGGGCCAGCGGCGTCACCACCACCGAGTCACGGCCCTCGCACACTTCGTGCAGCAGCCGCGGGTCGATCGCGGCGAACTGGCTTTGTCCCAGCGCAAGCGAGTGCAGCAGCAGCGTCAACGGCAGCGTTTGACCGGGCGCGTACGTCGACGGCAGGCAGATCGAATACGGCTGGACCCGCCCGAGGAACTGCGGCTTGGTGCTCAAAATATCGTCCGCGGCTAAACCCTGTTCGACGCCCTGCCCGAGCTCGACCGAGGACACGTACCACCGCGTCGACGGGCCGGTGATAACCGGTTCGGGCGTGGTTTCACCGGCCGCAAGCCGATCCCACTCCACCGTCACCGCAAACTCTGAGACGTCGCCGCTGCTCAGCGCCGCGGCCTGCGCCGCATCCGACCAGAAGTTCAGATGCGGAGGTTCCTGCTCGTTGGTGCGAAACGCGACGTTGTAGACGTTGGGTTGTCCGGGCAGCGCGCCATGCTCGGCGGGCACGTCGGCGACCCCATCACCCGCGGCGTTGGCCAAACCCGCGGCCAGCCGCACCGTCCAGCCGCCGGACGGGTCCACCAACGACCGCGGAACCTGCGCCACAAACGACCGCGACCCCATGTCGACGCTGTGCTCCACCGGGGTCCTGCCCTGCGTCGTCAGGTCGATCAGCGCGGCGCTGCTGCCCGAAACCAGCAGGGCCAGGTCGATGCCCGGCGAGCGCACCCCCGCCCCGGCCGGCCATTCCTGTGATCCCACCCGGCCCGGGTCGGTGTCGAAGGTGAACAGCGCGATCGGTACCGAGGCGTCCACCAGCGTGTTCCAGTCGATCCGCCACCACGTGTGGGTCTCGGTGAGCCCGATGGCGACGCGGAAGATGTC
>DATKEW010000308.1:0-28675 GCA_035511785.1 Mycobacterium sp.
GCGCCAACGCGTTCTTCGTTGACCACGGTATCACCGTGAAAAGCGTCTTGACTGACAACGGGAACTGTTACCGGGCACGGTCTTTCGCGCTCGCGCTCGGGCCTGCGATCAACCACAAAAGGACGAGACCGTACCGACCCCAAACCAACGGAAAAGTGGAACGCTTCAACCGCACGCTGGCCACCGAATGGGCCTACGCCGACACCTACCTGTCCGATGACGCCCGCGCGGCGACATACCAGCAGTGGGTGCACCATTACCATCACCATCGACCACACACCGGCATCGGCGGACTGACACCTATCGACCGCCTACGCGTTCACAACCTCCCCGCGAAGAACAACTAGGGCGATCCGGTTCCGGCGGCCGGACTATGGCATGGAGTGCCCACGGCGCTGCTCTCTGGCCAGAGCCACAGCATCGTCGGGGCAGCCGGCTTTGAAGCAGCGCGGACCGCTTTCGCCGCTGGGGACTTCGGCACCGTCTACCAGCGCGTAGCGGTATTCGATTTGCTCGGGATGGTTGCCGCCACAGTACGTGCCCGTGGGCACCTGTCGCCGGTTGAGCTGCATGTCCATTGCCATTGCTGCACCCTCGGGATCTGGCACCCGGGTGCGATGGGGCGCGGTGTTATTCCGACCACTTGGCTTTCGACGGCAGCACAGAACGCGGACCCAAGTCGTCATCGCTACCTTGACCGGTGTACTAATAGTACACCTTCCGTATCCATGCCGAACCTTTAGTATCATGTCGAATCGGAGGGCATCTCCGAAGCGGCCGGGCTGTCCGTGCCGCGGGTGGTAACAGACCCGCGACGGGCGGCGGTGACGGGGCACCCCCTAAGAGAGCAGGGGCGGCCCGATCAAATAGTCAGACGCGGACTGGGCCGATCCGGTTCCGTCACCACCAGCGCAGCACGGAGCCGACGCCCAGCACAACGACAAACAGGCCGCCACCGATCAGCGCCATAAACCCAAGGACGGCCGCGAAATTCCCCATCAGATCGGCGATCATCGCTGCCTCTTCGCGTCGCGGCGGTTCGTGACGTATGCGCCAGCGAGGGCCGCGACTAACAGGATTGTCCAGATTGGCCACGGCAGGTAAACGAACCCGATGCCTAACGCCACGGCGATAACCAAGCGAACAAAGCGGTTCATCGTGTCACGCCTCTGCCATTCCTCACTGAACGGGTTAGCTAGTCCCCAAGATAATCACGGCCACAGCGCTGCTGGAAACCTGCATTTCAGCAGGTCAGCGCACAGCGCTAGCCAAGCCAGAATCGCCAGTTAATGTAACTTCTCAAGCAGCAACACCGCCAAGCGAATCCATGCTGGCGGCACGTATGACGGATGTTTCGAGCGTATACCCGCTTGCCAGAGATCCAATTGCAAATCGCCGCGGCCCGGCTGTGTCGTCGAACACCACGTCGATCCCGGTGAGCCGCAGAGTTCGTCCAGCGAACCACGCTGAGCAGCGAACGGGAATAGCACACGGGCCCGAAGTCAGCCGATTCGGCCGTCGTAAAGTAAATCGACGATCTCATCTTCAGCGGTTGCGAGGAATCATGACGGAACGCATCGAGACCCGTCGCACCATCCCGGCACCGGCGTCCGATATCTTCGCGGTGCTGTGCGACCCGCATGGCCACGTCGCGATCGACTCATCGGGGATGCTTCAGGACGCCGAAGGCGATCCGGTACGGGCCGTTGGTGACAGCTTTGTGGTCCACATGGACCGCGAATCGCTGAACGATTTTCCGCAGCTGGGCAAATACGACGTCACGGTCAACATCACGGAGTTCGAGCAGGATGAGCTGATCGCGTGGACGGTTCTGGGCCAGATCCGGCCACCCATCGGCCACGTGTACGGCTACCGGCTCCAGCCGGCCGACGACACGACGGGCACAGTGGTCACCTCGTTTTACGACTGGTCGAACATCGACCCGAAGTGGCGCGAGGCAGGAATTTTCCCGGTTCTGTCCGAGGGCGTGTTGCGGGCGACCCTGGGCATTCTCGACCGCACAGTCCGCGGTCAGCGGCAGTACTTCAGAAACAGATAATCGTCGCAAACCAGCTCGGGCGCAACGCGACCGGCACGGGCCGCGCATCGGGGCAAGAAGCTCGAAATCGCCCGCGAACGCCGTCGAGAGTCGATAAACCCTTCCCGTAAAGCAATAGCGTTGTCCGCGAAGGGTTTCCGGGCGCGACGGAAAACCCGGAAACCGAGAAAGGCGAGTCATACAAGCGGGTTGTTTTCTCGTACTCCGCGATACATGCCCCATCGAACGATCCACGGCATCACCACCCGCTCGACCGACCACGACGGTAAGCGGAACGCGTGGCCGGTGGGGAAAAAGACCTCCAGCCCGTTGGGCTGGATACCCAGCAGCGAGCCCCACCGCCGCCCGGGTGTCTGGAAGGCGCGCAGCTCTCGGCCTGCGAACTCAGCGCGAATGTTATGGGCAACCAGTGCATCCCCGCGATTGCGGGCGGAGCTGCGAAGAGGGTCGGTGGCCGCGACGTCGCCGACCGCGAACACGCCTCGATGCCCGGGCACCCGCAGGTCGGGTGTCACGCGAACGAACCCGCGCTCGTCAAGCAGTTCCGGCGGCACCCAGTCCGTATTGGGCTGCACCCGACCTATCGCCCACAGCACCGCGTCAGCGCAAGCCGGGGGTTGTCCGGTGCTCCAGCTGACCGGTTCGCCGGTGATCTTGTCACCCGCGAAGCCGTTCGAGACCACGGCACGGTGCCCGGGATGGAGGCCCACGCCGAGGTCGGTCAGCCTGCCCCGGATGCGCTCCCAAATTCCCGGGTGGTACTCGCCCAACGCCCGCTCTCCGGGGTAGTACAGGTCAATCCGCTTGTCCGGCCAGGTTGTTGCCATGTTGGCGGCGCTGCTGACCGCAGCCGCGCCGCCGCCCACGATGATCACCGAGTTGGCTGCTGCCAGCCGGTCGTGGGCGGCGCGTAGACCGGCGCCGATCTCAGCGGTCGACTGCAGTGTCGGCTGCCGCCAGAAGCCGTTGGCAACCCCCGTCGAGATGACCAGCGCGTCGTACGCCTCGGTGATCGTTACGCCGTCTTCACGGCGGCCGGACACGGTGCGGGCCGCCAGGTCCACTCCCGTCAGCGTGGCGTGAACGGTCCGGACGCGATCCAGACGGCGGAATCTGTCGAACGGAATCCAGTAGTCACGGGCCCAGTCATCGGGGCGGGCGAGCCGGACGCCGAGCTCTTGTCCGCTCACCAGTGCGGGTTTGACCGAGATTCCGACGACGTCGGCATGACGGGCCAGACGGATCGCGGTCAACAGACCTACGTCTCCGAGTCCCGCGACTACCACGCGCTTGCGGATCACGCCCTTATCCCGCCCGGCACACTATGTCCAGTTTGCTTCTGCTGCTGGACTTTCCGGCGACCTGGTCGAGACGCATAGGGCGACGACGGAGTGTATGCCGGCCTCCTTACACGCAATGCCGGTTGCCCCGGACCCTGGGCCGCGGTGGGCAAACCGTAACACGGTCGTCCTGTCCGGTGTTGATCGCGCGTTGGCTCACCCAGACCCCGGATCAGTAGCATTAGCCAGCGGTCCCACGGCACCGAGAGGAACGACACAGCATGACGACACAGGCAGAAGGCCATCGGCGTACCCCAATATTGATTCCGCGCCGGCTACTGCGAACCGGAGAGCTTCACCACCCGGCCGTTCTGGACGAGGCGCGCACACGAAGCGAAAAGCTCCAGCTGCGCCTGGCCGACCGCATAACGGCGTTTGCCGGGTCGATGAACTTCGTCTGGATTCACGCGGCATTGTTTGGCGTATGGATGCTGTTCCTGGAGCGAAATCCGTGGCCGACGTTGACCCTGATGGTGTCGCTGGAGGCGATTTTCCTGTCGACCTTCGTGATGATCGGTCAGAACCGTCAGGCGGCTTTTCAGCAGTCCAGGGCCGACCATGACTTCGAGACCCAGGAATTGGAGTTGAAGACCAACACCGAGCTCACACGCCAGATCCACGTGCTCACAGAGGAATTGCACAGGCGCTTCATCCAACCCGCATAGGGACGTGATCGACTCTGGTGGGGGACATGTTGGAGTTTCGGACGGCGGTGGCTCCACGTGCGCGCGCCGTCATGCGTGCCGCGGCGCGTGCATCGGCTCCTCGACCCGCCGCCGCCCAACGGGCCGCCAAAGACTTCGAAAAAGATCTGTGGCCAGCGGTAGGCGCCGAGATCCGCTGGGCGTTCACCTCGCCGCGCACGTGGCTGATGGGCGTGGTAGCCAACGTCTTCTTCGCCGCGGCGTGGTTGCTGGTGCAGCCGCTGACCGCCGGCCGCCACCACCACGACTGGGTGATCCTGGTCGGTACTTACTTCTCCTCGTGGGTCCTCGCCGATGTCACCACCACCAACATGCTCGGCGCCGATCACTACCGCGTCCTCAAGGGCTTGTCCGACGGGGTGCCGTTCTGGCGGATCCTCTTGATCAAAAACCTGGCACTGATTGTGATAGTCGGGCTGCCCACCTTAGCGGCGGCGATGGCGTTGACGCTGTGGTTGGAAACGCCTGCGCGGCTGGCCGTCACGATCCCCACCGTCGCGGTGCCCATTGTGTCCTGGCTGGGAGTGGGAAACCTCATCTCGGTGCTGCACCCGGTGAGCGTTGAACCGCTGATTCGGCGGTGGCGGCAGCGTCGCGATCATCGCCGCACCGGCGACTGGCTCGTGGGCCTGACGCTGCCGTACGCGCTCTACTACGTCGCTGACCCGATGGGCGGGGTGGAGCATCGCGTGTTGTGGACTCAGGTACCCAAATTGATCTGGCCGGTGTTGGGGCGCGACACCAAAGGTTTCGCGCACCTCGCCATCGCGTCGGGGGTTTGGGTAGCTGGAAGCGTCGCCGCCGTGCTGTGGGTGCGCAAGCGTGGCTTTCAAATCAGGTGACGCTGCAAGGCTTTTCTCGTCATCCGGCGGGTGTGATTCCCGCTCTTCGCAGCAGGCGACTCGACCGTCCGGATAACTACGAGGCGGTGTCGCTGTGCAGCCGCACCATACGCGTTGTGCTGCTCTCATCGAGGTCGACCAGATCGCTGCGCGAGCGGAGGAAGTCGCTGAATGACTTGAACCCCAAAGACTTCTCGCTGAACGAAGGGTCCATCCGTTTCATCTGGGCCTTGACCGCCGAGTTATGGAGCCATTCGGCGTCGTCCTTCTCCTGCCCGATGCGCAGCGCGCGCTCGAGCAGCCCGGTGGCGGCGGCCTGCGGGTCGGTTGGCGCCGGTTCGTCGTCAGGCTCGGAGGCGTTTGTCCGTCGGCCGCGTCTGCCACTCTTCGGAGCCTCCGTGACAACGGTGGGTATCCCCGGGAGCGCGTCGTAGGTGACGAACTCGTCGCACGCGGCCGCCAGCGACCGGCTGCTAGCGCCCGCCACGCCGATGCCGACGACGTAGCGGCCGAGGCGCTTGCAGCGCTGGGCGAGGGCGATGTAATCCGAGTCGCCTCCAACGATGACTACATGGGTCAGGTCCGGGAGCCGGAACATGTCCTCGACCGCGTCGACAGCCAACCGGATGTCGGCCCCGTTCTTGCCGTACGCGGCCGCCGGAAACAGCTGCACCAGATCGACAGCACGGCCAACGAGCTGACCGTGATAACCAGCGTTGACGTCGGCGGACCAATCGGCATAAGCACGGGTGAGCACGAGGGTGCCGAACGACGAGGCGAAGTCGATGACCGCGCCGATGTCGACGGTCGCCAGCTCCAGCCGTTCTTTCTCCAGCCCCTTTGTTTTGTCTCGCTGGAATGAGTTGCGCCCGTGCACCTGGTCGTACCGTGAGATCACGATGTTGTCGAAATCCAGGTAGACCGCGACGCGGGTTGGGCCGGATTCGGTCATGGTGCCTGCGTCGGCGGAGTCATAGCCATCTGCCCATCGTGCGCCAGCGAACCAAACCCATCAAGCCCGGTGAATCCCATGCGGGCCCAGGAAAATCGTCGGCGGTGTCCCGGCCAGCGGTCGGTGTCACGCAAAGTTCTGATCTGTGTTGTTAACCTGGCGACGTGGATCAGAGCGGCGACAAGCTGACAAAGGCGACACTTGCCGCCACCAGCTGGGCGCTGCTGGGCATGATGTCCTACGAAGAGGAAGTCTCCGGTTACGACCTCAAAAAGTGGATCGACTGGAGCGTCGACCTCTACTACTGGAGCCCGTCGTACAGCCAGATCTATACCGAGCTGAAGAAACTCGAAGTCCTGGGTCTGGTGACGTCTCGCGTCGAGCGCGACGAGGGCACCCGCAGCCGCCGGCTCTACAAGATCACCCCGGCCGGGATGGAAGCCGTCACCGAGTGGACCAACCACGCACCCGTGGACCCGCCGGTGCTCAAGCACAGCGTGTTATTGCGGGTGACGTTCGGTCATCTCAGTAACCCAACTCGTCTCAAGGAATTGCTGCAGGAGCACGTGGCGTACGCAGAAGCCCGGCATCGTAAAGCGGTCGAAGATGCCGACGGGGCCGAGGCCGAACCCGCCTGGGCGTACTCGGTGATTGCGTTGCGTTGGGCGGCTAAGTACTACGCGGCAGAGCGTGAGTTCGCTCTGGAACTGATGAAGGACATCGACGAGGCCGACGCCATCATTGAGAAGGCCGCCAAGGGTGGTTTCGGGAGACCCCGCCCCACGCCCGGCTACTGGCGCGAAGTCGAAAAGCAGGTCGAGGCCAAGCGCGATGCCGACTAGCCGGCCGCGTCCAGGGCCGCGATGTAGCCATATACCAGTCCCTGCGCGATCGTCGCGCCCGCACCCGGATATGTCGTGCCGAACGCATTAGCGGCGGTGTTGCCGATCGCGTACAGACCGGCGATCGCGGCGCCGTCTTCACGGAGCACGCGAGCCCGCTCGTCGGTCCTCAACCCGCCGCAAGTGCCGAGATCGCTGAGAACCACTTTCACGGCGTAGAACGGGCCGTTGAGCAACGGACGCAAGTTGGGGTTCGGCTTGATCGTCGGGTCGCCATAATACCGGTCGTAGGCGCTGCGGCCCCGACCGAAGTCGGGATCCTCACCGGCAGCGGCGTTTTGGTTGAAGCGAGACAACGTACCGAAGAACTCCGACACCGGAACGCCGATTCGTGCGCCCAGCTCGGCGAGGTTATCGGTCCGCACCGCGATACCCGCGTCGTACCACGCCTGCGGGATACGCATCCGCGGAAAGAGCTCGGCGCCAAAGACATAACTATTGCGGTACTGCTGATCGAAGATGATCCACATCGCCTCGACCGGGCTTCCGGACCGCTCCAGCTCGAGCAACCGCTGGCCGAACGTCATGTAATCCGATGACTCGTTGGCGAACCGGCGGCCGTTCTGATCCACGATCAGACACCCCGGAAGTGACCGTTCGGCCAGCATTACCGCGGGTGCCTTGCCGGGCAACGGCGCGACGGCGGGGAACCACCAGGCCTGATCCATCAGGCCGATGTCGGCGCCCAATTCCTGTCCCGCGCGGATGCCGTCGCCGGTATTGGTTTCCGCGCCCAGGCTCAGGTTGGCGCCCAAAGACTCCGACTGGAATTTCCACCGTATATCCATGCTGTGGTCGAAGCCACCGGTGGCCAGCACCACGCCACGCCGGGCGGTGATCGTCACCTGGCGTCCGTCATGGTCCACGACCGCGCCGGTCACGCGTTCACCGTCGCCAGCCAGACGCAGCAGCGTGGTGTCGGTCCACACGGCGATACCGGCGCGCAGCACACCGGCGAACAGCCCGGCCATCAGGCCTTGGCCGCCGGCGGCGTAGCGCCGGCCGACCAGCCGCCCGCCCACGCCTTGGGCCAGTCGCTTGCCGAACGTCGGAATGCCCTTTCGTGGCACCCGGGCCACCAGATTCATCCAGCGGTAGTCGGCACCCGTCGTCGGTATCGGGACGCTCGACTCCATCAAGCCGGGCTGCAGCCGGGTGCGGTATTCGCCGAGGATCGACGTGTCGAATGGGCGGCACTCGCAGGTGCGGCCCGCTGCGCTGCCGCCGGGCTCCTCGGGGTGGTAATCGGAGTAATCGCGGGCCCAAAACAGCCGCAGCGGAGTCGTTCGGCGCAGCATCTCTACCGTGGCGGACACGTGCGCCAGAAACCCGGCCGAACGCTGTCGCGGCGCCGACCCCGCGACCACCGAGTCCAGGTAAGTGGTGGCGCGCTCTACGGTGTCGTCGCCACCGGCTTCCCGCAGCACCGGGCTCGCGGGCAGCCACAGTGCGCCACCGGACCGGGCTGTCGAGCCGCCCACGTAGCGGGACTTTTCTACGATCAGCACTGACAGCCCGAATTCGTGTGCGGCCAGTGCTGCGGCCATGCCGGTGCCCGAGCCAACAACCAGCAGATCGACGGTGGTGTCGGCCACCGGAAGTCCGGCAGGGATGGTCGTGCTGTACGCAGTCACGTCCAGAACGGTATGTCGAGGCGGCGCGACGCAGGAAGAGCCGTCCTGATGAGTGGAACAAGCCGCCCCCATGGACCGGTCCAGAAGAGTTAAATCATGCCTATGACGTCGCAGACTGAGGTCGACGAAGTTCGGCTCATTGAAGCGCAGGCCGCGCCGACGCGGTTCGCCCGTGGCTGGCACTGCCTGGGCCTGATGAGAGATTTCGGCGACGGCAAGCCGCACGCGATCAACGCATTCGGGCAAAAGCTTGTCGTCTTCCGCAGCGGTGACGGCAACATCAATGTGCTCGACAGTTTTTGCCGGCACATGGGCGGTGACCTATCCCAAGGCGAGATCAAAGGCAACGAGATCGCGTGCCCGTTCCACGACTGGCGCTGGGGCGGCGACGGCCGCTGCAAGCAGGTGCCCTACAGCAGGCGCACCCCCAAATTGGCCCGCACCCAAGCCTGGACCACGCTGGAACAGGACGGGATGTTGTTCGTCTGGAACGACCCCGAGCGCAAACCACCGCCACCGGAAGTCACCATCCCGCGCATCGAGGGCGCCACCAGCGACGAGTGGACCGACTGGCACTGGTACACCACGATCGTGAACAGCAACTGTCGCGAAATCATCGACAACGTCGTGGATATGGCGCACTTCTTCTACATCCATGGCTCGCTGCCCACGTATTTCAAGAACATCTTCGAAGGCCACGTGGCGACGCAGTACATGAACGGTGGGAGCCGACCCGATCTCGGCGGGACCGTAGGTTCACAGATGCTGGGTACGACATCGGTGGCGTCATACTACGGCCCATCCTTCATGATCGACGACCTGACCTACCACTACGAGCATGGCGACGCCAAGACAATCCTCATCAATTGCCACTATCCGATTGACTCGAATTCGTTTGTGCTGCAATACGGCATCATTGTGAAGAAATCGGACGCGCTGCCCGATGACCAGGCCATGGAGACCGCGATCACGCTCGGCGATTACGTCAAGCTCGGTTTCGAACAGGACGTCCAGATTTGGCGGCACAAGGCGCGCATCGACAACCCGTTGCTGGTTGAAGAGGACGGCCCGGTCTACCAGCTGCGTCGCTGGTACCAGCAGTTCTACGTCGATGCTAAAGATGTGCAACCAGATATGGTGGACCGCTTCGAGTTTGAGCTCGACACCACCCGGCCTTACCAGGCGTGGATGAAAGAGGTCGAGGCCAACATGGCCGCCCCGGCGGCCACCACGGGATCGGTCTGATGACGTTCGATTCGCCCGTCCGGGAAGACAATCGCCTCGATCAGATGCCCATGATGCCCGTGGTGTGCCGTAACTGCGGCGCGCGGGTGCTGGTCCGCAAAAGCAGCTGGAACCAGACCAGTGTGCAGTGGAACGCCGACGCGACGGCCCGGTGTGCCGAGCGCACCGAAGCGCAGAAGGTGTCGGTGCACGCTGACCGTGGCGTGTTTCTGGTCTGCTCAGCGCTGAGCGAGTCGATCAGAGACGCGGTGCGACGCGGTGACTTGTCTATCGTTGATGAGATAGTCGGGGCGACAACGTAGTTCGGGACAGACCTGAGATCTCAGGCGTGCGCGCCGCCGTCGACGCGGATCTCGGTTCCGGTGATGAATGCGCCGTCGTCGGAGGCCGCCATGGCGATTACCGACGCCACGGCGCTCGGGTCACCCAGGATCTCGTTGTCCTTGCCATGCAGCAGCGGCGTCTGCTTGGTCCACAACCCCAAGTCATACCCCTCGGGCATCTTGTCCAGGGTGCTGAGTGCCAGTGCGGTGGAGACCCCGCCGGGCTGGATGTTGACCGCGCGCAGCCCCTGCTTGGCGTATTCGAGCGCCAGCGAGTGCGTGAACGACAAGACTCCACCCTTGCTGGCCGCATAGGCAGCCATGTAGGGATGAGCGAAAGATGCTGCGGTCGAGGTGAAGTTGACCACTACGCCGCGGCCGGAAGCCAGCAGCGCCGGTAGCGCCTGGCGGGTCATCAGGAAGGTGCCCGTTAGGTTGACGGCTAGGGTGGCGTTCCAATCGGCGAGCGTGTGCTCATGGGTGTGCGCGCAGCGCTGGATGGCGGCCGCATTCACCAACACCTCCAGGCCGCCGAGATCGGCCACCGCGGCATCGACCGCGGTCGTGACGGCACCCTCCGACGAAACGTCAAGGACCGCAGTATTCAATCGCTTGCCCGTACCGACGTCGTCGGCGGCTTTGGCGGTGCGCGCCAAACCGTCCGCCGAGACGTCATAGCCGATGACAGTGGCGCCCTCCTCAAGTAGTCGGGCGACGGTAGCTTGTCCGATGCCCGAGCCGGCTCCGGTGACGATGGCGCGTCGATCCGCGAAACGCTGCATTGCGCGAAACCTTTCGCTCAGGCCAGCTGGAAGGCGCTGATCGGCGCTTCCTCGGGGTAGACGGAGGGCCCGCCCAGGTCGTACGCGGTGTTGAGCGCACCGATGAACGCGGGGTCGTGCAGTGGTTCGCTGGGCACGTCGAGCTTGATGCCGCGGGCATTGATGTCATCGACCATCATGTGTATGGCTCTTTCGATGGTCAGGTCGTCGGTGCCGTCCATGTTTTTCTTGAGCTCGTCGAAATCGGAGAACACCTCGGCCGACCAATGAACCAGGAAACGCAGCTCGTCGGTGTGGTGGCGGGCAATCAACTCATCGCCGTTTTTCAGTAGCCAGTGGTGGCGGTCCTCGGGATCACTGGTGAACATGGTGTCAAATGCCAAGCCTTCTGGAATCTGTTGGTCCAGTGGCCCATTCGCCTCACCGCGGTGCACCATCATCTCGTTCTGTACGACGACCCCGCGGTTGTAAACCGGCGGCAGGATGCGCTTCGGTGCCTTCAGCGGACCGTCGGGCCAATAGGTGAATCCGCTGCCGGTATCCAGCGAAAACCAGGTAATGACTTGGGCCATCTTGATCAGATAGTCCTGGAACAGCCCGGACTTACCCATCACGCTGGTGAGCCAGGTCGGCGCATTTTCGTGCCGCACACCGCGGAAGCTCGGCGAATCCAGGTGCCCCGGATCGCGATTCGCACAAGGTCCGTTGATGTTGAACAACATCAGCTGCGGCTTGGCGTACTCGGCGCTCCAGTAGCTCTTGGCCATCGTCAGGAACTGCGTGTTGTAGAAACAGTCATGCAGTTGCGGGTAGAGCACCGCACCATAGTTGGCGAGGTAGCCCCGAAATGTGGGAGTAAGAAACAGATCCAGCGATGGCGTGAACCCTTCCGGGAAGACGCCGCTCATGCTCGCAATCAGTTCGTCAGCCGACGCAAAGTGCTGCGCAATGATCAGCTTCCAAGGGCCCTGGGTGCGTACCACGTCGAGCAAACGTTCCTGCTGATCATCGGTGTAGACGTTCTCTATCTCACGAGGCGGTGCGGCCGGCCGCAGTACGTTGGAAAGCTCCATCCGCCGCTCGTCGGTGAGCATCAGTCGTCTCCTTCTCCAGTTCTTCGGTTGGATTGTGTACAGCATGATTGCGGGGCGACGGGCTGTTGTCCGGTGACCGGGACGTCAAAACGGCAGTGGATAAGCGAACTTCGCCTGCAACAGCGCCCCGATCTCGGCGACGGCCAGCCGACCGCGTGCGGTCGCGTCAGAACGCATCAAAAAGCCGTGGTACACGCCCGGATAGCGAGTAGTCGTGGTTTGTACGCCCGCGTCCCGCAGCCGAGTGGCGTAACGCTCGCCCCAGTCCCGGATCGGGTCGCAGCCCGCGGACACAACGATCGCCTGCGGTAGGCCGGACAGGTCGGCGGCATAGGCCGGCACGAGGTAGGGGTCGCGGGGGGGTGCCGCATCGCCATCGCAAAGGGCGTGCAAGTAGTCGATGTCGTCGCGGCTGAGCATCGACGCATCGGCGAGGGCAGTGATCGCCGCAGCGGCCATATCGCGATCCAGGCCGGGATACAACAACACCTGCGCACAGATCGCCGGCCCATCGCGGTCGCGGGCGACCAGCGCAACCGCTGCCGCCAATGAACCGCCAGCGCTGTCGCCCACCACCGCCAATCGGCCGGCGTCGAGCCCGAGGTCGTCAGCGTGTTGAGATATCCATGCGGTCGCGGCATAGGCGTCGTCGAACTGCGCGGGCGGTGGCGACTCCGGGGCCAACCGGTAGTCGATGGCCGCTACGGTGGCTCCCGAGGTCGATGCCAGCGCGCGAGCCAGCGGTTCGAACGAGTGGTTAGAGCCCATGACTAGTCCGCCGCCGTGCAGGTACACGAGCGCGGGTGACTTGGCTTCGCCTGTCGGACGGTAGATCCGGGCTGGAATCGGTCCAAATGGTCCAGGGATGGCGATCTCGGTGATGTTGGACATCGCGGGCATGACGTCTGGGAGCGGCGCTGACTCGAGCGCGGCACGCACCGCAGCCAAGCCGCGTTCGCGCATGGACGGGATGTCGCCGAGCGAAGCGACACGTGCGGCGGCGTCGGGGTCCAGCATGAGAGTCGTCATCGTCTCAGCGCGGGTGGGCGTTGCGCGGCAAGCACATTGGCTCGCTCTGCCATGGCCGCCGCGACTGACGGCTGCGTGAGGAGGTAGAACCGACCCTCGGTGGCCTGGTCGAAGACCGTTTCGGCGGCTGCCAGTGGATCCATGGCCCCGGCCTTGATTTCCAGCATGGCCGCACGCTGAGCCTCAGCGGCCGCGGCATCAGTGGACGCAGAAGGGTGCACTCCGCCCGCCGACTCGAAGATGTTCGATAACACTGCGCCGGGCAGCACGGCCTGCACGTGAACATGGTGGCCGTGTCCGGCCAACTCAACATCGAGACGCAGGCACTCCGTCAACGCCAGCACCGCGTGCTTGCTTACGATGTACGGCGCCTGCAGCGGAATCGCCACGACCCCACCGACCGACGACAGGTTCCACACCCACGCCTGGTCGTCGGTGGCCATCATCTTCGGCAGAAAAGCCCGCACGCCGTAGAAGACTCCACTGATATTGATATCGACGACGCGCCGCCAGTTGGGCACGGGCGTGTCCCACAAATAGCCGAACTGTTCGACTCCAGCGTTGTTCACCAACAGCCGCACCGCACCGACATCCCGGTACGTCTTCTCGGCAAGCTCCTGCACGGCGTCCGGATCACGCACGTCGCACATGACGTCTACCGCCCTGCCTCCGGCTGCGCAGAGTTCGTCGCGCAACGCCGCGACGGCGTCGGTGTCGATGTCGGCAAGAACTACTGTCATCCCCAATGCCACAGCGTGGCGGGCCATCCCGGCGCCGATGCCTGCACCGGCTCCAGTAATGACGGCAACGCCGCCCGAGAATTTTTCCTGTGCGCTCACTGGCTAGAAGGCGGCAGCGGTGTCTGCGGTGAACTCAGATAACAGAACCGAGTTTGTGGTGTCGAGAACGATGCCCATCTCCGTGAACTCCAGCCCATTCGCGCCGCGTCGCACCCCCACATTGGCCACGCCGCTCGACACGGCGAACGGCACAAAGTTCGCAATCTGGTTGACGAAGATGTAGAAACGCGACCGCGTGACCTCACCGTCGGTGCCGGTGCGGTGCACGTTGGTGGCGTGGTGGCGCAGCGGATAGGGGCTCTGCTTGCGATGCTGGCTCAGCCACTCCATGACCGCCTCACGGCCGTGCAGCTCGGGCGACATCAACTCCTCGAAAGGGCTGGCGCCCGAATCGCTCCGGGTCACGTAACGCACGTCCTCGGCGTAGCACGCCGCCATCTCGTCGTAGTGCGCCTCGTCGTAGTGGTACCAAAAACCGGCGATGAACTCTCGCAGTTCGGACAACGTGATGTCGTTGCTCACGGCAGTGAGTCAACTCCGTTGTGGTGCGGGGAATGCCAGCGATGCCCATTCAGTGGAACAGTATCTGCGCGCTGGTGTCCCGCTGAGTAGACAAGGTTATCCACGCAGCTGCACACGCCCCTGATACTCGGTGCCATGGCGCCTGGCGACCCGTTGGATCCCGATGAGCTGCGGGCCAACCTGCATCAGGCTGACCCCGGGGTCCTCGTCGCAGTGCTGGCGCAGCTGACCGGTGACCACGGCGTCGTCGACAGGTTTGCGCCGAAGATCACTCACGTTCCCGATCCGCCGGAGCTGGCCGGCACCACAGATCCCGTGACTGCGGCCGCGATTGTCGAGGCGGTGGTCGCAGCGGTGAGGTCACCTCGTCCGGCCGCCACCGTGCCTTCCGATGACCGCAACCTGTTCGCGCGAATCGCACCGGTAGCACTCGGGGGATCCGTTGGGGCGGAGTACCTCCCGCTGCTCTTGGAGCAGGGCGGATTCCAGCCATCACAGCCGGTGCTGCCGCGCACCGCCAAGCTACCCAAAGGTTTCCGGGTCGCGATCATCGGCGCGGGTATCGCCGGAATGACTGCGGCGCTCGCGTGTGCGGACGCCGGTATCGACTACCAGATCTTCGACCGAAACGAAGAAGTTGGCGGAACCTGGTATACGACGACCTACCCGGGCATCGGTGTGGACACCCCGTCGGCCTACTACTCACTGTCGCGTGACATCAACGGCGATTGGTCGAGTTACTATCCGCGGGGCGCCGAGTACCAGGCTTACCTGGTATCGGTTGCCGACAAGAACAACTTGCGGCAGCACACCCGGTTCGGTACCGAGGTCGAAGCATTATGGTGGGACGACGAGCGCCGCCAGTGGCAGATCCACGCGGTGGGCACGGCCGGTGCTCGCGATATCAGTTACGCCAACGTCGTGATCCCGGCCGCCGGTTACCTCAACCGGCCCCGATGGCCGAATCTGGACGGGGTGGGCGAGTTCTCGGGAATCGAGATCCATTCGGCGCAGTGGGATTCCGATCTGGATCTCACCGGCAAGCGGGTCGGCATCATCGGCGCGGGCTGCACCGCTGTGCAGATCGTCGATGCGTGTGTGGATCGGGTGGCGCACCTGACAGTGTTCCAGCGTCAGCCGCACTGGGTGGCGCCGCGTCGGCGAGCGTCCGACGACGTTCCCGACTACCAACGGTGGCTCGGCACGCGGCTGCCGTACTACGCCAACTGGCTTCGGCTCAAGTCGTTTTGGGGAACCGCAGATAACAACTACCCGGTCATCTTGCATGACTCCGATTGGGCCGCGGAACATCTTTCGATCTCGCCGGCCAACGACGGTCTGCTGCAATTGTGCCTGAATTACATCAACCGGGTCTTCGGTGCGGGCAGCGAGTTGGCCCGCAAGGTCACACCCGACTTCGCGCCTTACGGCAAGCGGATCATCCGGGATCCCGGCGGCTATTATGCGGCGCTGGCGCGCGACCACGTAGACGTCGAGGCAAGCGAGCCGGCCCGGGTCGCTGAGGAGGGCATCGTCACAGCGGACGGGCGCCAGATCGACCTCGACGTCATCATCTACTCGACCGGCTACCATTTGGATTTCCTTTCCACGGTTGACATTCGGGGCTGCGACGGCAGGAAGCTGGCCGACGAGTGGGGCAACAACCCGCGCGCTTACCGCGGTGGAACGGTGCCCGGATTTCCGAACATGTTCATCTCATCGGCGCCCAACTACAGCCCCGGACACGGCGCGGGGCACAACTTCGGTGTCGAGGTGATGGTGCATTACGTCATGGAATGCTTGCAGCTGATGGCGCTGCGGCACGCATCGGTTATGGAGGTGACGCAGCGCGCGTACGAGGAGTACGTCGCTAAGATCGATGCCGCCATGGCCGGCACGGTCTGGTGCCACACCCCGAGTGCACATACGTACTACCGCTCGGGTGGGGGACGCATTGTCATCTCGTTCCCGTACCGCCTGGTCGATGTCTGGCACAGCCACCGCGTTCCGGTCGAAGAGGACTTCGAGCTGCGGTGAATCAATTGCTCTCCGGGAAAACGGCTTTGGTCACTGGCAGTAGCCGGGGAATCGGGCGCGCGATCGCCCGGCGATTGGCCGCCGAGGGCGCCACGGTGGTGGTCACGGCACGATCCCGCACGCCGTCGTCATCGATGCGTGCCGGTGCTAGCTCGATATTGCCGGGCACGATTGGCGAGACAGTCGATCTGATCGAGGCCGTGGGCGGGCGCGCGTTCGGCGTCGTGGCCGATCTAGAGGATCCCTTGCAGCGCGACAGATTGATAGACGAAGTGCTTGGGCGCGCCGGCCGGATCGACATCCTGGTCAACAATGCGGGCTTCGCCGATTACTCGCAGGTCGAAAAGATGAGCCTGGAAACGTTCGACCGCACCGTCGAGCACTACCTGCGCATACCTTTCATGCTCACGAAAGCTGTCGTACCGCATATGCGCAATCAAGGCGCCGGGTGGATCGTCAACATCGGCTCGGTGACTGGCGTCGCCCCAGTCCGACCATACCGGGAATACAACAGGACTTCCGGCGATGTGATCTACGCGTCTGTCAAAGCGGCCCTGCACCGCTTCACCCAAGGCGCGGCCGCGGAACTGGTCGACGCGAATATCGCCGTAAACTGCGTCGGTCCATCGACGGCAGTCCGTACTCCAGGTGCGGCACAACTGATCCCAGAGGCCTTCCCGACCGAGCCGGTCGAGTACCTGGCCGAAACCGTGCTGGCGATGTGTCACCTGCCCGCTGCGGAGCGGACCGGCCTGGTCGCGTTCAGTCTGCACTATGCGTGGTCGCAGCAGCTGCCCGTGCACAGCCTGGACGGCACGGACTTGTTGCCGCCGGTTCAGCCGCCGGCGAGCGCCAATCCGAACATCCTTTCCGCAGGAATCTGACTGGACTCAGCTGAGGACCGGTTGGGCGATCGCGCAGAAGCTGTGACACACGCGGTCCTTCACGATGACGTCTGGGCATTCTGGATCGAACCAGCGATCGACCACCGCCCAGTGGATCGGGTGCATGAGGTAGGGACCCACCAGTCCGTCGACGTCGCTGAACTCCTGCTCGAAAACATGAGTCCACTGCGTTGTCCCGAACGCTTGGTCGACCCGGCATAGTTGCCATGCCCGGATGGTCCGTACGTAGCGCGGCATCAATGACAGCTCGTGCTCGAAGCGATCGAGAGTGGCCGGAGCGGTGTCGGGTGACACGGGGATTAGCAGCGCCCGGTACACGGTGCCTGGGCTATTTCCACAGCGTTCGGGTTCTCCCGAATAGCCGGCACCATTGACCCGGGTCACTACTTGGTCGGCCATCAGTGCAGCGAACCTTTCTGCCGCCCAAGTCCACTGACCCTGGGTGGCAAATCGCAAATGCACGAGGATGTCACCGCCGTTTCGCGCACCTGGCAGCGTAGGCCGCACGACCCAGCGCAGGGCACCGGCTTCGGCCGCGGCGGCGCTCAAGTCGCCGAGTAGCCGGTCGCGATGAGCGGGGATAACGTCAAGGAGCCTGGTGACGCTATACATCGCACAAGCCGTCCACGTCGTCGACGGTCGCGGCGAACGATCGAGACCGCTCCCGCACCAATTCGCCAACGCGCGACCACCATTCGCCCAGCGCCGGATCTGGCCTGCCCTTCCACGTCATCTCCCACCACGCCTGAACGTCGGGGAGTGTCCATGTGATGGTGACGGTGTTGACCTGGTCGTCGAACCAGATCGGCGGGCTTACGAGGACGTCGCGCAGCGTCATTCCCCGGTCGCGCGCACCCGGAGCGTACTCAGCGAGATAGTTATCGATGAAACGCCGAGCGCAGCCCGGCCGGGTTATTACACGGTCGATGACGAACACTTGGCCGCCGGCCATGCGCGCGATATTTCACGCGTACTGCAGAGCGGGCCGCGGCGCGGGACGTGAAAGACGCAACGGCCGCAGCGGCTGCAGGGTCGGAGCGACCCGTTGCGGGCCGTCCTCGACGTTGCGCCAGATGCCCATCGCGGTCATGCGTACCGGTGCGGTCAGGCGCTGATCGAACATCATGCGATTCATCGGACCGCACACCGAGACCGCGGCGACGGCCTCACCCGGGCTCCCGATTGGCGCTGCGACGCAACCGAATCCGAGCAGCGACTCCTCGCGCTCGAAGGCGACACCGTGGGCGCGCACCTTGGCCAATTCGACAGCAAGTTGGGAGGTGCTGGAGATCGAGTACTTCGTCTTGCGGACCCGCAGATCCACCTCGGCGTCCTGGTCGCAGTAGGCCAGGATCGCCTTGCCGACGGCAGTGCAGTGCGCGGGCTGACGGCAGCCCACGCGCGTGGGGATCCGCTGGTCCCCGATCTTCTCCAGGTAGACGACGTCGGGTCCGTCCAGAACCGCGAGGTGGACGACAAGCCCGGTGGCGCGGTGCAATTCGCCCAGCAGCGGGCTGGCAGCACGCACCAGGCGGTCCTGGTGCACGGCCAGCGAACCCAGCTCCACCAGGCGCATGCCGAGCTCGTAGTCGCGACCGCTGCGGCGCAGCCAGCGCAGCTGAACCAGGCGCTCGAGCATGCGATGCGCCGACGAGCGCGGCAGGCCGGTACGGCGGACGATCTGGGCCAGCGTCAGCCGGCCCGGTCCGTCGAATGCGTCGAGGACCAACGAGATGCGGTCGATGACGGCCGTGGGGGTGGCTGGTTCAAGGGTCTCAACGGTCGCGGTCATCGGCCCTCCAAGGCTGCAGTATATCTGGTTGCTATATTCCTATTAGGAAGAGCTGTTTGTATCACACCGGTGTGGCCGTTGTACATACCGCACGAAAATCGCCGCCGGACACGGGGGTGTCCGACGGCGAACGGCGGGATTAGCGCAGGTCAGCCCTTGGCAGCCGACCGGCCAGCGCGCCGGCCATAGAAGCTGCCGTCTCCAAGCGAGATGCCGCTGGCATAACCCCACGCGGCCAGCCCGGCGGTCGAGCGGCCCGCGGCGAACAGCCCCGGGATGGGCGCACCGCTGACGTGCAGCACCTCGGCATCCAACGTGGTGCTCAGCCCGCCCAAGGTGAAGCCACCCGTGCTCTCCCGCAGATCGATTGCGCCGACCGGAGAACTGATCGGCTTCACCCACTCCGGCTTCTTGTGCAGCAGCGGATCCTCGCCCCGGGAGGCGCCCTCGTTGTAGGCGGCCACCGTCGCCTGCAGCGAACCGGGTGTCAGGCCCATGTCGCGTTCCAGGTCGACGACGGTGTCCGCCACCCAGGTCGCCGGCCGCAGCATGAACTTCGGTGACCACGAGGCCATCGCCTCGTCCTGGGCATCGCCATCGATGATCAGGTAGGCGATGTTGTCCTGCTGGTACAGGGTCAGCTGCCCGATCCGGCCCGGATAGGTGTCCTCGGTGACGTAACGCTGACCGCGGCCATTGACCAGGATGCCGCGCACCAGTTGCTGGGGGTCGATGAAGATCGCGACCTCGGTGGCGTCCATGTGGGCCAGGTCGGCGCCCAGGGCCTGGGCCATCCGGATCGCCTGCCCGTCGTGCTGCTCGATGGATGCGGCCGGACGTCCGGCAATCCGCGGAGCGTAGCGCGCCACCATCGCGTCGTTGTAGGCGAAGCTGCCCGTCGCGAGCACCACGCCGGTGCGGGCCCGGATCGTGACGTCGTGGCCATACCGGCGGGCGCGGATGCCGACCACCCGCCCGTCGGATTCGACGATCAGTCGCTGGACTCGCACGTCGTAGAGAGCCCGCGCGCCGGCCGCGGTGGCCGCCTCGACGAGCGGCTTCATCAACATGTAGCCGGCGCTGGCTTCGCCCTGCTTCTTGTTCTGCATCTGCGGGACGTGCCCGCGCGGGGCGGGGGTGGCAATGGTGTTGAACGGGTAGGCATTTTCGCCGCCGCTGTACATCAGCCCCTGATCATCCATCGGTTCCCAGCCGGGCTCAGAAAAGAACTCCGCCTTGAACGGCACGCCGCACCCGACGAGCCAGTCGAAATGGGCGACGCTGCCGGCGCAGTAATCGGCGATCCGGTTTCCGTCGGCACCCGGCCCCATCGCGACGTTCAGGAACGCCGCCATGTTGTCGACGGAATCGGTGAACCCACACGCCTTTTGCAGCGCCGTGCCACCGCCGAGGTAGATGAATCCGCCCGCCATCGCCGCCGCGCCGCCCCAGGACCCAGTGCGCTCCAGAACCAGAACCTCGGCGCCGGAGCGGGCCGCCTCGACCGCAGCGGCGGCGCCGGCGACGCCGTAGCCCGCGATGACGACGTCGGCCTCGTCGTCCCAGGAGGTGATCGAGCCGGCCGCAACGGGCGTGACGTCGGCGTCGGGTGTCATAGCCGCATTGCCGCAGGCATCTCTCCGACCCACTGGTGGCCCCAGTAGCTATCGGCCGTGATTTCCTCGGCGGTGTAATAGGTTTCGTCGACCCGCATTCCGTCGGTGCCGAATTCGATGTCCCAATCGCCGGGCGCGCGGACGTAGAACGAGACCATCTTGTCGTTGGTGTGGCGGCCCAGCGTGGACGACAACTGGAAGCCCGCGGCGTTGACCCGGTCCAGGGCCTGACCCACGGCGTCGAGGGTGTCGACCTCGACCATGATGTGCACCAGACGTGGGTCGCGTTGATGTGCGGCTGGAACAATCGCCAGGCTGTGGTGGCGCTCGTTGATGCCGAGGAAGCGAACCCGTACCGGCCCAAACTCTTTCGGCAAGGGTACCCGGAACGCGCCGCGGGACCGGAAACCCAGCACATCGGTGTAGAAGTCGAACAGCCCATTGGGATCGGTGGCCGGCACGACCACATGGCCCATGCCCTGATCGCCGGTGACGAATTTCGCGCCAAACGGGGTGATGACCGGGCTGTGGTCCAGCACCGCATCGTGGAACACCTCGAGTGTGGTGCCGGCCGGGTCCTCGAAGGTGATCACCTCTTCCACCCGGCGGACCTCGGCCTCATCGGTAGACAGCTGCTTGGACGGCACCCCGGCACCGTCGAGGGCAGCCTTGACCCGCTGCAGCGCGGGGTGGTCGCGCACTTCCCAGCCCACGGTGAGCACCCGGTCAGACTCACCGGGCACCACGATCAGCCGGGCCGCGCGCTCGTCCATCCGCAGGTACAGCGCAGACGGCTCAGGTCCCTTGCCCTCCGCGAAGCCCAGGACGCCGAACGCGAACTGCCGCCAGCGGTCAATGTCATTGGTCGAAATAGCTATGTAGCCAAGGCTTTTCAGCTCACCCACGGGTTCTCCTAAATCAGCGTCCGCAGCGGCCCTTCGGGCGGGTCAATGCCCAGCGAACTCAGCGCCGACGCGTGGTAGGTGGTGCCGGGAACATGGATGGCGTGCAAGTGGCCGACGTGCACGTCACGCCAGTACCGCTGCAGCGGCTTGTCCATCCGCGCCGCGTTGCCGCCCGAGCGAGCGAAGATCTCGTCGACCGCCGACACCGCGCGCCACACCGCGCGGACCTGCGTGCGGCGACCGGCGGCCCGGTCCGCGAACGAGACCTCCTTGCCGGCGGCGACGATGTCGTAGATCCGGTCGACGTTAGCCAGCAGCTCTTGGCGGGCGGCGTTGATGTCGGCCGCGGCCTCGCCGATGGCGTGCATGACGTACGGGTCGTCCTTGATCGCGGTTCCGGTGGCGCCGACGCGCTCCCGCTGATAGTCCAGGTGCGCGGCCAGCGCTCCCTCGGCGATACCGATGGTCGCCGCGGAGATACCCAGCGGGAACATCGTCGACCACGGCATCAGGTACAGCGGTTCGGTCATGCCGGCCTCACGCTGGGCGGTGCCGTCCATCACCTTCGTCGCGTCCATCGTCCGGTACGTCGGGACGAACGCGTCTTTGACGATGACGTCTTTGGAGCCGGTTCCGCGCAGCCCCACCACATTCCACGAGTCCTCGACGATCTCGTAGTCCTTGCGCGGCAGGATCATGTGCAGCATCTGGGGTGGCATCAACGGTATGCCCTGATCGTTGCCGAGCATCGCTCCCAGGATGACCCAGTCGCAATGGTCGGTGCCCGAGCTGAACTGCCAGCGGCCATTGAAGATGTAGCCGCCGTCGACGGGCTTGGCCACCCCCTGCGGGGCGTACGGGGAGGCCATCCACGTGTCGACGTCGTCGGCCCAGATCTCGGCGGGCACTTTCGGGTCGGCATAGGCGAGCTGGTAGGGGTGCACGCCTACCACGCCGACGATCCAGCCGGCGGCCGGATCCAGTGCCGCGGTGGCCATCGCCGTCTCGGCCCACTCGCGGGGGTGGGCCTCGCACCCGCGGTACTGCTTGGTCTGCAGCAGCCGGATCAGGCCGGCGCCCTTCATCAGCTTGACGGTGTCGTCGGTGAGCCGGCCAATTCTTTCGGCTTCGGCGGCCTGGTCGCGCAACTGGTCGGCCATGGCCATCACCCGGTCAAGTACCCGCTCGCTCATGTCGTTCGTCCTATCGTGTGGGGGCTTGATAATGGTCTACCGCAGTTCACGCCCGACCCGGAGACAATCCCGGTGAGCGGACGTAAATGCGGTCAAAACTTGATGTGAAGATCGGCGCTGGCCGGCGTGGCTTGGCACGCGAGAATCAGGCCGTCTCGAAGGTCGTCGGGCTCCAGGATGTCGCACCGCGCCATGTCGACCTCGCCCTCGACGACGGTCGCCACGCACGAACCGCACCGGCCTTCGCGGCACGAGTGGGGTGCGTCAATGCCCGCGTCGAGCAACATGTCGACCAGCGTCTGGCCGCGCGGCCAGCGCAACCGGTGTCGCTGACCATCCAGCTCGACTTCGACGTGAGTGACTTCTGACATGAGGCGATGGTCCGCGATCAGCACAGGCCGACAAGCACGCGCGCCCAGTGGCCGGGAAAACTCGCCTTCGGCTTCCGGTGACCGGGAACGGGAACGGTTCGCGGCGACAGAGGCCCTACCGTGGGTGCTTGTGAACAATGCCGGCCAGCAGTCTCTCGATGTCGTGGTGATCGGCGCGGGGTTCGCCGGTCTGTACGCCTTGCACAAGCTGCGCAGCCAGGGCCTCTCGGTGCGGGTGCTGGAAGCCGCACCCGAGTTGGGCGGCACCTGGTACTACAACCGGTATCCGGGCGCACGCTGTGACGTCGAGAGTGTCGACTACTGCTACTCGTTCTGCGATGAACTGCAGCAGGAATGGGACTGGACCGAAAAGTACGCCACTCAGGCCGAGATCCTAAGGTACCTGAACTGGGTCGCCGACAAACTCGACCTGCGCCGCGACATCTCGCTCGACACTCGCGTCGTCTCGGCGGTATTGGACGAGACGACGCTGCGCTGGACGGTCACCACACATACCGGGCAGGCGCTCTCGGCGCGCTTTTGTGTAATGGCAACCGGCCCGTTGTCGGCCGCGCTGACTCCGAACTTCGACGGGCTGGACACCTTTGCCGGCGAGGTCTACCACACCGGCCACTGGCCCCACGATCCCGTCGACTTCACCGGCGAGCGGGTGGCGGTCATCGGCACCGGATCCTCGGGAATCCAATCGATTCCGATCATCGCCGAGCGGGCCGCACACCTTTACGTCTTCCAGCGCACCCCGAACTACAGCGTCCCGGCGGGTAACAAGCCGTTGTCCCCGGAAGAGCTCGACGGCATCAAGTCCGGCTACGCGGAGCGGCGCAGGCTGTCGTGGCGCAGCGGCGGTGGCTCACCGCACGTCACCGCCCCGAAGCCGACGATGGAGTTCACACCCGCGAAGCGTCGCGCCGCGTTCGAAAAGCGGTGGCAGCTGGGCGGCGTGCTGTTCTCGAAGACGTTCCCGGACCAGATGACCGATCTGGAGGCCAATGAAGAGGCCCGCAAATTCTACGAAGAGAAAGTCCGGGCGGTCATCGTCGATCCGGTGGTCGCCGACATGCTGATTCCCAACGATCACCCGATCGGCACCAAGCGAATCTGCACCGACAGCAACTACTTTCAGACCTTCAACCGGCCCAACGTGTCGCTGATCAGCGTGCGTGCCACCCCGATCGAATCGATCGGCGCCACCGGGATCAATACCGCCGACGCCCACTACGACCTCGACACGATCGTGCTCGCAACGGGTTTCGACGCGATGACGGGGGCGCTGGGCAAGATCGACATCGTCGGCCGTGGCGGTGCTACGTTGCGCGACGACTGGGCGCACGGACCCCGCACGTATCTCGGATTGGGCGTCGACGGGTTCCCCAATCTGTTTTTGATCTCGGGCCCGGGAGCGCCTGCCGTGCTGGCGAACATGGTGCTGCACGCCGAGGCGCAGGTGAACTGGGTCGCCGAGGCCGTCACCTATCTCGACGACCACGGTTACGCCGCAATCGAAGCCAGCCTGGACAGCGTGGACGGCTGGGTCGCCGAATGCGCGAGGCGGGCTGAGACGACGCTGTTCACCAAGGCGAACTCCTGGTACGTGGGCGCGAACGTGCCGGGAAAGCCAAGGAGCTTCATGCTGTTCGTCGGGGGTTTCGCGACGTACAACGACATCTGCGCCGGGGTTGCCGCCGCCGGCTATCAGGGATTCGATTTGGTCAAGATGCCGCGATGACGGGATTGCTTGGCAAGGTCGTGCTGGTCACCGGCGCCGCGCGGGGCACCGGACGCGCGCACTGTGAGCGGTTCGCCGACGAAGGCGCCGATGTGATCGCACTCGATCTACCCGCGGTCGCCAACGAGTTACGTTCTACCGCAACGCAAGTCGAAAACCGGGGTCGACAGTGTGTGACGGGGCTGGCCGATGTCAGCGACCTCGAAGCGGTGATGGCCGCAATCGACGCCGGTGTCGCCGAACTGGGTCGGCTTGACGTGATCGTCGCCAACGCCGGAATCCACATCCACGGTGGACCCTCGTGGGAACTCGACCCGCAGGTGTGGCAGCGCACGCTCGACATCAACCTCACCGGGGTCTGGCACACGGTCAAGGCGGGCGTACCGCACCTGGGGGAGCGGGGCGGCTCCGTCGTTATCATCAGCTCCACCAATGGTATTCGCGGCACCGCCAACACCGCCCACTACACCGCCAGTAAGCATGCCGTAGTGGGACTGGCACGCACGCTGGCCAACGAGCTGGGTCCACGCAGCATCCGGGTCAACACCGTGCACCCCGGGCCGGTGGCGACACCGATGGTGCTCAACGAGGCGATGTTCCGGCGCCTGCGGTCCGACCTGGACAACCCGACGGCGGCCGACGCCGCCGAGGTGTTGCAGGCCCGCAACTTGCTGCCGGTGCCCTGGGTGGAATCGGTCGACATAGCCAACGCGGTGGTGTTTTTGGCGTCCGACCAAGCCCGCTATATCACGGGCACCCAGCTCGTCGTGGACGCCGGCCTGACGCAGAAGACGACGTGAGCGCGAGGCGCGGCGGGCGGCTAAAAGACAAGGTCGCCCTGATCACTGGCGCGGCGCGGGGCATCGGGCGCGCGCAAGCCGTGCGGTTCGCGCAGGAGGGCGCCGACATCGTGGCGCTGGACGTGTGCGCCCCGGTCGACACGGTGGTGATCCCGCACAGCACACCCGCCGACCTGGACGAGACGGCCGCCATGGTCACCGAGGCCGGCGCCCGGGTACACACCGAAATCGTCGACGTGCGTGACCTCGCTGCTGTACGGGCCGCCACCGACCGCGGCGTCGAGCGGTTCGGCGGACTCGACGTGGTGTGTGCAACCGCAGGGATCACGTCGCGCGGCATGGCGGTCGACCTGGACGAAAACGCCTGGCGCACCATGCTGGATGTCAATCTCACCGGTGTATGGCACACCTGCCGGGCCGGTGCGCCGCGTCTGATCGCACGCGGCGCCGGTGCGATGGTCCTGACGAATTCCATCGCCGGACTGCGCGGCCTGGTCGGCGTCGCACACTACACCGCCGCCAAGCACGGCGTGGTCGGTTTGATGCGTAGTCTGGCCAACGAGCTTGCGCCACAAAATATTCGGGTCAACTGCGTCCATCCCACCAACGTCGACACTCCGATGATCCAGAACGACGCCGTCAGTATCGCCTTTCGGCCCGACTTGGACCGGCCGCCCACGCGTGCCGAATTCGCCGACGCAGCCCGCGGTATGAACATGCTCGCGGTGCCATGGATAGACCCGGTCGATGTCGCCAACGCCGCGCTGTTCCTGGCCTCCGACGAGGCGCGCTACATCACCGCGGTAACTTTGCCCGTCGACGGGGGCGCCACCCAGCGATGAGGAGGACCACCGTGACTGACCGACGGACCGACTTCGACGATTTGGTGGCCCGGTTGCGCAGGATCACGCTAGCTATCGCGGGACAGGAACCCCAGGACGGTACTTTCGAACGCTTCCCTGGCCTCGATCATGGCCCAGTGCCCGGAGTTGGGGAATATGTGCAGTTCCGCGTTGGGGATGGTGCGCATCGGGATGAGCGCCATGTCGGGCGGGCTCACCCTGTCGTCTCGGCCCCACGTCAGCAGCGTGGGTGCCGCCACCTTGTGCATGACGGCCCACGGCAGCGGTCTGTCGGAGGCACTCATCGCGGCGTTCATTGCGGCGAATGCCGCCTTGCCGTACATGCGGCGCGCGGCGGCCAGTGTCGCAGGATCGGTGGCCAGCTGCCAGCGTTCCTCGATGAGTTCGTCGGTGACCAGGGACTGGTCGTACACCATCGATTTCAGCCAGTCGACCAACCGTTGCCGGGTGGGGTCTTCGACGAATTCCTGCAACAGCCGGATGCCCTCACTCGGGCTGGGACTGAAGATGTTGGTCCCGATGCCGCCGATCGTCACCAGCCGGCCGATGCGGTCCGGATTCTGGATGGCGAAGTTGATTCCGACGCCGCCACCCATCGAGTTGCCGACGATGTGCGTCTTCTCGACGCCGAGCGCGTCCAGGAAAGGCGAGACGGTGCCGAATGCGGTGACCATCGGGTGGCCGCCGAAGTCGTCGCTGACCCCGAAGCCGGGGAATTCCAGGATCAGGCAGCGAAAGTGCTCGGCGAATGTGGGCAGCACCCCACGGAAGTTGCGCCATCCGGTGACGCCGGGGCCGGAGCCGTGCAGGAACAGCAGCACCGGGCTGGAATCGGGGCCGCAGTCGTAATAGCGCAAAGCGCCCTTAGGGGTGCTGATTTCATGCAGGTCGTGCTCGGCGGTCGTTTGCGAAGTATTGGCCACGGATGTCACCCTGCCATGCCGTCGTGACGAGGGGGAGCGGTGTTCCGCTGATCGGTATCCCGGCCGTCGTCTACAGTCTCGATGCATGCGCTTGCTGGTCACCGGCGTCGACGCGTCCGGGCGGTCGTGCGCCGCGCAGGACGGCTCCGTGACATTACAGGGGACGCCGGCCCGGGCGGCATCCTCTATTCGATTCTCTACGCGGCGGCGTCCGCTCCGTCGATCGATGACGGCGCCGGGCGCGTAGCCGACTTCCTCGACCTGGCAGTCCCGCCCGGCTCGATGCGCTGGACGGCCATCGAGTATGCGCCCGGTGCGGAGTTTTCCATGCACCACACGGACACGTTCGATTTCGATGTCGTGCTCTCGGGCTCGGTTGAATTGATCTTCGACGACGGTGCGACCCGCTGACGGTCGGCGACAGCGCGGTGGTCACGGGCGTCGACCACGCCTGGCGCGCCGGTCCGGAAGGGTGCCGGCTCAACATCCTGACGATTGGCGTTTCGCCGCCCAACCTAGACGCGAGGTGACCTGCGGCCGGCCAGCGGCAACGCTCGTAGCCATGAGCTGAAGGTCGTTCTCGGCATTCAAGGCGAAAGCATTGTGTTCCAGCTTGATTGGATGATCAGCCGCCGGACGGCTGCCCAGCCATGGCCGAGTTGGGGGCTGCCCAGTCTGTCGATACCTTGCGATGCTTGATCAGCCACGTGTCACCGTCGGGCACCAAGGTGTCGCGATAACGTCCGCAATGGTCGAGCCCGATGTGGGTGACCACGGTGAAGTACGACGAGACGTGGGCCTCGCCGGGGGTCACGCCGGTGAACAGCACGCTGGCGACGTTGTGCCGGACGACCGGCTTGACGTCGACGTTGCTCGCGACGTTTCCGGTGACACCGCCGAGGAACCTCGCGATCTGGGATCGGCCGCGCAGTGGTTCGACACCGCCGATCTCGAGAACGCCGTCTGCGCAGAAGGTTTCGGCAAGCCCGTCGGGCCGGCCGGCGTCACCCGACCAGTTGTACCGCGCGAGGGTGTTGCGGATCTGCTCACGGGCCACCAGTTCCCACATCTCCATCGTGGCGACTTTAGTCGTGCGCTTCGAAGTCCCCGGGTTTACCTGACGACGTAGGGCCGGAAGCCGCGTCTGGCGGCGGGCGTGATTCCGTTCAGGTCGAACACGGCGATCAGGGCCCGCAAGAGGGCGGGGGACCAGTCATCGAAAGGTTCCGCATCCACCCGGTCGAGTAGTTCACGGCGGAGGTATTCGATGTCCATCGGTTGCCGACGGTCGGTCA
>DATKEW010000309.1:0-4745 GCA_035511785.1 Mycobacterium sp.
CGAAGAATCCCGGTAGATGATCTAGTTGAATCGATGAACGGGCCAACGATGACGGCTGAGCCAGGCAAATCGTCGGGTTTCGCTCGCCGCTGGAGCGGGCTCAAAGGGTGCGTCTTGAGGACCCGGTGGTGTCCCAGTCTCGGTAAAGCAATCGGCTTGGGGTGGTGAATTATGCCGAACCGCACGCCATCTGGTATAGCAAAGCCTTCTCAGAGACGGCTGATCCGCAGACTCGGGTGTGGGACGATCAGGATGTCGGAGGAGCGGATGAGCAACGAGGTGATCATCGGGTACCACGGGAAGCCACGCTGTGTGTGGGCCGGCGCCGGCGAGACCGCGTTTGGCCGCTACCACGATGAGGTATGGGGCACCCGCACCGACGACGAGTCCACGATGTTTGAGGCGCTCACCCTGGGGGTGTTCGAGGTCGGGCTGAGTTGGTCGGTCGTGTTCGGTAAGCGGGACGCGTTCCGGACGGCATTCCGGGACTTCGACGTCGCCAAGGTCGCCGCGATGACAGAGCGGGACGTCGACCGCCTCAGCCGGGACGCCTCAATCATCCGCAACCGTGCCAAGATTCATGCCACCGTCGAGAACGCGCGCGCCATGATGTCGGCGTCCCCGAACCTCGTGGCGCTCGCTAAATCCTACGAGATCAGCCGCACGCGGGCGCCCCGGTCCGTAGCCGACCTGCCCAAGTCCACGCCGCAGGCGGAGGCGTTCGCCAAGCAGTTGAAGTCTCAGGGCTTCCGCTTCGTGGGGCCCACGAGCGTGTACGCCTTCATGCAGAACGTCGGCGTGGTTAACGATCACGTCCACGGCTGCTTCCGCGCGGTCGACTACCGCGGCGCGGCCCGGCGCGGTTGAACGACGCAATCCCGTCGAGGGAGTGGTAATTGCCGGGGCCGCGGTACTCCGCGTGCGGTGCGCTTTGAAGCCGGAGGTGTCCGAGAGCCCCCCGGCGCGAGATCCGATCGATCTTCCCGCAGACCGGCATCAAAGGAAGCGCCTTTCTCGCCGACGTGGTCGCGTCACCAATCGTCAGTCGAGCCGACGTTCGGCGGGGGACAAGATGAGCTCGCCGTCGTGAGCAACCAAGAAAACCGATTTCTTGACTTGCTAGTCTAGACTAAATCGTCGTAATCTAATCGTCGACGCCGCGTCGTGTAGCACGAGTCCCCAGACTTTCCTCGAGCCAATGGAGGCATTTCGCATGAGTGTTTACGAACTCACCGGACGCAAGGCAATGGTCACCGGGGGTGCGCGCGGAATCGGTGCGGCGGTGGCCCAGGCGCTGGCGCGGGCGGGGGCGGCGGTGATGATCGGCGACGTCCTCGAGGCCGAGGGCAAGGCGACAGCAGACGCCATCGCAAAGACCGGCGTCACAGCTGGATTCGTGAAGCTCGACGTCACCGACGAAGCGGACTGGGAAGCCGCCATCGCGACGACCATCGCCGAGCTCGGCGGGCTAGACGTCCTGGTCAACAACGCCGGCATCCTAAATGCCTCCCTCATCGTCGACACCGACCCCGCCGACATCCGGCGGATGAACGACATCAATATCGTCGGCACGCTGCTGGGCCTGAAGCACGGACTGCGCGCGATGCGGCCCGGCGGCGCGGCCGCCAACGGCGGATCGATCGTCAACCTTTCATCGGGCGCAGCATTGATCGCCTATCCCGCCACGGCCGGATATTCGGCGACCAAATCAGCCGTCGACCGCATCACACGCATCGCCGCGCAGGAGGCCGGGAAGCTCGGCTACGGCGTACGGGTGAACTGCGTCTACCCCGGCTTCATCGGGACCAGCATGGCTTTCGGCCTGGCCGCGGACATGGCCCGGGTCGGCCTGTCGGATAACGCCGACGCGGCCCTTGATCAAGTCATCGCGTCCACGCCGCTCGGCCGACTCGGCGAAGTCGAGGAGGTGGCCGACGCCATCGTCTTCCTCGCCTCGGATGCATCGCGATTCATCACCGGCGCCGGCCTGCCGGTCGACGGCGGTCTGGGCACGTAGCTGACCCGCAACAACGGTCCCCACGATGAGCATCTACGAGCGTGCGCCGCAGGTGAGACACAAGCTTTTCGATGCCACCCAGGAGAGTGCGACCGGCAAGCACGAAATCGTCGAGGAGCGAGTCGGGGCTGCCGGTGGCCCCAAGTCCGAACACCCGACACGAGGCCGCGCTTTACGGCCCGCTCGACGGCGGGCCGTGGCGCGGGCTACACGCCGCAACGCGGTACCCGACGACGGTTCTCCAGCGAGTGCCGTTGCTGGTAAACCCGCGCCTGAAAACCCGGACCTCGCTTCGACCTGTCTGCGACAACCAACCCCAGAGATGAGAAAACCATGCCCACTTTGACCCCAGAGTTCACGTTCCGAGCGTATTTCAACGTCGACGACATCGGGCCCGGACCGTTCGGGATACGTCAGGTCGCCACCATCACCGGCGGCGAGTTCAGCGGCGACCGGCTCAACGGCACGGTCGTCGGGGCAGGCGGCGACTGGCTCCTGATCGGTCCAGACGGGTTCGGCCGCCTCGATGTGCGGGCAACGTTGAAGACCCACGACGAAGCCAACATCTACGTCCAGTACCACGGCTTCCTCCAGGTGACCGAGGCGATCGCCCAAATCCTCGGCGGCGCGAAAGAGTCCACCGAATTCGGCGGTCAATACTTCTTCGTCAACCCGCGGATGGAGACGGGGGACGAACGCTACGCGTGGGTGAACCACACGTTGTTCCTCGGGCAGGGACGCGCCGTCGCTGGACCTGCCGTCGAGTACCTGTTCTACCGCGTCGACAATTGAGCACGCGGACTGGTGGTTGTTCCAACGATGCTGCAACGCATTTGTGCGTTACCGCCCACGCAGCTTGCGCGAGCCGACACCGATAACTTGCGGATCATCGCCTCGAGCGGGTCAGCCCTGCCCGGCCGGCTCGTCACCGACGTGTTAGGCCGATTTGGGCCAGTTCTCTACAACGCGTACGGCTCGACCGAGGTCGCGGTCGCCACCATCGCCACGCCGGCGGATTTGCGCCGGGCACCCACCACGGCAGGACGGCGCGCTCTGGGTGTCCGCGTCGAAATCCTGGACAACCATGGCGCATCGGTCGCCAACGCCACCGTCGGCCGGATCTTTGTGGCCAGCAGTGCCCGGTTCGAGGGCTACACGAAAGGCAGCAGCAAGGAGGTCGTCAACGGACTGATGTCCACTGGCGACCTGGGGTATTTCGACGAGCATGACCGGCTATTCGTGGTTGGCCGTGAGGACGACATGATCGTCTCCGGGGGTGAGAACGTCTACCCGTCGGAGATCGAGGAGTTGCTCAACAACGACGAACGGATCGCCGAGGCGGCCGTGGTCGGGGTCGACGACGATCGCTTCGGACAAGCGCTGAAAGCCGTCGTCGTGGTTGCTCCGAAGCGTCATGTCGACGAGCAGGAACTGAAAGAACTCATCGCGCAGCAGCTGGCGAAGTTCAAGGTGCCGCGGATCTTCGAATTCGTAGACGCGCTCCCTCGCAACGCCACCGGCAAAATTCTGCGGCGCCAGCTGATTTGAACTAGGAGCATGCGAGCATGCGAATGAACCCCGCCCTTGCCCAGTCCACGATGCTCTCGCGACTGGGAGACGCATTGTCGTCCCATTCAACGAACGAGCCGCTCGCCGTTGCCACCGAGTGGGGTATCCGCAACGAAGCGCTGATGCGCCGGGCAGTCGACCTCCAGCTCAGTCTCGGCACGGCGGTCACCGGGATCGAGACGACCGCGACCCGGCGGCGCCGCCGGGAATTCACCGAAGCCGCACAGTTCCACAACGCGCCGGGGCAGCGGGGCGCAGCGCTGCGACCAGCGGTGAATTGGCACGAAGGCGGCGACGGCCCGGCGTTGATGCTGCTCAACGGGTCGACGGCAAGCGGCTTGGTATGGCCCGACTGGTGGTTACGGCGGCTCGAGAAACGGTACCGCGTGATCCGGGTCGACAACCGCGGCACCGGGTGGTCGCGTTGCGCGCCACACCCGTTCACGATCGGCGACCTCGCTGACGACGCGCGAAACGTGTTACGGGCGTGCGGAATCGGTCGTGCGACCGTGTTGGGCATGTCGCTGGGCGGAATGATCGCGCAGGAATTCGCGCTCCGGCACCCCAAGGCCGTCGAGCGGCTGGTGCTGGTCGCCACCAGGCCGCCGACACCGGCCCAGATACCGTCGCCCAGCGACGCGTTGCTCTCGTTGATGAGAACACCGCCGCCCGGAGAGGATTTGCGGGCATTCTTCGTCGCAACCTGGAGCACGCTGGTAGCCGACGGGTTCGCCGCCCAGCATCCCGAAGTCATGGCCGAGGTTGCCGAGCAGATCGTGCGGCGAGTGACTCAACGCAGAGCGGTCCTGAACCAGGCGCGGGCAATCTGGTCCTGGCACGGCGCTGCACGGCTTCGCCGCATCGACGCGCCGACCACCGTCGTTCACGGTGACCGTGATCCGCCGCTAACGGTCGGCAACGGCATGCGTTTGGCCAGGCTGATCCCCGACGCCACCTACCTGGAGCTGCCTGGAATTGGCCACCTCGTTCCGCAGGAGGCCGGCGACCTGCTGCTGCACGTGCTCGAAAGCTGATCGCAACGGTGCCAGGAGCAAGCCGATGAGCGACACCCATCCATTGCGCCGCGCCTACGACGCGGCCGAGCGGGAGGTGGCACCACGCGTGGAGGCGCTGCTGCATTCGGACGAATTCACCACGA
>DATKEW010000310.1:0-5267 GCA_035511785.1 Mycobacterium sp.
CTCAAACGGCTTGTCCACCATGAGTTTTGCGCTACCCGGCGCACTTGGCGTCAAGCTGGCACGTCCCGAGTCGAAGGTACTGGCGGTCGTGGGCGACGGTGCGTTCATGATGAACTCGCAGGAAATCGAGACCGCCGTTCGTGAGCGGATACCGCTGGTGGTTTTGATTTGGGAGGACGGCGGTTACGGCCTCATCGAATGGAAGATGGATCTCGAACTCGGGGAGCATTACTACGTGAAGTTCGGCAACCCCGACATCGTGACCTACGCGGAAAGCTTCGGCGCCACGGGGTATCAGATCAACAGCGCCGACGAGCTGTTGCCAACGCTGAAGGCTGCGCTCGACGACGACGGCGTGTCGCTGATCAACTGCCCGGTCGACTACTCGGAGAACCTGCGGTTGACCGACCGGCTTGGCGAGCTGGACGAGACGCTGTGATCTCCGCCGCTCAGTCGCCGCGTTGTGACGTCACTTTCGGCAGCGTCATGGGCGGCACGTACCTGCCCACCAGGGTGCGATGCCACCACGCCCGATCGCGTCGCAGCTCGGCCAACGTGGTGAAGCGGTACTGGTAGAGCTGCGCGCGCACATACCGGGGCGGTGACTCCGGGAAGGGGTTGTGCCGCAACAGGCGCAGCGCGAACCGATCGTTACGCAGCAGCCGTTGCAGGAACGGCGTCAGCCACTGTTGCGCGTAGCCCGGCGAGATGGCGGCGAACCACATCAGCCAGTCCAGCCGCAGATGATAGGGGGCCCATTGGGGCGGTAAACGGCGCACAGCACCGGGCTTTCCCTTGAATTCGTATTCCTTCCACACCGTCTGCTGGTTGATACGCGGTTCTTCGGTGCCTTCGATCACCACCTCGCGGCGGACGCGGCCGATGCTGCCGAAGGCTCCGTAGGTGTTCACCAAGTGAAATGGGTTGAACGACATGTTCATTCGCTGATGTGAGGACAGCATGTTGCGCATCGGCCAGTAGCTCATGAACAGCACCGCCACCGTGAACGCAATCACCAGGCCGGCGAACCACTGCGGTGGTGCGGACAGCGCCGGATGCGCGGGTATCGGAAGCAGCCGCGCCGCCGATGAGTCGTCGATGGCGCTGAACGCCAGGATGATCGTCACCCAATTGAGCCACGCGAAGTTGCCCGATGCCACCAGCCACAGCTGGGTGACGACGACGATCGCCGCGGCGACGCCGGCCACCGGCTGTGGCGCGAACAACCCGAACGGAACCACGAGTTGGGCGAAATGGTTGCCTGCCACTTCAATCCGGTGCAGCGGCCTGGGCAGGTGATGGAAGAACCAGCTCATCGGCCCCGGCATCGGCTGGGTTTCATGGTGGTAGTACAGACAGGTCAGATCGCGCCAGCACGGGTCGCCGCGCATCTTGATCAGCCCGGCACCGAACTCGACCCGGAATAGCAGCAATCGCGCCATCCACAACGTCAGGATCGGGGGCGCGACGCGGTCATTGCCGAGGAAAATCGCCAGGAACCCGCTCTCCAGCAGCAGCGATTCCCAGCCGAACGAATACCACGCTTGCCCGACGTTGACGATCGACAGGTAGAGCACCCACAGCGTCAGCCACATCAGCATTGCGGCCCACAGTGGCACCAGGTTGCCCACACCGGCGACGACGGCTGCCGACAGCGCCGCCCCGAACCAGGAGATACCTGCGAACAACCGATCGGAGTAGCGCAGATGGAAGATGCTCGGTGTTCGCCAGAAAGTCTGCCCGGCCAAAAACCGGGGAACCGGCAGGATTCCGTGCTCGCCGATGAGGGCGCGAAACTGCAGGGCGGCCGCGAGAAACGCGATCAGGTAGATGGCCGAGACGCCGCGCTCGAGCACCAGTCTGCCCAGCCAGTATTCGGGCGCGGAAATCCATCCCATGGCCGTAACTCCTCGGACGCTGGCGATCAACACCAACCCGCATATCCAGTAGACCAGCAGGTAAACCGGTAGCCAACTCCTCAGAGGTCATTCGTCGTGGCGCCGGCGCATCCGGTCGGGCACGGTCACGACCGAAGCCGCAAGCACGGCAAGCGAAATCAACGCCAACAGTTGCACATTCGCGGAATGACCGGCGTAACCGCCGACTGACCGCCAGGGATGCCGGGACAGCTCCGCCCCGGCCAGAATCAGCCCGCCCGCGCTCAGCGCGACGGTCACCGACTCGCGCCATCGCTGCCGGTGGCGCAGCGCGTAGCGCAGACCAAGGGCCCCGCCGACCACGACGAACCCGGCCACACCGGCAATCACCGTCCCCGCCGTCAGCACCGCGATGCCGGCCCAGGGCCCGGGCGCGAACGGTGCCGCGGGCGGGTCATCGGCGGGCCTGCGCCGGGTGCGCCACAACGCGAGGAAGGCAAGCAGCGGCAGCAGCGCCAGGCCCACCGCCAGGCCGGCCCGGTACAGCGAGTTGGTGGCGAAGGTCAGCGTGATGGTGCCGGGGTTGCCCGCGGGGACCACCCAGCCCTGCTGCCATCCGTTGACGGCGACCGGAGTCAATCGGGTCCCGGAGCTGGTGCGGGCCACCCAGCCGGGGTTGATGCTTTCGGGGATGACCAGCACCCGGGAGCTGGCCGACGCGGGTGCCCGCACCTCGCGCCGGTCGGGACCCCATGCCCCGGTCGCGGCCGGAATCGGCAACGGGCCGGTGGGGCTGGGCAATTCGGCGGCATTCGGAGTTTTCAGCTGGGCTCCGTCCACGACGAACGCGGCGCCGGGGCTGATCAACAGCTCCTGCTGCCCCGCGGGCAGCGCGATCGGGTCGCGTTCGCACGCCAGCGCCGCGACCGGTTCGCCGTCCAGCAGCGCGCCCGCCGTGGTCCGGATCGAGGTGTGCACAAACCGGCCCGCGATTGCGATGACCGGGCCGTGGTCACAGTCGACGGTTATCGCGCGGGACCGGTTGCGGGTGGCGTCGGCCGGCGCGATCGCGCTGCCGTCGGCGCCGAGCGCCACGACTTCGGCCAGCCCGGGCGGCTTGAGCTGATCGAAGCCCAACGCATTGCGGTCGATGACGTCTTCCCAGTCCAGCAGGCTGATGCGGATCGTGTCGGTGACTCTGGGCTTGAGCGACAAGGTTTGTGGCTGGCCCGCCCCGTCACCGCTCGCCTTCAATTCCCGGACCTGTGGGCCGTCGCCCAGGTCGACCGCCACCATCGTCGGGTGGGCCGGCAATGCCGACCGGCTGGGCACCAGACGCAGCCCGGCGACCTCGGTGGGCCGCGGCAGGGCCACGGTCAGCGTCGGCGGGGACTTGTGTTGCTCCACCCGCTGCGGTGCTGTCCATGCGGTGGCGGGGTCGCCGTCGGTGGCCGCGTATGCCGAGCCGAGGATGTCCACCGGATCGGAATCGCCTTGCGCGCGGGTGGTATTCGGCTCGGCGATCAGATCGGCCAGCTGGGGGCCCTGTCGCGGCCGCACCCACAGCGTCGGGGTCACCGACACCGGGGCCGGAACGGTCAGGGTGCGGCTGAAATTGACCGGCTCTTCCGGCGCCAGCGCCATCGACGGCGCGCAGCGCACACCGCCGGGTGCCGGGGCGCAGCCGGGCCTGCCGAGCAGTTCCGACCCCAGGTCCCAGCCCGCGATCGCCGAACCCGGCGGCGGCCCGGGCACCAGCGCGGTGTGCCGCAGGCTGACCGGGTGGGCGAATCCGGACGCGTCGTACTGCGTGATCGACAGGTCGGTGATGCCGAACTGCACACCGGCCGAGCCGTCGTCGGTGCCGGCGGCGGTGATCCGCACCCAGGGGGTTTCGCCGTACGGCAGCGCCGCGGCGAGTGGCTTGCCGGGCTCGTCGAACCGCAGCGTGGTGCTGCCGTTAGCCGTCTCGATCAGGATGCGGCGGACCTGGGCGCCGACGGCGGTCGCGCTGGGTGTGAGGGTGATGGCGGCGTTGGTCACCGGGTGGTCGAAATCCACCTGCAGCCACTGCCCCACGGCCGCCTGCAGTGCGTTGGACACCCACGCGGTCGCCGGGTCGCCGTCGATCGCGGCGGCGGGGGAGGTCGCCGGTGCGACGTCGGGCATCGCGGTGGAATCCGACGACGAGCTCGACACGGTGATCCGGCCGCCGGTCCAACTGCCGAAAACCGTGTCGGCGCCCGGGACCGGATAATCGGGCACGCGGTTGTAGGTGTGCCTTGTGTCGCCGGCCGCCCGGATCGCCGAAGAGTGCTGGTCAACCCGGCCGTAGTCGGTCTCGCGTGCCATCGGGGTGTCGGTGACGGTGACGGCAGGCGCGGCCAGACCCGCGCTGCGGGCGTCCGCGGTCATCAGCACCGGACCCAGCGGCGGCCGGCCCAGTAGCCGCCGCCGCTCGTCGAGGCGAAGCAGCACTTCGGGCCCGCCGTCGACCCGGGCCAGCTGGTCGGTGTCGGCGAAGTAGGGCGCACCGGGATCACCTTCGACGGCGACCCGGTAGATCTCCACGGCCGGGTATCGCGGGCGCAGTCCGCTGTCGGCGACGAAGCCGGCCAGAGTGCCGGGCCCGACCGGCGCGCCGAACTGTGCCACCTTCTGCAGTCGCGGCGACCCTTCGATGGCGCGGTGCACCAGGATCGGGCGCGCCGAGCGCGACGTCTCAGGATCCAAGTCGTTGCGCAGCACCACATAGGAAATGCCCTGGCGGGCAAGGGTATCGGCCAGGCCGACCGAGGGGCGCCCGGCGGCGAACAGACGTTGTACCGAATCCAGCGCCCGAATGGTTTGTGACGGGGTCAACGGGATGGAGTCACGCACGCCCCACCGGCTGCTGCCGAGCACTTGCAGCGGCTCGTCGTGGCTGGTGCCCCAGATTTGAGTGGCGAACGGTGCCCCCGGAACCACCAGGACGCGCCCCGGATTGAGGCCGCCGGCCTCCGAGACATTGTGTTCGCTGAGCCAGTCGGCGGCGTCATGCCAGTACTGCGGTATCGCGGCGAACGTGCCCGGCGGGGCCAGCCGACCGGTCCAGGCCAGCGAGGTGCTGACCGTCAGCGCGGTCAAGATCACAACTGTCGCCGCAACCCGCTTATCGCGCTCGGGGTGCGCGAACGCGCGCAGCCACACCGACACGGGCGCGCTGCCCGGCAGCGGTATCCGGCCCAGCAGCTGCGCGATGCCCAGCGCCACGGGGATCCGGATCACCAAGTCCAGCTTGTGCACGTTGCGCAGCGGCGCACCGGCGGCGTCCAAGAACGATTGCACCTGGTGAGCCAGCGGCGAGCCCAGCCCGCCGCTGTAGCCGACGGCCATCAACACCACGCCGAC
>DATKEW010000311.1:0-15555 GCA_035511785.1 Mycobacterium sp.
ACCATGATGGTGCCGCAGCCCAATCTCGGCGGCGTGCCTGTCGGGACGCGAGTCGGGCGGGACGCCACCTCGTCCGAACATCCGTGAGGCGTCGATGGCAATAACGGACATAGCCGAATACGCCCACCTGAGCCACGCGGACCTCGAGGCGCTCGGAGTCGAGTTGGATGCGATCCGCCGCGACATCGACGGTTCGCTCGGCGAAAAGGACAGCGCATACATCCGGCGCACCATCGCGTTTCAGCGATTCCTCGACATCGCCGCGAGGCTGGTTATCGCCGGCACCAGCAGCAAGGTCGGCTGGGCGCTCGGCACCACTGCGCTCGCCGTGGCCAAGAGCATCGAGAACATGGAACTTGGCCATAACATCGGCCACGGACAATGGGATTGGATGAACGACCCGGAAATCCATTCCAATACGTGGGAGTGGGACATAGCGGCTGTCTCGTCGCAGTGGCGGTTTTCCCACAACTATCGCCACCACATGTTCACTAATGTCGTCGGCGTGGACGACGACCTGGGGTTCGGCGTCCTGCGGGTCACCCGCGACCAGGAGTGGCAGCGGAGTCATCTATATCAGCCTCTACGAAACGTGTTGTTGGCCATCATGTTCGAGTGGGGCATTGCGGCGCACGGCTTGCATTCGGAGCATGAGCGCGCGGCAACCGACGCTGAGAAGTCCACCATCACCCGAGCGCTGATGCACAAGATCGCCCGGCAGGCCGGCAAGGACTATGTATTCTTTCCCGCTCTCAGCCTTCGACGATGGCGTCGCACACTCGCGGCGAACGTGGCCGCCAACCTGCTACGCAATGTGTGGGCGTACGTCGTGATCGCGTGTGGGCACTTCGCGGATGGCGCAGAGAAGTTCTCCCCCGCCGCACTCGAGGGTGAGACTAAGGCCGAATGGTATCTGCGACAAATGCTGGGCACCGCGAACTTTGACGCTGGGCCGGTGATGGCGCTCCTCAGTGGAAACCTTTGCTATCAGATCGAACACCACCTTTTCCCTGATCTGCCGAGTAACCGCTACGCGGAGATCGCCCAACGGGTTCGGGCGGTATGCGCCACCTACGACCTGCCGTATACGACCGGTCCGCTTGTTCGCCAGTACCTGCTAACCTTTCGCACGATTTCCAAGTTGACCCTTCCGGATCGGTTCCTGACCGCCACTTGTGACGACGCACCCGAGACGGCCTCGGAATACAAGTTCCGCAACGTCGACGCACCCCATGTGTCGGGCGACGGCAACGGCGATACCTGGCGACGCGGACTGGTGACTGCGATACGGGACCGACAGATTCGGCGCCAATCAAGGAAGTTCGTGCACCTCGGTGGTGCTGCGCGCCACACGCGGTCTGCCCACTGCTCCCGGGAACTTCGTGGGGCATCCTCATGATGCATAGTCCTCAGATGGTGTGCCAGCGATGTGCCGCTCGAGCGCCATCGGCCCATTAACTTGCTCGCCGGGTGCGAGGCTTGTCGCAATGAGCGTCCACGGTTGCGCCGCCTCCGATGCGCCAACGACGGCTTCGCCACACGCATTTCGGTATCTTGACGGCGGCGCCCGCGGCGAATCCGCAACCGGACACCGGTCGAACTCGCTGCCTCAATCAGCGGTGCGGCTTCGACGGCCGAGGGGCTTCATTACGAAGACGGTGAGGAGACGGTATTTCGCTGCTCAGCGAATCTTCTCAGGGATCGAGTTCAGTGCATGAAGTACATGTACCGCAAGCTCGCGGGCGGCGGCGTCGTCAAGCGGCGAATACGCCTGCAACGTCTCCTGGACGAGTTTTACCCGGATTTCATAAGGCGAGCGAAGTGTTGACTCAGATATCATTGTGCTCCTATTCCGTCGAGTGCGTTCTTAAAGGAAAGTCGCTCGACGGTTGCTCAAACCCCCGGGACCGACTAATAAGGTCGCCCGTCAACGAACCGGGACGATACCCAAGTCCGCCCCAGGGGTTTTCGTCCTGAATCGCTAGACGGCGGTCACTCCCACCGCCTGAGGACCTTTAGGTCCCTGGCTGATCTCGAACTGGACTCGTTGATTCTCTTCAAGGGAACGAAAACCGCTTCCTTGGATCTCAGAATGGTGGACGAACACATCTTTTGCGCCGCCGTCAGGGGCGATAAAGCCGAATCCCTTCTCGCTGTTGAACCATTTCACAGTTCCCTGTGTCATACTAACTTCTCTCTTTTCAAGTGGATGTAATTCAGATACATCCAGACCAACCGTAACACAAACCCACCGACTAGATAGATGCCGGTGGAAGATACCGGTCACTTTCGTGCCTGCTGGGTGTTCTTCGACTACTTTGTGTCCAGATGTCTTGGTAGGTCTTGGCTTCGGCCATGTGTGTCCGATGGTAAAGGCCGCACGCGAGCGCTAGGTGGCTCGGTCACGCACGATTAAGCCGGACTTCGAGGGGGGTTGCGCCTCAACGTTTCTTGGTGTGCAGTAAAGCCTCGGTCTGCGAGATCTGAGCGGCCTTGGAGCGCTTCGCGGCACGTTTTTCTTTCAGCGACTTACCCGTCTTCTTGGTCATAGTTTGCCGGGGAGATTTATCAGACATCGCGGCCCTACTAATATTGGGGGCCTGTGTTGGTCCCGGTTCCCTGAGTGTACGCCGCCTCGGCCCGCGTCGCCCACCTCGGCCCAAAACGGCTGCCAACTAGGTTGTCGAAAAAGACTGGAAAAAAAGACGACAATCCACCTGCCGCCGCAGCCTCAACTTGCCGGAACTGACTTTGGTTTCCTGCCCCACTGGAGGCTCGTTCTCCGTAGACTGCGCGCGGGCCGTTTGCCTAGTCGCTTGCAATGAGGTCATGGAGCCGTTGAGGGCGGTGGCTCTCCCGCTCGACATAGCGCCGGTGCTCGGTGACGCACGTCAAACATCTACAGCGCCAGGTTATTTGGGAGACTAGATCGTTGCCTCCGACCTACGTCGCGCTGGATCGAGGCCTATCCCTAGACCAGCCGCATAATCGTTATGTCCGTGCCGGTGAACTGAACGCCGCCGCCCATCTGGCGGCACATGGTTAGTAGATGTGGCGTAACGTGACTGGAGAGCCGTTTCGTTGTCGGCGGTGGCCTCGAACTTCATTCCGCGAACGAGGTCACGGGCAATGCGATTCCTCCGTCGGCCCGACTCTCCGGCCGATCGCTTCGAACTGCGAAGGGTTGTCCCATGAATCGCGCAGATCCGCTGGATGGCACCGTTGCGCCCCAACAGAATCCGATAACAGACGTCATCGTAGACTTGTTGGAGCAACGCTGCGCGGGGACGGCCACCTCGGCCGCGGAGCCGACTCCGGGCATGATCAGTCCAGTAGTGACGCGGCGCCCGGCGAGCCCGGTGCGGCTCACGCTGGCTTCCCGGCTCGGGGACGAAATTGATGGAGCGTGGTGGCCCCGTACAGGGCAGATCTCACGAGAGTTACCTGAATTGGTTTCTGTTTTGGACGTCCGTCTGGGCCGGATCATCGACATCAACGTCAACTGGTCATCGTTGCAACGCCCACCGGATCTGAACTGGGACGGGTGGAGGGGTATACACCAACACGTAATGACGCTTAGCGGTCGCGATGCCCGGGCGAAGCTTCTAATCGTTCCGCACCGAACCGGTACGGCCCTTGCGGTAATGGTTTTGCGCCGGGCTGCTCGCCTACCCATCCATCCGGCGCATCGCGACTCCCGGGCATTCCAGACCGCCGAATGCATTGTCCGCGTCGCCCGAGGCGAAACAATGTTTGAAGGACGCTGCTCACGGCGAAATGATTCGCCGTGATACCCCCAGGCCCAGAGAAGTGAGACCATCGCGGGCCACCCGCCGCGCGCGCGTCACGCCGATTGTCGAGGGCTGCGCGAAGCCGATATGAAACGGGTTTCGTTGATTTCCAGCGCTCTTGAGCGATGGCTGCCTTACGGGCCTATCCCGGGTTTTCCAATTCTTCCGCGCTGATCGTCAGGAGGCTGTTGACGGTCAAGGCATTGTCTGGGCCGGCTGCGGTCATCATGATGGCGTGTGCTTGGTCTGGGTCGGCGCGCGGGGAAATTACGAGGAGAACGATTTTCTCGCAGTTGCGCCCGAGGACTTCGACGGTGTTGACCGGCTGGAGCCGATATCCGTCGAGTCGTACCTTTCGCCCGTCTGTTGCCAATTTCCTGGGTGCCTTTGCCCATTCGTTGAGGCTGTAGATCACGCGGTCGATCGGCCCGAGTCGAACTGAGAGCACTGCCAGCAGGTCTGGCAGTTCTGCGGTGAGGTCGTCACTGTGCGGCCACCATGCCCCATCGACATACCCGCTACGGGGCGCCTTGGGCTTTAGCCGCAAGCGCGGTGTATGTACCGGCGGAGTATGGTGGCGCGTGGCATTCGTGTGGCCCTTTTGTAGCGTCATTGCGACGCTCCCGTCTTGACCGCGAAACCGGCCAGATCATTCGAATCGGCGACGACATGGCTTTGAATAGTCACATACGAGCTATCACCGATAGTTCCTACCCTACACGGGTTGTCCAGCACGAATGGCCGCGGCAAGGCAAGGCCGCATTCTCGGGCGGTGAGTTCCCGGCAAGCCTCGATATACGGGTAATCGCGTTGTGGCGCAGCTGCTTTCAAAGACCTGTAACAGCAGTCCGGTTGTCATGATCGGCCGGACGCACGTCCTCAGCGGATCGAAACCAGTTCGTCGATCGAATCCTGCGGCAAATCGCCGTCAACGACGGCGGTCACCACCAGGTGCTTCAGCGTGATCGCGCCTTTGTGATTGTCGAGGAACGCCGTATCGGAGGCGTCGCGACCGGTGGCTATGCGCACCAACGTCTGCCGTGGCGCTAGCAGCGTCGCATCGACCACCCGCCATTGCCCCTCGACGAAAGCCTCGGCCACCGCGTGGAAGTCCATCGGATACACGCCCGGCGCATACACGGACACCAAGCGGGCCGGGACGTTGACCGCACGCAGCAGCGCCACCACCAGATGCGCGTAGTCGCGGCACACACCTTCACCGGCGAGCAACGTGTCCACCGCCCCGTCGATCGGATCGCTGGAGCCGGCCACATAGTTCAGCCTGGTACCCACCCAAGAGCTCACGTGCTCCAGCAGATTCGCCGAATCGCCGTCGTTGCCGAATTCGGTTGCGGCAAAACCATAGAACTTATCGGCCTCGGCGTAGCGGCTGGGCCGCAGATACATCGACTGGTCGTATTCGGTTACCGGAGCCGGGTCGGTCTGACCCACGATCGTCGCCGCGTAGTCGACCTTCAGGGTGCCCACGGCTGCGTCAAACTTATGGATGCGATTGCCGTGCACACCGCTGACTTCCAAGGGCCGGATTGGCCGTCCGTTCAAGACGAAGCGCAGCGACTCGAAGACCGCAGCGCGTGGATGCGGTGCAACGGCAATTTGAAACTCGAGCGTCGAGGCCGCGGTGATTTCGACTTCGATCTCGGCGCCCACTTCTCGTCGCATAGCGCGATAATGCGCCTGTCGTCCCGGATTCGCCAGCCGTGCGACGGCGCCAATGAACCAATCGTTGGTCCGCAGGATCGTGTGTCGCTCCTCTGATCGCTGCTCACCGAGCGCATCAGCGACGACCCACCTGTCGAACAGCGCGGGCTCGCTGACCAGCTCCGGGCCGCGACAGTGCAGGGCTACGGTGGGTCATGCCGCCATCGAGGAGCTGGTGACGGTGTTCGGTCGTGGCACCGTCGCTCGCGGTTGTGGTTATGACCTTGGATTTCTCGATGTGGAATCGGTTAGGTCGCTGATGAATACGTTGAGGCTGACGATCATCAATCCGCTGGCTCAAGCGAGTTCAGTGGCGGACGCGGCGGCACGGTGATGGTCAGCCGGTCATCGGGGATGGATGCGGTATCGCCCACCACCGGGTTGCATTTCGACGCGATGCGCAAGCTGCTGAACGTGATCAACGGCCTTGTTCGACAAAGGCAATACGGTCATTGTCATCGAACACAACCCGGCAAAGTCAGCGCCTGAGCTGATATCGCCGCGACACTTAAACCCTGGCGAAGACACGCCGGGCGGCGTCGGCCTTGGTTTACGTTTCGGTGCGTCTCAACTCTCGTCGGAGTGCATCGACTCCCGGATCTGCGCTAAGCGCTCCGCCGCTGCGCGCTGGCGCTCTTCGTATTGCTCCTCGACGGCCTGGCCTTCAGGAGTGTCGGCGTCGAGCTCCGTGGCGCCCAAGGCCGTCGCGTAGCGGGATTCGATCTTCTCGCGGACCGATTCGAAGGTGGGCACGCCCGCGCTGTCGTACTCAGGTTCGGGCTGGTCGGTGTTAGGAATTTCTGGTGCGTCGGGCATGCGATTCTCCTCAGTCACGCTGTCGATCGAAATAGCGCGCCATCTGCTCCCAGTACACCAGAGTCAGTGTCATCTGCACCGCGGTTGCGATCGCCGCCGGTACGAGTCGACGCCGGCGGGCCGAGATGACGGCGCTCAGCGAGGCCGCGGATGTCAGCGCGCTGACGAGCATGGCCGCATCCCGGGGGCGACGGCTGATCCACAGCTCCTCGCCCAGCATGGCCCGAGTCGACCAGGCACCGTGATGCACCGGCTTGCCGAAGATGAACGGATTGACCGCCAGCCAGACCGCGAGCAACACCGCATGGCTCCATCGCCGCGTCCACGCCGGCACCAGCGTCAACGGAGTGCTCGCCCAGCGCGTCCACGCACTCCACGGATTGCAGTGGTGCGCGAACAGCGCACGCCGAGCGCGCGCAATAGGCAGCACCAGCGGCTACTTCATAGCTGTGGCGGAACGTTCAGCGGGCAGCACCGGGCCGGTAAGGATGGAGGGAGGGGCCGCGCCCGGCAACGCCGTCCGCGGAACGCCCGGGGTGCCCAACTGACCGGCCAGCCACGGCAGTGCCGCCACGAAGGCCCTGTCCGCGAATGGCCAGTCATGCTTGCCCGGCTGGGGCAGCACCGCGCAGTCGATGCCGTTGGCGCGGCCGAGCGCGCAGAGCGAATAAGCGGCCGCGGCCTGATTGTTCGGGTTGGCGGCGGCGTCGCGCCCGGCAAGACGTATCGAGCGGGTGTCCGCGATCGCGAAGTTGCGCCGCGGTGTCGGTGGGCCGTCCGACGAGATCGCGAACCACCCGGCCACGTCGCTGTAATGGCCGTGCCGGTTGATCACTGTGGTCGGGTCGAATGCCGCCCACGCGTCGGTGTTTCCGCCGAACAGCCTCGCGATGGTTTGGGCCTTGTTCCCTGCATTCGGGAAGAAGTCACCGGCGATGTCAACAAACGCGCTGAACGTCTCGGGGTGTATGACGGTCAGATCCACCGCGCAGGTCCCGCCCATGGACCAGCCCGCAATGCCCCAGCTGGACCGGTCGGGCCTGACGCCGAAATTCGAAATCATATAGGGGACAACGTCTTTGGTCAGATGATCGGCCGCGTTACCTTGAACCCCGTTGACGCATTCGGTGTCGTTGTTGAAGGCTCCCCCGGAGTCCACGAACACCAGAACGGGAGCCTTGCCGTCATGGGTGGCCGCGAAGTCGTCGATCGTCTCGATCGCGTTGCCCGCACGCGTCCAGTCCGCGGGGGTATTGAACTGGCCGCCGATCATCATCACGGTTGGCAGCCGCGGCGGTGGATCACTGGCGAACCACTCCGGCGGCAGGTAGACCAGTTCCCCTCGATGCCTGAAATGCGATGCGTCCGCGGGGATCACCACCGGGATCACGCTGCCGTGCGCGGGGCGGGTTCCTTTGGTGACCATCGCGGTGACGGTGGCCTTGTCGGTCTGGTCGGGCAACGGACCGAAGGTGAGCTGGTTCCACGCGGACTGCACGGTGGGGAAGTAGCCAACCCACAGGTTGAGCGCCAGCGCCGCGCTGAGCAGGCATAGCGCCACGGCCGCAAACGCCGCGCCACGCCGCCAGTGGCGCGCGCTGCGCCAGCCGAGAAGGAGCACCGCCGCGGCCATGCCTGTGAACGCGGTCCAGAGCCACAGCGCCGACGGCGCGGGTTCATCGGAGAGACCGCGGTCGACGATGTACCAGTGCGTCCCGTATGCGGTAATGCCGCCGACCATGGCGGCGGCCGGCAGCCACACCATCCGCCAGCGACGCGAGCGCCAGCCGACCTCCAACGCCAGCACGATCAAGGTTATGACCTGGACTGTGAGGGGCACCCAGCCATGCATCAGCGAGATGTGACTAGTCGCCAGCAGCTGCGCCATGGCATAGGGCGTCGACGCTGTCACAGGGTCCATTGTGATGGATTGTTAACCTTCCTGGAACATATTTACCGAATGTTCGCTGTGGACTAGCTGGGACCCCACGGCCCCGCACGGCCCCCGCTAATGCGGCTTGGCCAGCGGAAATGGCAGCGTCTCGCGGATGCTGCGGCCAGTTAGGAGCATGACGAGCCGATCGATGCCCATCCCGAGCCCACCGGTCGGCGGCATCGCGTACTCCATGGCTTGCAGGAAGTCTTCGTCGAGCTCCATCGCTTCGGGGTCCCCGCCGGCGGCCAGCAGCGACTGCTCCTGCAGACGGCGCCGCTGCTCGACGGGGTCGGTGAGCTCGCTGTAGGCGGTCGCCAGCTCGACACCCCACGCCACCAGGTCCCACCTTTCGGCGACGCCGGGTTGGCTGCGGTGCGGCCGGGTCAATGGCGATACGGAGGTCGGAAAGTCGATGTAGAACGTCGGTCGCTCGGCCCGGTCCTCGACCAGGTGCTGATACAGCTCCAGCACCACGTGGCCGGGATCCCACTGTGCCCGGTAGGGAATGTGTGCGGCGTCGGACAGTTTGCGCAGAGCGGCCAGAGAGGTGCCGGGGTCGATCTGTTCGCCAAGCGCTTCGGATACCGCGTCGTACACCGTCTTCACCGGCCAGACGCCGGAGATATCGACCGGTTCGAGGCGGGCGTCGCGGCCGTCGGCGCCGTCGCGGGGCCGCTGCACGATCTGCTCACCGTTGGCGGCTTGGGCGGCGTTCTGGATGAGCTCACGGCAGCCATCGATCCACACCTTGTAGTCGGCATGTGCCTGGTAGGCCTCCAGCAAGGTGAACTCCGGGTTGTGGCTGAAGTCGGCGCCCTCGTTGCGGAAGGCCCGGCCCAGTTCGAACACCCGCTCCACGCCGCCGACGCACAACCGCTTCAGGTATAGCTCCGGCGCGATGCGCAAGAACAGGTCCATGTCATAGGTATTGATGTGGGTGACGAACGGCCGGGCGGCGGCCCCGCCGTGGATTTGCTGCAGGATCGGGGTTTCGACTTCGATGAAGCCCTTGGCGAACAGCGTTTCCCGGACGGAGCGCAACACACTGCTGCGGGCCTTGATCAGCTCCCGCGACTCGGGGTTGACCGCGAGGTCGACATAGCGGGTCCGAACTCGCGCCTCGGGGTCGGTCAGCCCCTTCCACTTGTTCGGCAACGGCCGCAAGCACTTACCGATCATCCGCCAGTCGCACACTATCAACGAGCGGGTTCCGTTCTTGCTGAAGCCCATGTGCCCGGCCATCTCGACCAGGTCGCCAAGATCGATGGCCGCGGTGAAATCGGAGATGCGGCCGTGCTCTAAGTGTGAATTGTCAAGCAGCACTTGCATCTCGCCCGACCAGTCACGCAACTGGGCGAACAGCACGCCGCCGTAGTCGCGGATCCGCAATATCCGGCCGGACACCGAGACGGTTTCCTGGTCGTCTGCGTCGAGCGCGCGGGCGACCGTGTGACTGGGCGCGGATCCCACCGGGTAGGCGTCAACACCGTTGTGCTGCAAAATCTTCAGCTTGGTCAGGCGCACCCGCACCTGTTCCGGCAGACGGGACCTCGACTCCTCCGCGTCGGCGGCGCTGGCCGTGCGTTGCAGCCCGCTCACGTCGGGCGCCGACCCGTCGTGATGCAGCAGTCCGGATTCCGCCAGCCTGGGCGGGACGGCGGGGTGATGCCCGGTGTGCGTTTTGCGCCGGCCGAATGGCAGGACGAGGAACCCCTCGGCGAGGGCCGAGGCGACGCCGACGCGAGGAATCAGCCGGGCGTCCTCGTAGCAGGCGTAGCGGGGAACCCATTCCGGTTGGTATTTCATGTTGGAGCGGTACAGCGTTTCCAGCTGCCACCACCGCGAGAAGAACAGCAAGAACCCCCGCCACAATCGCGCTACCGGGCCGGCACCGAGTTGGGCGCCCTGCTCGAAGGCGGACCGGAACATCGCAAAGTTCAGTGAAATGCGGGTGAGCCCAAGGGTTTCAGCGGTCAGGGCGAGCTCGCTGACCATGAGTTCGATCGTGCCGTTGGGGGATTGCGGAGAACGGCGCATCAAGTCCAGGGAGCCGCCCGTGGTTCCCCACGGCACCAGCGATAGCATCGCCACCACCTGGCCGTCGCGGTCTAGCGCTTCGACCAGCAGGCAGTCCCCATCGGCCGGATCACCGAGCCGGCCCAGAGCCATCGAAAAACCGCGCTCGGTTTGAGTGTCGCGCCAGGCGTCGGCGCGGGAAATGGTGTCGGCCATCTCGTCGGCGGAGAGGTCGCGGTGCCGCCGGATGCGCACCGTCAACCCGGCTCGGCGGGCCCTCGTCACCGCCTGGCGCACCCCGCGCATGTCGGGGCCGGACAGCTTGAAATCGGCGGTGCGCAAAATTGCCTCGTCGCCCAGCTCGAGGGCGTTGAGGCCGGCCTCCCGAAACACCTGCGCACCGTGTGAACTGGCGCCCATGACGCCGGGCGCCCAGCCGTAGGTCTGGCACAACCCCAACCACGCGTCGATGGCCTGCGGCCAAGCCCGCAGGTCGCCCACGGGGTCGCCGCTGGCCAGGCAGACGCCGACTTCGACTCGATAGGTGATGGCGGCGCGGCCGCTGTGCGCGAACACCACCGACTTGTCGCGACGGGTGGCGAAGTAACCCAGGGAGTCGTTATTGCCGTACAGCTCGAGCAGCCCGCGAATGGCGGACTCGTCCTCACCGGTCAGGGCGTTGTCGGCGCGCTGGGACTGGAACAGCACGATCGCAGCCGCGATCAGCGCGAGCGCGCCGAACAAGCCGAAGATCGCGTTGAGTATGACGTGCGGACGGCCGGTGAACGCGTCAGGATCGACGATGGAGAATCCGACTACGCGGTTGACCACGTACCAAAAGCGGGATTCCGGCGCCAGGGTTCCCGGGAACATCTCGACCAGGCCCCAGGAAGCCAAGATTCCGATGACATCCCCGGCGACCAGTACCGCGGCCGCTTTGAACAGTGCGCCTTTGCGGACCTTGGCCCAGAACTGCCGGTAGGCCAAGACGAGAAGGACAATCGCGACGAGGTGCACGGCGAGGCCGAGGTTCTCGCCGAAAGACTCGGCCGCGGTGTTGTCGCCCGCGGCGATGTCGGCGGCGTTCAACGCGGCGGCGAGGATCATCTGGCCGAGCAACAGCAGCCAGGCAATGCGTTTGCGGGCGGTCAGGGCCGCGGCCAGCAATGCCAGAACGAACGACCACGCGATGCTGGTGTCGGGGAAGTTGAACAGGTAGTCGTTGATGAATTCCCGCGGGACCTTGATCAGCCACCGGATCAGTGGCGACACGCTGGCCACTAGTGACAGGGTGGCGATGACGCCAACTGTCCAGCCGGCCGCCGCCGGTACCCAGTGATACCGGGAGCGTGACCGGCTTCCCGAGCGCGGCGTTGCGAGTGTCACAGACCGCGAGGATATGCCCTCAACCCGTGAAATGCCTGACGATGCGTGCGAGTTTTCGGCCGCGTTGCCGGACCCGCGAAGCGTCCGCCGTGCGACCGTGCCGCCGCCCCGATAGCTGAAGTGCTGGAAGACGGCCCGTGGCTGCTAGACTTGCCTTCGCGACCATCCCGGCGAAAGCCAGGGACAGTTAAGTGGAGTCCCACTCCCACCGCTAGCCACGAGGTAGGTTTCAAGCCTCTTTCTAGGCTCAGCGGTCCGGTCACGGGCATTATGTAATGCCTGTTCCGCGCATGGCGCGGGCGGCTTGAGCACCTTCAAGCCACGATCGGTCGGCATTGGGCCCTGCTTGTGCAGGGCCTTTTTGCTGATGGTGTGGTGTTTCCACCGCTGACTCCGGACGGGCCCGGGCGCTGGTCGTGGCTGGACGACCCAAAAGCCCATCAAGGGAGGCCCCATCAGCACTGAGACCCGCGTCAACGAGCGCATTCGCGTACCTGAAGTCCGATTGATTGGCCCAGGGGGGGAGCAGGTAGGCATCGTGCGTATCGAAGACGCACTGCGCGTCGCCGCAGACGCCGATCTCGACCTCGTCGAAGTCGCCCCGAACGCCAGACCTCCGGTCTGCAAGATCATGGACTACGGCAAATACAAGTACGAGGCGGCGCAGAAGGCGCGCGAATCCCGCCGGAACCAGCAGCAGACGGTCGTCAAAGAGCAGAAGCTCCGACCAAAAATCGACGATCACGATTACGAGACCAAGAAGGGCCACGTAGTCCGCTTCCTGGAGGCGGGATCGAAGGTAAAGGTCACCATCATGTTTCGCGGACGTGAGCAGTCGCGGCCCGAGCTGGGCTATCGATTGCTTCAGCGGCTGGGCGCAGACGTCGCCGACTACGGCTTCATCGAAACGTCGGCCAAGCAGGACGGGCGCAACATGACGATGGTGCTGGCACCGCATCGCGGCGCGAAGACTCGCGCCAGGGCGCGGCACCCGGAAGGACCGGGGGCCGGGCCGGCACGCGATTCCGGTGCAGCCGGCGAGACACCTTCACACAACTGACCTGACTAAAGACAGCAGAACTAAACCAGAGGAAACATGCCCAAGGCCAAGACCCACAGTGGGGCGTCGAAGCGGTTCCGGCGCACCGGGACCGGAAAGATCGTCCGCCAGAAAGCCAACCGTCGGCATCTGCTCGAGCACAAGCCGACCAAACGAACCCGGCGGCTGGACGGCCGCACCACGGTTTCAGCCAACGACACCAAGCGCGTCAACTCGCTGTTGAACGGCTGACCGCGACGCCGGGTGACCACTGGCACCGGCACCTGACCATTTACGTCTGAACGAGAATAGGAACATCCATGGCACGCGTGAAGCGGGCGGTCAACGCCCACAAGAAGAGGCGCAGCGTCCTGAAGGCCTCGAAGGGCTATCGCGGCCAGCGATCCCGGCTCTACCGCAAAGCCAAAGAGCAGCAGCTGCATTCGCTGAACTACGCCTACCGCGACCGCCGCGCGCGCAAGGGCGAGTTCCGTAAATTGTGGATCTCGCGGATCAACGCGGCCGCGCGGGCCAACGACATCACCTACAACCGGCTGATCCAGGGCCTCAAGGCTGCGGGTGTCGAAGTGGACCGCAAAAACCTTGCCGATATCGCGATCACCGATCCGGCGGCGTTCACCGCGCTGGTCGACGTCGCCCGGGCGGCGCTGCCCGACGACGTCAACGCCCCCTCGGGAGAGGCTGCCTGAGTTCGCACTCCCGGCCTGCCGTTTCGGTGCTGACCGAACGCTCGGCCAGGGTGTCCGCGGCGGTCAAATTGCATCGCCACGTCGGCCGGCGACGGGCGAGACGCTTTCTCGCCGAAGGCCCTAACCTGGTCGAAGCAGCGTCGGTGCGTGGGCTGGTCCGGGAAGTATTTGTCACCGAGCCCGCCAAGCAGCGGCACGCGTCATTGCTGGCTTCTCTGGTTGGGGGACAAGAGCTTCCGGTTCACCTGGTAACCGAGCGAGCCGCAAAAGCCCTGTCCGACACCGTCACTCCGGCGGGGTTGGTGGCGGTTTGCGAGATGCCGACGACCGGGCTCGAGGGCGTGCTCGCCGATTCGCCCCGGCTGATTGCCGTTGCCGTCGAGCTCAGCGAGCCGGGCAATGCGGGCACGGTTATCCGCATCGCCGACGCCATGGGTGCCGCGGCGGTGATCTTGGCCGGGCACAGCGTCGACCCCTACAACGGCAAGTGCTTGCGCGCCTCCGCCGGCAGCATCTTTTCGATCCCGGTCATCCCCGCGCCCGACGCCCGCGCCGTCCTCACCGCGTTGCGCGCCGCCGGGCTGCAGGTGCTGGCCTCCACGGTGGACGGCGAGACGCGCCTCGACGAGGCCGGGCAACTGCTCGGCAGGCCGACGGCTTGGCTGTTTGGGCCCGAATCACACGGTTTGGCAGCCGAGATCGCCGACCACGCAGATCACCGCGTGCGCATCCCGATGTCGGGTGGCGCGGAGAGCCTGAACGTGGCCGCCGCCGCGGCGATCTGTCTGTATGAAAGCGCGCGGGGCCTGCTTTAGGAGCGGGCGGTGTTGCGCCACGGCTCGCGAGCGTAATGCCACGGCGGAAAACCGAGGGGCCGTATCTCGCCGGGGCATTACGCTCGCGCGAGTTGGGTGGCATTGCGGCCTGGTGCTCGTGTGGCGGACGCGAGGGCTCCCGCCCGAGTTCAGGCGGCCTTCCTGCCGCGGCCCCTAGCCGGGCGCATGCCGGCCAGCGATAGCGTGGTGTGCACCAGCGACCCGGCGCGCTCCATCAAAGACTTGCGCGGCGGGAAGTAGTGCATCGGCAGCCCGCGACGGTCACGCGGCGGCGCCATGAATTCCGGTGCCTCGACCAACGGCGAGTCGCGTGGAATCCGCCCCTGCTCGCGGCGGTAGGCGGCCAACGCGCGCGGGTGCAAGCGGATTTCGTCGGGCACCGCCAGGAAAGCCACCTCGACCATCTTGCCGAAGATGCGCAGCAGCACCTCGTCGCCCGGCGTCCAGCGCATCCCGGCCTTCTCGCGGACCGCGGGCTCGAACAGTCCCGCCGCGATCCAGCGCTGACCAGCCACCAGCGGCTTGAACAATTGGTCCCAGATCGGCGTCGGCATCAGAATGAACTTCGGCTTGGGAATGCGGATCTGGAAGATGTCCAGCGTCGCCTGGTTGATTTCCAGCTCCTCGCGGCAGACCCGGTCCCAGTACTGCTGAAATTCCTCCCACGATTTGGGCACCGGCCGCATGCTCATCCCGTACATCCGGTACCACCGCACATGCTCGTCGAACAGCTGTCGCTTCTCGGCCTCGGTCAAACCCCCACAGAAGTATTCGGCCACCTTGACGACCAGCATGAAGAACGTGGCGTGCGCCCAGTAGAAGGTTTCCGGGTTCAGCGCGTGATAACGGCGGCCGGCGGGGTCAATCCCCTTGATGGTGTCGTGGTAGCGCTTGATCTGCTCGCCGGTCTGGGCCGCCCGATCGCCGTCGTAGACCACACCCATGATGGGGTACACCGACCGGGCCACCCGCTGCAAGGGCTCGCGCAGCAGGATCGAATGCTCCTCGACACCCGCGCCGAGTTCCGGGTACATGTTTTGGATTGCCCCGATCCAGATGCCCATCATTCCGGTGCGCAAATCGCCAAAGTACTTCCAGGTGAGTGAATCTGGTCCGAGCGGATCAGTGGATGGAGTCGATGTGGCAGTCATCACGGCCTCCTACTACTAACTGCGCTCACGATAACTTTGACAACGTGCGTTGTCTACGATTTCGGCGTCCGCCGCGCGTCGGCGTTATCGAGTTTCGACACCGGTGTGGCTTGCTGGTAATCAGGTCGTGATCAGGACCTTTGATGCGAGAT
>DATKEW010000312.1:0-2883 GCA_035511785.1 Mycobacterium sp.
CTGCCCTTGACAGGGCTGGGCAAGCCGGACAAGAAGGCCGTCCGGGCACAGTTCTGGGAAGGCGCCGCCCGCTCCGTGGGCTAGCTTTTCGCCGAGCGTGACGCTGCAGTCACGTTCGCGGCCCAGCGTGACTGTGTTGTCACGTTCGAGCAGCAGCGATGCCGGCGACCAGCAGGTCCAGCATGCGGCTCGTCTGCTCCGGCGAACCGCTGGCCAGGAAGATGCCGATCAGGCTGGACACCACGTCGTCGGCTTGCACGTCGCCGCGCAGGCTGCTGTCGTCGGCGCCGGCGCGCAACAGCATCTCGATCGCACCGACGATGCTCGCCCGCGTCTGACTACTGTGGCAGGCATGGCAAAAGTTGAGGGGCTCAAGCCCCCGTGGTGGCTGAAGCCGGCGAACAAGGTCTTCATCGGAATGTCGCGGCTGGGCCTGAGCTTCGGCGGTGAAAGCCCGGTGGTGTTGACTGTGCCCGGCCGCAAGTCCGGTGCTCGGCGGTCCACACCGGTTACGCCCATGACGGTGGACGGCAAACGGTATGTCGTCGGAGGTTTCCCGGGTGCGGATTGGGTCCGAAACGTCCGGGCCGCAGGCGAAGTCACGCTCAGCCGCGGCCGCGAGCATGAGCGTGTCCGGATGGTGGAGCTGTCGGCCGAGGAGGCCAGGCCGCTGCTGCGGCGTTGGCCCAGTGAGGTCCCTACCGGCGTCGGTTTCATGAAGCGGTCCGGGCTGGTCGACGACGGACGCCCCGAAGAGTTCGAGGCGTTGGCCGGGATCTGTCCGGTCTTTCGTTTCGACCCGCTGTAGTCGATCTCACCATCGGCAAGGACGGAGTTCAACAGCCTTGAGTGACAACCCATTTGATGCGCAGGCATGGCGACCGGTCGACGGCTTCGGCGATCTGACCGACATCACCTACCACCGCCACGTCGAAGACGCGACGGTGCGGGTGGCCTTTGACCGGCCCGAGGTTCGCAACGCGTTTCGGCCGCACACCGTCGACGAGCTGTACCGGGTGCTCGACCATGCCCGGATGTCCCCCGATGTGGGCGTGGTGTTGCTGACCGGTAACGGGCCGTCGCCGAAGGACGGCGGCTGGGCGTTTTGCTCCGGGGGCGATCAGCGCATCCGCGGCCGCTCCGGCTATCAATATGCTTCCGGCGAAACCGCCGACACCGTCGACGTCGCGCGGGCCGGCCGACTGCACATCCTGGAGGTGCAGCGGCTGATCCGGTTCATGCCCAAGGTGGTCATCTGCTTGGTCAACGGGTGGGCGGCCGGTGGTGGGCACAGCCTGCACGTGGTGTGTGACCTCACCCTGGCCAGCCGCGAGCACGCGCGCTTCAAGCAGACCGACGCCGACGTCGGCAGCTTCGACGGCGGCTACGGCAGCGCGTATTTGGCCCGTCAGGTGGGTCAGAAGTTCGCCCGCGAGATCTTCTTCCTCGGCCGCACGTACACCGCCGAGCAGATGCACCACATGGGCGCGGTCAACGAGGTCGTCAACCACGCCGAGCTGGAGCGCGCCGGAGTGCAGTGGGCGGCGGAGATCAACGCCAAATCCCCTCAGGCGCAACGGATGTTGAAGTTCGCGTTCAATCTGCTCGACGACGGTCTGGTGGGTCAGCAACTGTTCGCGGGTGAGGCCACCCGGCTGGCGTACATGACCGACGAGGCCGTCGAGGGCCGCGACGCGTTCCTGGAGAAGCGGGAGCCGGACTGGAGCAGGTTCCCGCGCTACTTCTGAGCGGCCCGGCAGCCCGCCTAGACTCCCCTCGTGTGAGTAAGAGTCCTCTTCGCCGGTTCACCGACCAGCTGGTGCTGGCAACCATGCGGCCGCCGATTTCGCCGCAATTACTGGTAAACCGGCCCGCGATCAAACCGGTCGAGCTCGACGGCAAGCGGATCCTGCTCACCGGGGCGTCGTCGGGCATCGGCGAGGCCGGCGCCGAACTATTCGCCCAACACGGCGCAACCGTGGTCGCCGTGGCCCGCCGTCAGGACCTGCTGGACGCCGTGGCCGACCGGATCACGACGACGGGCGGCACGGCAATATCTATGCCCTGCGACCTTTCGGACATGGACGCCATTGACGCACTGGTCGCCGACGTCGAAAAGCGTATCGGCGGCATCGACATCCTGATCAACAATGCCGCCCGGTCGATCCGACGGCCGCTGGCCGAATCGTTGGAACGCTGGCACGACGTCGAGCGGACCATGGTGCTCAACTACTACGGCCCGCTGCGGCTGATCCGCGGGCTCGCGCCCGGAATGCTCGAGCGCGGCGACGGCCACATCATCAACGTCTCGACCTGGGGCGTGATGTCGGAGGCGTCGCCGATGTTTTCGGTATACAACGCGTCGAAGGCCGCGCTGGCGTCCGTCAGCCGGGTCGTGGAAACCGAGTGGGGCCGCAAGGGGGTTCATTCGACGACGCTCTACTACCCGTTGGTCGCGACTCCTATGATCAAACCGACTAAGGCCTACGACGGGATGCCCGCGTTGACCCCGGAAGAAGCCGCCGAATGGATGGTCACCGCCGCCCGCACCCGGCCGGTGCGGATCGCGCCGCGGATGGCCGTCGCGCTTAACGCGTTGAACACCGTCGCCCCCCGTTCGGTCAATGCACTCATGCAACGGCGCGCCGGCCGGCTCAGCGACCCTCAGTAACCCTAGGAGTTCGCCATGTCTGACATCTGGGCCACCATCGCGGCCGAGCGCGGCGCGCTTGCCAGCGACCTCGCCGACCCGACGCCGGCGCAATGGGATACGGCGTCGCTCTGTGCGGGCTGGACCGTCCGCGACATCGTCGCGCACCTGTCGGCGACCGCCTCACTGAACCCGGCCACGTTCTTCCTCGGAATGACCAAGGCCGCGTTCAA
>DATKEW010000313.1:0-2377 GCA_035511785.1 Mycobacterium sp.
GCGGACCGTGTCGATCAGAGCCGTTGCGGTGTTGGTGAGTCCGGGGCCTTGGGTCACCGTTGCCACACCCAGACGCCCACTGCGGAGTGCGTATCCCTGGGCCATCATGACTGCGCTGGCTTCGTGGACCGCCGAGATGTAGCGACCGCCCTCGGCTTCGACAAACGCGTTGGTGAAGAAGAGATTGGCGTCGCCGATCAGCCCGAACATCGTGTCCACTCCACTTGCGGCGAGGGCGTTGGCCATAGCCTCGTGAACAAACATAACCGAGAACCCTCCGCGAATATCTGGACTCGTGCCGACGATGCGCCGGAGCGCATCGTGTCGCTGGTAGCCCGTTTCGGGGCGGCTGACAAACCTGGCCAGCGCAACGCGACCACTTATCAACATACATGTTGAAGACAGGTTCAGACCAGTGGGTCTGGACACATTTGCCCACAGACATGACATCGCCGGCTACCCGTTTGTCAACACGGTCGTTGACAAGTATTCCAGTTGCGGATTACCGTCGGACGGTAGACGGCGACAATGAGGGCGCGCGATTGTTCCGACCGTCGTCCACGGGCACGCGGCGTCGCGCTCGGCGGCCCGACGGCAACCGATAACGAGGACGGTCATGGCCAGTGCAACACAAGATCTGAACACGTCCGGCCTGCGCGTGTCCCAGACGGGACGGGTGGCCGAGGTGGTCATCGACCGGCCACCGGCCAATGCGCTCGCTCGAGCGACGTACCGGGAATTGACGACGGTCTTTGAGGGTTTCCGCCACCGCGACGACATCTCGGCGGTGATCCTCACTGGCGCAGGGAACCGGGTGTTCTGCGGCGGCCGGGATATCAAGGACCTCCAAGTCGAGCGTTCCGAGCCACCCACCGTTGACGTGGGCGATCCATTGCGGCTTGCGCGGGAGGCGTTTTGGGCCGTGCGCCGGTGCGCCGTACCGGTCATCTGCGCTGTCAACGGGGCCGCAGTGGGAGCGGGACTGGCGCTGGTCGCCGTCAGCGATATCGCGTTGGCCTCCGACACCGCGACATTCGCCCTCACCGAGATCGACGTCGGGGTCCTCGGTGCCGCCTCGTTTGCCCAATGGATGGTCGGTCCGTCCAAAGCGCGGCGGATGTTGTACACCGCCGAGCGCGTGCCGGCATCCGAAGTCCACCGCCGCGGAGGCCTCGAATCTGTTTGTCCCCCAGATGAACTGATGACCCAGGCGCGCAGCCTCGCCGAGACGATCGCGTCGAAGAACCCCACCGCGATACGCATGGCCAAGGCATCGGTGCTGCGGTCGGACACCCTGCCGCTGGAGGCGGCCTACCAGACCGAGCAGGATTACACCCAACATCTGTCGGCCTATGCCGACTCGGCGCAACTGATCGCAGGCTTCGGCCGGTGAGCCCGGCCGCTGCTGATCAAACACCTCAGCTGCGATGAAGGACTGCCGGCGATGAAGGTGATTCCCACCGACGAGCTGCCCTGGAAGACCGTTGCCGCCAATGCACGTGTCGGCCACGTTCAGAACAAATACGTCTCCGAAGGTGAGATCCTTCCCGGCGTTGGCTATGCGGCGGACTGCTACAACTACGTCGGCGGCGAGAACGTGTTCACCGCACCGCGCCACCATCACGATTTCGAGCAGATCCGCATCTCGATGACCGGGGTTCAGGACTTCGGGCTGGGCCAGGTCACCGAGGAGGGCTGGATTGCGTACTTTCCCGCCGGCGCGTTCTACGGGCCAGAGCACATCGACGGTGCGTCGATCTTCCAAATTCAGTGGAGCGACTTCTGGGTGTCGCGCGCCGAGCACGACCGCGCGTACGCGGAGCTGGGGAAGACGGGTGTCTTCGGCGGCGGACAATACACCTGGGTGGACTCAGAGGGTCGCAGCCACTCGAGAGACGCGCTCAATGCGATCTGGGAACACGTCTTCAACCGCGAGGGGTCGTTTCCCGTTCCCCGCTACCCCCAGCCCATCCTGATGAACCCGGACGCATTCACCTACCTGGACCGCGGCGACGGCCTGGCCACGAAGGTGTTGGGCCGCTTCACCGAGCGTGACCTGACCATCATCAAGATCCGCTGGGATAACCGCGCCGAATTCGTGATGCCCGACAACCGCACCTATTGCATGTTCACAAACGCAGGAACGGTCGAAGTCGCCGAGCACCACTACGGCCCCCACACCGTGGTTTGGTCGGACTACGGCGAAGAGGTGGTGGTGTTCGGCGAGCCGGGCGCCGAGGCGCTGTGCATCGCTTTTCCCCCTATCGAATTCGCACCCGACCTCACCGGGCGCGCCAGTGGCCGCTAGCCGGCACCACGGGATCAAGTTCGCCACGACGTACCCCACGATGGACCTGGGCACCGATCCCGACGTGCT
>DATKEW010000314.1:0-9085 GCA_035511785.1 Mycobacterium sp.
GTTGCGCGGTAAACGCGTCTGGCCGCACCCAGTACAGACTGTCAAGTTCGTCGTCGGCCATCCCGCCATGATCTCTCGCGATCCGCCACTGCAGCCTGCCGGGCGACTGTAATGGCAACTCGGGGAAGGGATCGGTTTCGGAGCGCCCGCCCCGGGGGTACTTGATCAACAACATTGTCGACGCTCGGGATCAACCTCGAGCCGGCACGATAACGCGAGGATTCGCCGATTTCATGACGCTCACGAACGGTGCTCAGCCTGTCCGCCGAATACTCGGTAGTGGCTGGCCTCGCCGACTGCTGCTGACCGTGTTCGTTCTCGTCGGGGTGGTCGGCGCGGTGCAAATTGTCTCGTCGTCGCGATGCCCAGAACGCAACTGTCCCCGTCCGGGGGTTTCGTCGGAGGCGTCCGGGCCCGGGTGACGGTCGCGCCCGGGCCCAATGCACGCGACGTCGACCCGGTCACGCATGTAGTCGTAAAGGCAGATACGGGGAAGCTGACCGATGTGCGCATGGTCAATGACGCCGGCAAACCGGTCGCTGGAGTCATGACTCCGGATAACACCGTCTGGAAGCCCACCGTTCCCCTGGGCTACGGACGCACCTACACGCTGGCTCTGACCAGCCGTGGGCCCAACGGCGTTGCGTCAACCGAAGTGTCGAGATTTTCCACACTGCAGCCGTCCAACCAGACCAAGGTTACATTTACGACGACGTCGGAGGCCGCCTTGCACGAGGGCGGCACCTACGGGGTCGGAACAGTGGTCGTCGCCCACTTCGATGAGCAGATCGCCGACCGGGCCGCTGCCGAGCGACAGCTCGAGGTGACTACCGCACCTCCGCTGCAAGGTTCGTGGTTCTGGGTCGACAGCCAAAACGCCCACTGGCGACCAGAGCATTACTACGCACCGGGCACAACCGTCACCGCGGAAGCCAAGATCTACGGAATTTCGTTGGGCAACGGTTTATTCGGGCAAGAAGACAACCGGGTGTCGTTCCGGATCGGCGACGCGCACGTATCCGTAGCCGACGATGCCACCAAGTTGGTCAGCGTCTTCAACAACGGAGCCCTGGTCCGCACCATGCCGACGTCCATGGGAATGGGCGGCACTGAAACCATCGGTACGCGGATGATTTCGTTGTGGACTCCCTCGGGCGTCTACACCGTGCTCGACAAGGGCAACCCAGTGGTGATGGACTCCTCCACGTTTGGGTTGCCCAAGAATTCGCGCCTCGGATATCGCGAGACCATCAATTACGCCACCAAAATCAGTACCGACGGTATTTACCTGCACCAACTTGACGCGACGGTGTGGGCCCAGGGTCACACCGACACGTCGCACGGGTGCTTGAACCTCAACGCCGACAACGCAAAATGGTTCTACGACTTCTCAGTACCCGGCGATGTGGTCGAGGTCCCGAACAGCGGCGGGCCGCCGTTGGAACTGGCGCACAACGGCGACTGGACACTCGGCTGGGATCAATGGCGTAAAGGCGGCGCCTTGACACCGTCGTCTTGATTCGTTTGCCTTCCCTTCCCTCAACAATGTCTTGACTGATTCCAGATAAGGGGTCATATTGACAGGGTGTCCTCAACGGCGGACTACGCGGAACAGCTGCGGGTGGCCGATCTACGTGTGACACGGCCCAGGGTCGCCGTGCTGGAGGCGGTGCACGCCCACGCGCATGCCGACACCGAGACGATCTTCTCAGCCGTGCGGCTAGGACTGCCCGATGTTTCCCGACAGGCCGTGTACGACGTACTCAATGCTCTGACCTCTGCGGGTCTGGTTCGGCGGATCCAGCCATTGGGGCTGGTCGCCCGCTATGAGTCCCGGGTCGGTGACAACCACCACCACAAGGTATGCCGATCCTGCGGCGTCATCGCCGACGTCGACTGTGCGGTCGGTGAGGCGCCGTGCTTGACCCCGTCGGATGATGACAACGTTCTGGATGGCTTCGTCCTTGACGAGGCCGAAGTCATCTACTGGGGCTTATGCCCCGACTGCTCGACTGCAGTTTCTTGATCACAGCCCGATTCACCCACCACCGAAAGGAATGCTGTGTCATTTGATACAACCCAAAGCCGGGGCAGCGAGAGCGAAAGCCCGGTAATCCCTTCGCCTGAGCCGAAGGAGAATGCTCCGCTGACGAACCAAGACTGGTGGCCCAACCAGGTCGATGTGTCAAAGCTGCACCCGCACCCGCTCCAGTCCAACCCGCTCGGCGAGGACTTCAACTACGCCGAGGAGTTCGCCAAGCTCGACGTCGAGGCGCTCAAGGCCGACGTGTTCTCGGTGATGACCACCTCGCAGGACTGGTGGCCCGCCGACTACGGCCACTACGGCGGCCTGTTCATCCGGATGAGCTGGCATGCCGCGGGTACCTACCGCATTCACGACGGCCGCGGCGGCGGCGGCCAGGGTGCCCAGCGCTTCGCCCCGATCAACAGCTGGCCGGACAACGTGAGCCTGGACAAAGCCCGCCGGCTGCTGTGGCCGGTCAAGAAGAAGTACGGCAACAAGATCTCCTGGGCGGACCTGATCATCTTCGCCGGCAACTGCGCTTTGGAGTCGATGGGGTTTAAGACCTTCGGCTTCGCGTTCGGCCGCGAAGACATCTGGGAGCCCGAAGAGATCCTCTGGGGAGAAGAGGACGTCTGGCTGGCCACCGACAAGCGCTACTCCGGCAAGCGTGACCTCGCTCAGCCCTACGGCGCGACCACTATGGGTCTGATCTATGTGAATCCGGAGGGCCCCGAAGGCAAGCCGGATCCAATCGCCGCCGCGGTGGACATCCGTGAGACGTTCTTCCGGATGGCGATGAACGACGAGGAGACCGCCGCTCTCATCGTCGGGGGTCACAGCTTCGGTAAAACCCACGGCGCCGGCGATGGCGATCTCGTCGGTCCCGAACCGGAGGCCGCCCCGATCGAACAGCAGTTGCTGGGCTGGAAGAGCTCCTACGGCACCGGCAAGGGCAAGGACGCCATCACCAGCGGTCTGGAGGTGGTCTGGACCGCGACCCCGACCAAGTGGGGCAACGGGTTCCTGCAGAACCTCTACGGCTACGAGTGGGAGCTGACCAAGAGCCCGGCGGGAGCCTGGCAGTTCACGGCAAAGGACGGCGCCGGTGCCGGCACCATCCCCGATCCGTTCGGCGGGCCGGGTCGCGCCCCGACAATGCTGGTCACCGACATCTCGTTGCGGGAGGACCCGATCTACCGCGAGATCACTCGGCGCTGGCTGGACCACCCCGAGGAGCTGGCCCCGGCGTTCGCCAAGGCGTGGTACAAGCTGCTGCACCGCGACATGGGCCCGATCAGCCGCTACCTCGGGCCGTGGGTTGCCGAGCCGCAGCTGTGGCAGGACCCGGTTCCGGCTGTGGACCACGAGCTGGTCAACGCGAAGGACGTTGCGGCCCTGAAGAGCAAGGTGCTCGACTCCGGCCTGTCCGTTTCCCAGTTGGTCAAGACGGCCTGGTCGGCGGCGGCGAGCTACCGCAACACCGACAAGCGCGGTGGCGCGAACGGTGGACGGCTTCGCCTCGAGCCGCAGAAGAGCTGGGAGGTCAACGAGCCCTCCGAGCTGGACAAGGTGCTCCCGGTTCTCGAGCAGATCCAGCAGGACTTCAACGCCTCGGCCTCCGGCGGCAAGAAGATCTCGCTGGCCGACCTGATCGTGCTGGCCGGCTCTGCGGCGGTCGAGAAGGCGGCCAAGGACGCCGGCTACGAGATCTCGGTGCACTTCGCGCCCGGGCGTACCGACGCCTCGCAAGAGAACACCGACGTGAAGTCGTTCGCGGTGCTCGAACCGCGCGCCGACGGGTTCCGCAACTACGTGCGGCCGGGCGAAAAGGCCCCGCTGGAGCAGCTGCTGCTGGAGCGGGCGTACCTGCTCGGCGTGACCGCCCCGGAGTTGACCGTGCTCATCGGCGGCCTGCGTGCCCTCGGCGCCAACCACGGCGGCAGCAAGCACGGCGTGTTCACCGACAAGCCGGGCGCGTTGACCAACGACTTCTTCGTCAACCTGCTCGACATGGGTACCGAGTGGAAGGCGTCGGAGACCGCGGAGAACGTCTACGAGGGCCGCGATCGGGTCTCGGGCGCCCTCAAATGGACCGCGACTCCGAATGACCTTGTGTTCGGGTCGAACTCGGTGCTGCGTGCGTTGGTCGAGGTCTACGCACAGGACGACGCCCAAGGGAAGTTCGTGGAGGACTTCGTCGCGGCGTGGGTCAAGGTCATGAACAACGACCGGTTCGATCTCACGTAATACCGGGATCGGGCCGTCGAGACCGCACGACACCCCCGCGAGCAACCGGCTCGCGGGGGTGTCGTCGTTCATCGGTCCAAATCCCACTGTCCGTAATCGGCCGCAATGACCTCGTCCACGTCCACGTTGATACCGCCCAGCAGGGGGCCTGGGCTCGACGGGGTGTTGACGACAGCCTGATAAAGCACCGCCATGGGCTCGCGCGCACCGCGCGACCACGACTTCGTCTGCCATGCCCAGCGATACCCTGCCGTGGTTGAGTTTCCTATTACGCCGTCTCTGATCGCCCATCCGCACACCTGGGCGTCTCCATAGACGCCGGTGCGCCCCACGCCCAGGACCGAGTTGATCCCTCGAAACCAATTGACAGCAAGGCCATTCCACGCGTTGAGGTCGATATCGTCGTCGACACTGAAGAAGATCGGGGCCGAATTCGTGCCCCCGGCCGCACCGTGCAGCCGCAAAGCTGTCTGAGCGTCTGCCACGCCGCCGTCGTACCCCCGGGTGAAGTCCGACGGCGTAGGCCAACCGGGCTTACCGTACTGGAAGTTGCTGACGATGTGCAGCCCCGCGGCCCGTAGCGCATCCGCGTACTCGCGGGTGATGGGTTTTGCCTGGAAGTTCGCCCCGGGCCGCGCCTCGGACACGTAGTTCACCACCCCGTCATAGCCCGCCGATTTGATCTCGTCCGGCGGGATCCTGCGCTCGGCAAAATCGATCAGCGTGATGTTGGCGGCTGCCGCTTTCTGCACGCCGAGATTCGCAGGCAGTGTCCCGAGGCTCAGTAGGGCGGGCGACAACGCATATTTCAGGACCGCGCGTCGTGAAACAGATGGTGGTCCCCCGCGTCCGCCTGGCGCAGCCGAATCGTGCACCGCGCGATGGTAACAAAAGCAGGTCCACGGATTTGACCCTCAGTGGGCGCATGGACGATGGCGGCGACGGCCGGCGCCTCACAACCGGTGTTCGGCCTTGACGAACTGCGCAGCGCGTTCGCCGATCATCACGCAGGGAGCCATGGTGTTCGCGCTGGTGACGCGGCACCGTCACACAAGCCACACACGTCTCCGGCGGACGGGACAGTGGCGCTGAGGCGGGCAAACAGTCCATCGGCTTTGCGACAGGCAAGTGTGGCGGATGTGACCACTGCGTTCGGTGTTGTGCGCGGCCGAGGTCCGCGCGCTTCAAACGGAGCTCGTTGCATCGATTAGCTGATCGAACTATAGTCTGGACACATGTCCAGTTTGTCGCCGCGGTGTGCGCGAGTGCGTTGATGGCGGTGGATTTGGGGGTGCCCGTCGGCGATCTTCGGCCAGCGGATAAGAGTTGAGTATGCGAATTGCCCTGCTGTCCTACCGTAGTAAGACCCATTGCGGCGGACAGGGCGTCTACGTGCGCCATCTCAGCCACGGTCTGGTGGAACTCGGTCATGACGTCGAGGTGTTTTCCGGCCAGCCGTATCCTGAGCTGCTCGACCCGCGGGTGCGGTTGACCAGGGTGCCAAGCCTTGATCTCTACCGCGAGCCCGACCCGTTCCGGGTACCGCGCCCGAGCGAGATTCGCGACCCAATCGACCTCCTAGAACTCCTCACCGTGTGGACCGCGGGCTTTCCCGAACCACGGACGTTCACGCTGCGGGTCGCCCGCCTGCTGGCCGACCGGACGGGCGATTTTGACGTCGTCCACGACAACCAGAGCCTGGGAACCGGACTGCTGACCATCGCCGGCGCGGGGCTGCCGGTGGTGGCGACCGTGCACCACCCGATCACACGCGACCGAGTGCTCGACCTCGCCGCCGCACGATGGTGGCGAAAGCCGTTGGTGCACAGGTGGTATGGATTTTCCACCATGCAGGAACAAGTCGCGCGCCGGATCCCGGACCTGTTGACGGTGTCGTCGTCGGCGGCGGCGGACATCGTCGCCGACTTCGGCGTCTCGCCGGAGCAACTGCATGTAGTGCCGCTGGGCGTGAACACCGACCTGTTCAAGCCGGGATCGCTGCCACGGAATCCCGGCCGAGTTATCGCGATCGCCAGCGCCGACACCCCGCTGAAGGGCGTCCGAACCCTGCTGCACGCGGTCGCCAGGCTACGCACCAGCCGAGATCTCGAGTTGCGCCTTGTCGCCAAGGTCGAACCCGACGGGCCCACCCACAAACTCATCGCCGAACTGGGCATCTCCGACATCGTCCACATCACCGGTGGCCTGTCCGATGGCGAGCTGGCCGGATTATTCGCATCGGCCGAGGTCGCCTGCATTCCCTCGCTCTACGAAGGGTTTTCGCTGCCTGCGGTGGAAGCCATGGCGAGCGGAACCCCGATCGTCGCGAGTTGGGTGGGTGCACTGCCCGAAGTCCTTGGGACCGACGGTGCCTGCGCGCAGCTGGTGTCGCCCGCCGACGTCGATGCGCTCACGCGCGCGCTCGGTGAGCTTCTGGATTCGCCGGAAAAGCGACGCAGTCTCGGGAAGGCAGGACGAACGCGCGCCATCAACGTGTTCAGTTGGGAAGCCGTGGCGGCTCAGACCGTACGGGTGTATGAGCAGGCGATTGCGCGCAATGCCGCCGTCGAAGGCGAACCGCAATGCTGACCGTCGATTTCGACCGGCTGGGCATCGGGCCTTCGACCACGGTGATCGACGTGGGGTGCGGAGCGGGCCGGCACGCGTTTGAAGCGTATCGGCGCGGCGCCGACGTCGTCGCCTTCGACCGTGCCGAGTCCGAACTGCGTTCGGTGGACACGATCCTGCGTGCGATGGCCGAGGCCGGTGAGGTGCCGGCCACGGCGTCGGCGAAGGTGGTTGTCGGTGACGCGCTGAGCTTGCCGTACGCCGACGAGACATTCGACTGCGTCATCGCGTCCGAAATCCTAGAGCACATACCACAAGACGACGCCGCCATCGCCGAATTGATCAGGGTGCTCAAAGTCGGCGGCACGCTGGTGGTCAGTGTTCCGCGATGGCTCCCCGAGCAGGTCTGCTGGCTCCTTTCCGATGAATACCACAGCAACGAGGGCGGCCACGTGCGCATCTACCGAGCCAGCGAATTGCGAGACAAGATCGCCTGCGGCGGAATGGAATTGACGCATGCACATCACGCGCATGCGCTGCACTCCCCGTTCTGGTGGCTGAAATGCGCTGTGGGCGTGTCGAATAGCGATCATCCGGCTGTGGCCGCATACCACAAACTCCTGGTGTGGGATCTGATGCGCCGACCAAAGATAACGCAGCTGGCGGAGTCACTGCTCAATCCCGTCGTGGGCAAGAGCGTGGCGATGTATTTCGTCAAGCAGCGGACAGCCGAAAGCCACGCAACTCCGGGATATTCAGTTGCATCGGTCTGACCCGCCGGCGGTTCCGGGCGTCCTTACTCCCGAGCAATGCCGGCAGACCGCGATTTCTATCGCCGCCACGCAGGAATCGTCGGGCGCCATCCCATGGTCTGACGGTGGTCACACCGATCCGTGGGATCACGTGGAATGCGCGATGGCGCTCACCGCGGCAGGCCTGGTGGAGCCGGCGCGGGCCGCGTTCGAATGGAGCCGTCGCACCCAGCGGCGCGACGGCTCGTGGCCCATCCAATTCCGTGCGGGGACGGTCGAAGACGCCAACAGCGATAGCAACTTCTGCGCTTACATCGCCACCGGCGTCTGGCATCACGTGCTGGTGACCGGCGACGCGTCATTCGGTGCGGCGATGTGGCCGGTGGTGCAAAAGGCGATCGATTTCGTCATCGACTTACAGATCGGCTACGGCGAGATCTGCTGGGCTCGAAGTGAAGCCGGACCCCTCCCAGAAGCGCTGATGACCGGGTGCGCCAGTGTGTTCCACAGCATCCGTTGTGCGCTGGCGCTCGCCGCCCTCGTCGGGGAACCACAGCCGGAGTGGGAGCTGGCGCTCGGCCGACTGGGCCACGCGATCGTCGCGCATCCGGAGGCGTTCACCGAAAAGGACCGCTACTCGATGGACTGGTACTACCCCATCCTCGGTGGGGCGCTGCGGGGCCCGTCCGCCGTCGCGCGAATCAGAGCGCGCTGGGACGACTTTGTGGTGAGGGGTCTCGGCATTCGCTGCGTGGACGACCGCCCCTGGGTGACCGGCGCCGAGACGTGCGAACTGGTGATGGCGCTCGAGGCCATCGGCCATCGATCAGCCGCGCATCAGCAATTCGCCGCGATGCACCACCTGCGCGAAGGAGACGGATCGTACTGGACGGGTCTGGTGTTCGCGGATGGGAAACGCTGGCCCGAGGAGCGCACCACCTGGACGGGGGCGGCGATGATCCTGGCGGCCGACGCGCTGTCGGACACCACGCCGGGCGGTGGCATCTTCCGCGGCGACGAGCTGCCGATGGGCCTGCAGACCGACTTCGATTGCGAATGCGTGGTCGCCGGGCCTGCCCGATGACGGAAATGTGTTAGACCCGCTCGCCCGGCTGGCCGGTGCGTTCGAGCACCCGTAACGACCCGGTGACCGAAACCTCGCGGAACTGACCGGAATCGATGGCCCGGCAATAGATGTGGTACGGCGGCCGTCCGCCGTCACGCGGGTCAGGGAAGACGTCGTGGATGACCAGCGCGCCGCCGGCGGTCACCCACTTCGCCCATCCGTCGAAGTCCTGTGTGGCGGCGGCCTCGGAGTGGCCGCCGTCGATGAACAAGAACTGCAGCGGCGACCGCCACCCGCGCGCCACAATCGGTGACTTGCCCACGATGGCGACGACGTGCTCGTCCAGCCCCGCGGCGTCGAGCGTGCGCCGAAACGTCGGCAGCGTGTCGAACAGTCCGGTGACCTCGTCGACCAACGAGGCGTCGT